>NZ_JBHZAN010000025.1:0-177091 GCF_042754285.1 Streptomyces sp. NPDC059224
CCCCATCTGCCCGCACCGTCCGCGACGCCGAGCTGAAGCCACTCATCCAGCAGATCTTCGAGGTCAACTACCGTGTTTACGGGGCCAGGAAGGTCTGGCGTGAGCTGCACCGTCAAGGCCACATCGTGGCCCGGTGCACGGTCGAACGCCTCATGCGTGAGCTCGGCGTCACTGGTGCCGTCCGCGGGAAGAAGATCATCACCACGATCCCCGACAGTTCCGTCGAGCGGGCGCCGGACCTGCTGGACCGCGACTTCGTCACGCCGGCCCCGAACCGCTGCTGGGTCGCCGACTTCACCCACATCAGCACCTGGTCGGGAGTGGTCTACGTCGCCTTCGTCGTGGACACCTTCTCCCGCCGGATCGTCGGCTGGTCCGCCGCCACGTCGAAGGAGACCACGCTCGTACTGGACGCCCTGGACATGGCTCTGTGGCAACGCGACCGCGACGAACACCCGCACCAGGCAGGTGAGTTGATACATCACTCCGATGCCGGGTCGCAATATACGAGTTTCCGGCTCGCCGAGCACCTGGACGCCGCCGGCATCGCGGCCTCGATCGGCTCCGTTGGCGACGCCTATGACAACGCCCTCATGGAGTCCACGATCGGCTTGTTCAAAACCGATCTGATCAAGCCCGGACGGCCCTGGCGAACCCTTTCCCAGGTCGAACTCGCCACCGCAGAGTGGATCGACTGGTACTGCCACCGCCGGCTCCACGGTGAAATAGGGCACATCCCACCCGCCGAATACGAGACCAACTACTACCGCGCAACCACCAAACCCCAGGTCACAACCACAATCTGAAGTCTCTACCGAACCCGGAACGGTTCAATCAGCGATATGAACTTCCTGGAAGCAGCGGCGTTCCTCGGCATCCCCACGTCCTGGACTACGCAAAGCCCTCTGCGGATCAAGCCGCTGGATCCCCGTCGCGACCTTAAGAACGGAGACTTGCCGGGCACGCTGCGACTCTTGGCGCAGCACGTCCTTGGCCAGGAGAAGGCCGACTTCCGGGCCCGCCGCATGCAGTTCTCCCGCTGGTCCATCGACGACAGGACATGGGACGAGCTCTGCCGACAACGTCCTCCAGGCCGAGGCCGGAAGCCGAACGAGCACACCCGAGAGTGCGCATCCGCCTTCGTCTGGAGCTACATCACGGGAAGCGAGTTCGCCCTCGCACCAGTCTTCCAGCCACCAATGCGGCCCCACGACCGAACGCTCTCGCTAGACATGCCGCACCTGACGAAGCTCAGGCGTTGGGAATCGAAAAACCCGCCAGTCCCCGCCTCCTGGCTCTGCACGGCCCTCGAGGAACACGCCAGACAGGTGATCGCCACCATCAGTCACGCATCGTGACCAAGGCGGATCCCGGCCCGCCGACTATCGCCCTCAAAATCCGCCAACCAGCTCCCTCCACCTGCCGGCGAACTGCACCGAAGAGAGCATCACCCGCCAACTACGATCCTCGGTCACATGCACGGACCCGTGCGCTGCAACAGGTGTGCGGAGAATGGGTTTTGGCTGAAACGCCGATGACGGTGTTGGCCGCACCACGATGGAGCCTCAACGGACATCCCTGCTCAGACGCCCTTGTCACCACGCCTCCCGCGCGTCGCCACACCTGGCGACGTCGAGGCGGTCGCGGTAGTGCAGCCATCGTCCGGCCGCGTCCGCCAGTCTCACCGCCCATGGGAACGGCACCGTGCGAGCGGTCCTAGCCCAGGAGCGGGCGTTCACCGAGGCATGCACGGCGATGCCCGAAGGGGGAGCGGCACGCCAGGCTGGTAGCTGTCGGGCCCATTGGTCGGCGGCCTCCGGTGTGTGGCCGGCGTCCAGGAGACGCACGATCAGCCCGGCCACATCGACCCAAGCAGCTCCGACGGTAGGTGAGGCCCAGTCCACGACCTGTGCTCTCGCTCCCACCCGGATGTTGTCGGGGTTGAGGTCAAGGTGCAGCAGATCGCGGCCCCCGAGCTGTTCCAGGTCCTCCGAGTCGGCGTCCTTGGCGAAGTGCTCCTGAACGGTCGGTAGGGAGACATCCGGGAGAGGAAGTCGCCCCAAAGCGGTCACGACGTCCGCGATCAGGTTCAGGTCCGGCGAGTCGGGGGCGAGGTCGGCGGATCGCTCGGGTGCGAACTCGAAGACGAGAACGTCCCATCCGCTGCTTTCGACGCGGAACAGCAGGCGGGGTGAGACCGATGTGACGTGCGGGTTAATCACGGCCTCGGTGTTCTGCGCCGCCCAGGGGTGGCCGTCCTCGGCAGCCTTGACGAAGACGGGCCCGGACGGAGTCTGCAGTGCGCAGGCCACGGTGCTGTTCATCCCTGTGGCGGCGTTGGTGGAGCCGCTGATGGGGCCCACGTGCTTCTCGATCGCCGCGCGAACTGTGGACGGGAGGCCTTCCCACCCGAGCCGCTTCACGGGCGCTCTGCTCGGGCGCTCGGCCGTCGCCCGAGCAGGAGGTGGGCCTGGCTGGTTTCCTGGAACCTCTCGGTGGGCTCCCACGCTCGCAAGGTCGCGCGCAGGTCCGACTCGAACGCTCCTCGGCGATCGCCCAGGACGGGTATGGAGGTCTGTGCTTGAGAGAACTGCCAGTTCACGAGCTGGTCCAGGGTGACGTTCAGCGTGTAGTCCGTAGTCGTCTTCGTCAGGTGGGAGAACGCGCTGTGTCGGAAGATGTCCTCGTGGGTTCCCGCCTCGTCACGGCTGGCCTGACCGGTGGGGCCTGCGGATAACGATGGGCCAAGGTGACGTGCCCGGACCCGACTCAGAACCGGATCCCAGGACGGCTTGGGGTGGCCGGGCCAGCGGTGAGACAGCAGGGCAACCGCTCCTCCGGGTACCACCCGCTGGTCCAGAGCGGCCAGGGCTTCCGCACGGGGGATCATCCAGTGGAAGGCGTCTCCGATGGTCACCAGGCTCACGTCGTCGAAGTCCGGCAGCTCGTACGAACTGCCCTCTTGCCATTCGACGTTCGTGACGCCGCGCTCGGCGGCGCTACGCCGTGCTTCGTCGAGCATCTCCGAGGACGGGTCGACGGCCACCACGTCGACGCCCCGCTCGGCTAGGGCGATGGCAACGGCGCCGGTGCCGGTGGCCAGGTCAAGGACGCGCCGGCCGGGGAAGGCCGAGGCGAACTGCACGCAGAGGTCGATCAGTTCCGCCGGATAGCCGGGGCGGAAGCCGGCGTAGTAGCGGGCGGTTCCGGTGAAGACGCTGCCGGGTGTGCGGTAAGGGGCGGCACCGGCCCGAACCCGTTCGTGCTGCATGAACTCTCCTCGTTCTGGTCGCCTGCGGCTCGGCGGGACGCCGCGTGGCAAGGGTGACGGTCTACTGCTGGTGGGGGACGAGCCGTTGGAGCCGGGCGACGGTGAGGGCCGGGTCTGTGGCGTGGATCGTCGTCATCCCGAGCTTCTCGGCCGGCACAAGGTTCACCGAGTTGTCGTCGACGAAGACGCACTCGGGTCCCGAGAGCCCGAGCAGATCCAGGGTTAGCTCGTAGATCTCCGGCTCCGGTTTGCGCAGGCGGTGCTGCTCGGAGAAGACAACGACGTCGTGACAGGTATCCAGAGCCCACGGCGCGTAGGGGTTGTGCGGGGTCAGGCCCATGGAGTTGGACAGGATCGCCGTGCGCAGGCCCGCGGCCCGGATCGCCGCGGCGGCGGCGACGACGGTCTCCTCCGGGCGGAGGGTGGCCAGGGCCCGGCCCATGAGGTTGGTGCTGTCGATGCCGAGCAGCGCGGCGATTCCGGTGTTCCACTCCGCCTGGGAGATTTCGCCGCGTTCGAGCTGCGCGTAGAGCTTCCGCCCGGTGGGGTGGACTGCGACGGCATGGCGGTAGGCGTCATCCGGCAGGCCCACCTCGCGGGCGAAGCAGCGAGCGGTGTCGTCCATCGGCGTGGTGAGCACACCGCCGAAGTCGAAGATCACCGCGGCGTAGCGCGGGATGCCGCTGGGTGCGGGTATCTCCGACCTGTCGAGGGGGGATCGGGTCACGAGCCGCTCCTGGTCGTGTGGAGGGGACGTTCGAAGATCACGCGGTCGTCGGCGTCGAGAGCGACCACGCGGCGGGGGAGGTCTCCGGCAGGGCGTGGCCACAGCAGGGCGAGACCACCTGCGGTGCGCAGCTCGAGGCCGGGGTGTTCCGGGAGCAGCACGGAGGAGCGAGGGGGGCCGTCGGGCAGCAGGATGCCCAGGAGGCCGGTGGTGTCGGAGGCTGTCGTCACCGCGCGGACCAGCACACCGAGGTCGGCGCAGTCCGGATCGTGGAGGAGGAGGGTGGCGGCCCGTCCGTCGTCGGTACAGGCATCGGATATGCGGGTGGTGAGGACGGCGGCATCGCGATACGACACGGGCCCGTCCTCCTGGCGTGGGGCGGGAACGGAGGGCGCCGGGCGGACTGTGCCCGCTGTCCCGTCGACCTCGATGACCATCCCCGCGGCGATGTCGGCGGCTTCGGGCACGTTGGTCACGCACGGGATGCCGAGTTCCCGCGCGATGATCGCGGTGTGCGACAGCGGTCCGCCGGTGGTCGACACAACGGCGGCAGGGCCGCGTAGGAGAGCGGCGGCGGCTTCGGGGCCGAGAGCGCCGCAGATCAGTACGGCGCCCTCCGGCGCCGGGTCGGGTCCGAGGTGGACGGTGGGGCCGGTCGCGATGCCGGCGACGGCGGCTAGACCGGCCCAGCCGCCGGTCGGCGGCTCGGGCCGGGTCGTCTCGCGGATCGGCTGGGTTAGCGGCCGGCCCTGCAGGACCATCGGCCCCTCGGGGGCGACGGCCCATTCCATGTCGATCTGCTCCAGACCGAGAGCCTGGGCCGCGCGGGCGGCGAGGTCCAGCAGCTCCTCGCGCTGGTGCGGGGTGAGGACGGGGACGCCCGCCCACTCGGCCGGGGTGCGCAGATGCATCACCCCGGGGCCCGAGCCGGCGACCTTCGCGCGGGCTGGGCCAGTACCAGCGGCCGGTACGGTGATCCACTCGCCGGGCGGCAGATCGAGTTCCTGCGTGGTGCCGGGCAGATGGATGAACGGCTGCGCGGAACAGGCGACGGACTCGATGGCCGCTCCGCGGCCGCAGTGGATCTCGCCCGTCTGCGCGCCGCTGACCAGCTGCTCGGCCAGTCCGCGCACCGCCTCGATCCGCCAGCGCACACAACGGCCGCCGGTCACCTGGGCGGCCAGGACGCCGGCGACGACGGGCCGCAGAACGGGCTGCACGAGCACGGCGAGGTCGTCATCCGGGCTCAGGCCGCGCGCGGCGGCGTACTCGGCGACGACCGGGGCGCGCACCGAGGCGCGGACCTGACGCAGCGCCGCCAGGACCTGGCCCGGTGTGCAGGGGGTGATGACCGAGTCGTACAAGCCGGCGAAGGAGGAGGTGACACTGTCCTCGCCGGGCGCGGACGACCGGGCGATCAGCCCGTACGGCGCGCGGCGTTCGGCCCACGCCAGCAGCTGCCCGGCTGCGCCGGGCAGGTCGCTGTCCGCGACGTCGACGGGGATGACGGCGCTGTCCGGCACCGGCAGCCCGGCCTGCTGAAGGCAGGCGAGCGCGGCTGCCTTGGCGCCTGCGCACGACGGCGCCGCGTCCGTGAGGGTGGTCAGGAAGGTCACGATGCCGCTCCGGCAGTCAGAAGGTCGACGGTGGTCAGCGCGGCCGGGTCGAGGTTCGCGCCCTGACACCAGCGGCGGACCACGGAGAGATAGGAGTGGCGCAGGACCTTGCGGCGCTCCTCGCTGTCGCAGGCCCAGGACAGGATCGTCACGATGGCCCGTACGGAGGCGACGGCCTGCTGATCGCCGGCGGCGGCCAGCAACGCGGCGGTCTCCCACGCCTCCCGCAGCCTGGCGGTCCGCTCGCGGGCGAGGGCGATCTGCCGGAACTCGGCCTCGGGGTCAGAGCTGGCGGCCAGCGTCTCCACGAGGACGGCGATCTGAGCGGGATCCTCGTAGGGCATGGCGCGGGCGGCCGGCGTCCCCTCGCCGTAGAGCGTGCCGATCCGGACCGCGAGACCGGTGGCCGTGGTCTCCAGCCCGGCTCCGTCCTTCACTGCCAGCGCCGCCTGCACAACGTCTTGGTGCGCGGCGAGCAGATGCCCGGTCTCAGCGGGCGTCGACAGGGCCAACATGCACGCGCGTGCCCGGCCCTCGTCGTTGAACAGCCGGGCGAGGAAAGACTCCCACTGCGCTTCGGGCAAGAGCCAGTTCACGATGTGCGTCGACATGACCCGCAAGAACGCCGCCGTCGCGTCCGACAGCGCGGCGCCGACCTTCGCCGTGGCGCCGTCGGTGAGGGCACGTTCAGCGCGGGTGAGTGCAGCGGTCGCGCGACCGCGATCGCCAACCGCTCGCGCCACCACAGCCTGCGCCCGGGCGGGGTCGGCAAGGTGAGCAGCCAGCTGTTCCACCAGCTTCTCGTGGACGGTCTGGTCGATGTCGACGATGCCGGGACGGCGCAGCACTCCGTACGGGGTGGGGTCGTTCATCCAGACGGCGGGCCAGGCGATCAACGAGGTGGTGTACAGGTCGAACTCCAGCCGGGTGCTGGCCGGCCGGGAGATCTCGTAGTCCTGGACCACGAGGCGTCTCCATAAGGTGTCCATCGTCAGCCTCCGTGCGTCAGGGCGCGTCCGTACCGGCGGCGCGTGCGGGGGAATGTGGCGTGAATGCGTCTTGGTGCAGGGGCGGATGTGGGAGGCTCGGCGGCCGGATGAACGGCCGCCGGTGCGGCCGTACGGGATCGAGCGATGGGACTGCCTCCGCACATGAGCGACACGATCAAGGAGCCCACGGCCAGCTCATTCGTCTTTCGCCAGATGGAGGACGGCTGGCGGCTCGGGCTGATCTGGCACCCGCGGCTGGAGTGCTGGATGCTGCCCGGTGGCCACGTCGAGAGTTTCGAGAACGCGGCCGAGGCGGCGGTGCGGGAGATCGGCGAGGAGACCGGCTGGACGGCGCGGCTGGTGACGGGCCCGTCCAGCAAACTGCCCGCCGGGGCACCCCACCCGCTGGTGCCCGCCCCGTGGTGGGTCCAGGAGCTCGACGTGCATCCGGACAACCACACCCGACAGCCGCACGTCCACATCGACCACCTCTTCCTCGCCGTCGCCGAGGGAGAGGGGCCGGCCGGTGAGCCGGCCCATGAGGTGCGCTGGTTCACGGCCGCCGCCGTCGCGGAGCATGTCGACATCGCCGAGGACCTGCGGCTCCAGGCCAAGGACCTGTTCGGTCGGATCGCCGAAGCCGCGGCACGCTGATCGACGGCCCGCACGCGCACGGGCATCGAGCCGCGGTTCACCGTGCGGCCTCGGCGCGGTAGTCGAGCGGGAGCTGCTGGCTGCGGCCCAGCGCGTGCGGGCGGCTCTCGGCGACGCCCGCCGGGCTGATCTGCACGAACTCGGCCTGCTGCCGCAGCTGTTCGAGGGTGGAGGCGCCGGAGTACGACATGCCCGAGCGCAGCCCGGCCAGGAACGGGTGCAGGGTGCGCTCCAGGGTGCCGGTGGCCGTGTGCGTGCCCTCGACGCCCTCGGGCAGGTACTCGTCGAGCTCGGTCTGGGTGACCTGCTCGCCCCGGGCCTTCTTCAAGCTGAGCTGCATCCCGTAGGTCACGAACCCGGTGGAGACCTTGTAGCGCTGCCCATCGGCCTCGACCAGATGGGCGGGGCTCTCGTCCGCACCTGCCAGGGCGCTGCCGAGCATCGCGGTCGTCGCCCCGGCCGCGAGGGCCTTGACGAGGTCACCGGAGTTCTTGATCCCGCCGTCGGCGATGACGGACACCCCGGCCTCGCCGGCCGCGTCCACGCAGTCCATGACGGCGGTCAGCTGCGGCACGCCGGCGCCGGTGACCAGCCGGGTGGTGCAGATGCCGCCGGGCCCGATGCCCACCTTGACGACGTCGGCGCCCGCGTCGATCAGGTCCCGGGTGCCGGCCGCAGTGGCGACGTTGCCGCCGATGACCACCACGCCGGGGTGCTGCGACTTCAGCGCGGACACCACGGCGAGGACGTAGTCCGCGTGCCCGTGTGCGACGTCCACGACGAGCGCGTCGACCCCGTGGTCGACGAGCATCGCGGCCCGCTCCCTCCAGTCACCGGTGACGCCCACTGCGGCCGCCGCGCGCAGCCGGCCGTCCCCGTCGACGCTGGCCTCGGTCATCCCGGTCGGGACGGCGGTGTTCTTCACGGCATCGAGCTGTGCGGTCTGCTGGGCGGGGGTGCAGGCGCGGTGCAGGACGCCCAGTCCGCCGGCCAGGGCCATCGCCGTGGCCATGGAACTCTCGGTGCACCACGGGGTGTTCGCGGAGAGCACCGGGATGGCCAGGTCCAGGCCGGGCGCCAGGGTGGTGGACAGGTCGGTGTCCCTGCGGCTGGTCACCGCGGTGCGCTGCGGGACCAGGAGGACGTCGTCGTAGCCGAGGGCGAAGCGGATCGGGCGGCGGGTCATGCCGGAACTCCTTCGAGAACAGGGGCGGGCCAGGGCAGCGGGCGGGCCGCGGTGATCCAGGCGGCGATGCGCTCGGCGGCCGCCTCCGGGTCAGGCAGTGCGACGCGATCGACGACCCGTACGCGGGGGTCGTCCTGGGCCAGCGCCTGGAAGAGGTGGGAGCAGCGCTCGTGCACGGCGCGCTCGGCGGGACTGATGGGGCGGCCGTCGCGTTGTTCGGCGCGGTCGAGTGCGGTGGTGAGGTCATCGGTGAGCAGGACGGTGACGTCGGGCGCCGGCCGCCAGGCGGTGGCTTCCCGCATGAGAGCGCGGGCCCTCTCGAGCGCCGCTGCGTCGTCGCCGGGGTGGAGAGCGGCTGCCTGGTAGACGGCGACGGAGTGCAGACTGCGCCCTTCGAGCACGGTCCGGCCGTCGTGCAGTGGGGCGCGGACGGTCTCCCAGGTGTGCATCTGGACGGCGAGGAGGAGCAGCGTCTCGCTGGCCGGGAAGCCGCCGCGCAGGAACCGGTCCGCGCCGGCTGCCTCGGCGAGCGCGGCGACGATCCGGCTGCCGAGGTCGCCGCGCTGACGGCGGCGGGAGAACTCCTCGACCAGCAGTGGCGCGTCGAGGCGCTGGGCGGCCATGCGGGCGAGATAGCTCTTGCCGGTGCCGCTGATGCCCTCGATCGACACCAGCACACCGCGGCCGGTGTCCTCGCCGGCCGTCTGTTGGGGGTACACGCCGGGTGTCTCCTTTCCGGTCAGAACAGGGAGTCCTGCTGGGGGGCGGCGGCCGCGGCGTCGTCCTGCACGGCCTTCGGCTGGATGCCGGCCACGCGGTGCAGGTCGGCGAGGGTGGACCAGCGGCCGGCCTGTGCCCCGTCGGTCACGATGCGCGCGAAGATTTGGCACGTGGCGGCTACGTCGGGCATGGCGCGGTGCCGGCCGGCCGGGGGTGGCATGTCCAGGTGGCGCAGCACGTCGTCGAGGCGGTGGCGGGTCAGGTCGGGGTAGGCGGTCCGGGCCAGGCGCACCGTGTCGAGCAGCGGCAGGCGCGCCAGACGCGGGCAGGACGGCTCGCGGTCGTGGATGAGCCCGGCCTCGTAGGGGGCGTTGTGCGCGACCAGTACGTACGGGGGGTGGGCGAGCAGTTCCTCCAGAGCTGCGAGCGTCGCGTCGGCGCTGCTGGCCTGCTGGATCATCGCGGGGGTGATGCCGGTCTGTCCGGTGTCGAAGGAGGTGAAGGGCACACCGTCCGGGGGGCGGATGAGCTGTTCGAACCGTCCGTCCTCCTGCCAGGTGCCGTCGGCGGTCAGCTTCCCGGCGATGGCGGCGACCTCGATCGGCTCCGGCCGGCGGCCGGCCGGGTTGAGCGTCTCGAAGTCGACGCCCACGAACGTCGTCGCGAGCAGTGCAGGGTCGGTCGTCAACGCCACTGGCGTGCCTCCTCGGTGATGATGTGCGCCATCTCGGCGAGGCGCGTGTCGCTGTCTCCTTCGTGGACAACGACCGCCAGGGTCGTGTCGAGGTCGGCCCGGGCAGAGGGGCACTCGGACAGGGCCAGGTCCTTGACGGAGGGCAGGCGGTCGGCGGTCGTCAGGCCGTAGGTGCCCACCGAGTTGGGCACGCCCCGCTCGGCCAGGCGGATGCAGAAGTCGCGTGGCCGTTCCAATGCGAGGTGGAACAGCGGGGCGTAGCCGTTCCACTCGTGGCGCCCATCCGGTTCGATCGGGGTGAGGCCGGGAGCGTGAGCGGCGTCGTTGACCAGCTGGCGGGTCTGCCGCTGGCGCAGCGCGAGGAGTTCGTCGAACCGTGCGAGGTTGCCGCGGGCGATGATGGCGCACGGCTCGGGCAGCCGGTAGTTGTGGCCCGTGCGGCTGCCAGCGGGCTGGCCGGGGGCGGGCAGGAACCCGTGGGTGACGAAACTCCGGGCCCGGGCGGCGAACGCCTCATCGTCGGTGAGGATGTAGCCGCCCTCCTTGCACCACAGCAGCTTGCCGTCCTTCCCGGAGTAGCAGCCCGCGTTCCCGAAGGTGCCCGCCCACCTGCCGTCGTAGCGGGTGCCCTGGGCCTGGCAGGCGTCCTCGATCAGCCGCAGATCGCGGTCGGCGCAGTACGCGGTCAGGCGTGCTAGGTCGGCACACCGGCCGGCCAGGTGCACGGGCAGGATCGCCTTGGTCCGCGGAGTCGTCTTGGCGATGAGGTCGTCGAAGTCCAGGTCGGCTCCCACGGAGTCCACCAGGACCGGCACGGCGCCGGCGAGCCGGATCGCGACGATGGTCATCACCACGCTCGCGCCCGGCACCAGGACTTCGTCCCCCTCACCGATGCCGTATGCGGCGAGGGAGGTGTGCAGTGCTGCGGTGCCGCTGGCGACGGCGACGGCGTGGGCCGTGCCGAAGCGCTCGGCGAGTTCGGCTTCGAGCGCGCGGGCGTGCTCGTCACCTGCGGGGTCGGGGCCGCGGTCCAGCATCTCGGCCATGCGGCCCAGCGCGGTGGCACGCATGGTGGCGGCGGGGATGAGGGTCATGCGGCGCTCCTGGAGGCCGGGGTGAGGATGCGGTCGAAGTCCATGAGCGGCCACATGTTGACGCACTCGTAGGAGGCCAGCGGGCAGTCGCTCGCGCAGCCGGTCGGGGCGGGGAACAGCTCCGCGGCGCTCTGTCCGCGGATGGTGCGATGTGCCGAGGCGGGGGTGGCGTTGATCCGCAGGGAGGAGACGCAGTCCCAGATCGTGCCGTCGGGCTGGACGAAGTGGAGCGTGCGCCCGCCGAAGCAGCCCTTCACCGTGGTGGTCGCCCGGGGGACGCCGGCGGTGACCTGGCTGGGGTAGGTGCCCGCCGGGAGCGTCAGGGGAAGGCCCGCCGCGTACAGCTCGGCGAAGGCGTCACTGAGGGCGCTGGTGTCCTCGGGGCGCAGGGACAGTTGCTCGTGGTGGATGTGGTCGTCTTCCAGGGCGATGGGCTGCGGGACGTAGTAGTCGACGCCGAGGTCGGCGGCGAAGCGGCCCATCGCGGGGATCTGGTCGATGTTGAGGCGGGTGATCACCGTGTAGATGCCGACCCGGGGCCCATCGACGGCGCGGGCGGCGAGGAGGGCACGGATGCCGTCCACGACGTCCTGCCAGCCGTGCTCGCCTTTCGGGTCCGGGCGCATCCAGTCGTTGAACGCCGAGTCGGTGGAGTCCAGGGAGACCGATGCGGCGTCGATGCCGACGTCGAGCAGGGACTGGAGCATGACCGGGCGGGTCAGGGGGATCCCGTTGGTGCAGACGATGACCTCGATCCCGGCCTCTTTGATGATCTTGAGGGTTTCGAGGATGCCGGGCCAGTTCAGCGGCTCGCCGCCGGCGACGAAGATCCTGCCGACCGCGGAGTCCTTGAGCGTGCGGACGAAGGCGAGGACCTCGCGGCGCTTGAGGTCGTTGGGGGAGATGTGGGACAGCTGCCCGACCTTCGTCGGCGGCTTGATCTGGTGGATCAGCGGGTCGCCGAAGTAGCAGCTCGGGCAGGCCAGATCGCACAGGCTGCGCAGCGACCACAGCAGGGTGATCGGTCGGACAGGGTTCATGAGGAGGCTCCCGCCGGGGATGTGAGCGCAGCGACGGCGCTCGTCAGGACGGATAGGGCCTGCGCAGTGGTCAGTTCGGCGAGGTCGAGGACCAGGTAGCGGTCCGGTTCCTCGCCGGCGATGCGCGCGTGCAACTGGGCGACCGCGACCGCACGGTGGTGTTCGTCGCGGGTCAGGGGCCGGCCAAGCCGCGCGGCCCACTGGGCTCGGCGGGTGGTCTCGTCGTTCGTGACCAGCACGGTGAGGTCGCTGCGCGGGCGCCAGCGGTCGGCCATGGCGAGCAGGCGCAGAGCGATGGGGTAGGGGTCGCTGCCGTCGCGCTCGGCAAGGGTGAGGGCCTGGTAGACGGCGACGCTGTCGCACCCGCGGTCCTCGATGACCACTGCCGCTGCAGGTGACTCCTCACGGCGGCGCACGGCGAGGCCGAGCAGCGCGAGCGTCTCGGTCAGCGGGTGCCCCGTGCGCAGGAAGGGGTCGCCCCCCTCGGCGAGCGCGGCGATGACCTTTCCAGGAAGCCGTTCCGGCGCCGCGTCGGGCAGCTCGTCGAGCACCAATGCTCGCTCGACCTGCTCGCGCAGCAGCGCGGCGAGGCGGGTCTTGCCGACTCCGTTGGCGCCTTCAAGCGTCACCCACAGCGGTGCCGGGCGCGGCACGGTCATCGGGCGGCTCCCTTCACAGCGAGGTCCAGGAACAGGCTTCCGAGTGCGCCGCCGGGGGCGAAGGCGCCGTGGGTGCAGGTCGTGGTCGTCACCGCGCCGGTCGCGCGGACGCCGCGGGCGCTCATACACGAGTGGGTGCCGGTTGCGGCCACCGCGACGTCCGGGGACCCGCTGGTCTTCATCAGGTCCTCGGCGATGCCGTTCATGATGCGTTCCTGCAGTTGGAGCCGGTGACCGTGCGACTGAGCGATACGGGCGATCTTGGACAGCCCCAGGACCCGCCCGTGCGGGCGGTATCCCGCAGTGACGGTGAGCTCCATGCCCTGGAGGTGGTGTTCGCACAATGAGTGCACGACGATGCCGGACACGATGACGAGCTCGTCTCCGTCGGCGCGGATCGCGTCGTGATCGAAGGTCGTGTCCGTGCGGCCCGGGTCGTGCTCGAGGAACTCTGCCCACCAGCGGGCCACCCGTTGCGGGGTGTCCTTCAACCCGTCACGGTCGGGGTCCTCGCCCAGAGCCGTCAGCAACTGCCGGTACAGCTCCGCCACCTGCCCCTGGTCGATGCGCCCCGAGGGGACAGGTACGGCTGTCGGCTCGGAGGTCAGCTCGATCGTCATGCGTTCACCTCGTGCCGCTCGGGATGGAAGGCGAAGGAGGAGGTACGGGCGCCGGCCGCCAGGACCGCGCGGGCGCGGGGGCCCTCGTGCATCAGCAGGTCCAGCACGGACAGCCCGGCGGGCCGGTTCCGGGCGGACCCGTAGGGGGCATGGGCGTAGGTCGCGACCTCGATCCTGATGCCGGCCTCGCTCAGTAGATCCGCATCGAGGTAGGCGGTTGCTCCGGTGCCGACCCGGAGCACGTCGGCGCCGTGCCGGCGGCACAGATCCACTAGCGCGCCGGTCTTCGTGCCAGCCGGCGGTGTGATGCTCGTGCGCGTGACGGTCACCTCAAGGCCGAGAGCGGCCAGGATCACGCGGGTGACGGCCTCGTTCAAGTCGACCAGGTGCGTCCAGCGGCGGACGTACAGCTGCTCCAACTGGCCGGCGTAGCGCGCGAAGTGCGGGGCGCGCCGGTAGGAGTCGGCCAGGGTGCGCCAGTGGCGGCGGGCGAAGTCCGGCTCCGCGATCTCCACGTCCACCAGGCGCTGGCCGAAGGCGCGGCGCACCGGGACGATCAGCCGTACGGGCCGGCCGTCACGGCCAGCGACGGAGTTGCGGTGCTGCCAGCCGCGCTCAGCGAACTGGACGTGATCGAGCAAGACGATCTCCTCGACGTCCAGGAGACGGGAGAAGTATCCGCACCACGGCCAGTAGGCGGGCTGGTGGGCAACCAAGACACGGTTCATCACGCCACCAACCGGTAGACGGTGAGGAGTTCGGCCATCGCGGTTCCGACCGAGGAGCCGGCTGCGGTGTCCATCGCCCGGATGGTGGCCAGTGAGCGTGGGTGTGGCGCCTCGCGCAGCTGGCTGCTGTAGCAGGTGAGTGCCTTGACCTTCGTCTCCCATACGCCGGAGGTGTCCACAGCGACGGGCCGCCGGGCGGGTGGCCCGTGCTGCGCCCAGGCGGTGTCCTCGGGGCCGACGTAGCCCAGCACGATCCGGGGGGCGTATGCGGAGGGGCGGGCTGCGGCGATCGCGGCGGTGTGGACGGCCTGGTGGTCCTGGTGGAAGGAGCCGGCGGCCGGGATGAGCAGGCCGGTCGGGCGCAGCTGGCGCAGGCTGAGTCGGGGTCCGGCCTCGATGAGGTGAACCAACTCGGCCATGCGAGCGCCGGGGTTGGTGGCGCCGTCGGTGTCGACCCAAGCGGTGTGGTGCGAGGTGACGCCGAGCACGGTGCACGCCTCGTCGAACTCGGCCATGCGGGTTTTGGGGTCGCTGCCGGGGTGGGTGCGACAGGCGACGGTGAGGACGTGGACGTCGATGCCGTCGACGGTGAGCCGGGCGATTGTGCCGCCGGCGCCGAGAGCATCGTCGTCGAGATGCGGAGAGATGACGAGCACGCTGTCGCCGGGGGTCAGTCCGAGGACCATCTGTTCTCCTCTTGCCGTGGGAGCGGAACGGGGCCACCCGGTAGGGGGCGGCTGCACAAGGTGACGCTTGGGATCAGTGAGGACGGGCGTTGACGGTGGCGAGCAACTGCCGGACGACTTCGGAGGGGGCCTGAAAGGCGGTGCGCAGGACGGCGTTGCGGGAGGCCTCGTGGTATCGGTCGGCGTCTTCTAGCAGTTCGGACAGGGCCGGCCAGATCCCGTTCGCGCCCTGTTCGGCGCTCACCATGACTCCGCCCTGGCCGACGAGGTGGGGCAGGTTGCCGATGCCGATGCCCACGACCGGGGCGCCGGTGGACATGGCCTCGGCCGCGGCGTTGCAGAAGGTCTCCGGCTCGTAGGAGGCGATGATCGTGGCCGCTGCGCCAGCGAAGAACGGCTGGACCTCCTGCCAGGGCAGCGCCTGCCGGACCGTGACGACGTCCGGGCGCTTGACCGCGGCCGCGCGGACGGCGGCGAACACTTCGTCCTGCATCCCCGGCCAGTACTCGAACCCGGCGGCCGCCAGGACGAGCTCGACCGGGCGGGTCCAGTCGGCTGGCAGCGCCTCCAGCAGTTCGGCGAGCCCCTTGTACGGCTCGGCCCGGGAGACGATCCGCACGGGCCCCTGCGTGCGGAGCCGCTCGCGCTCCTCGTACACCGCGGGCTGAGCCGGCGCGAACAAGGCATTGGGCACGATCGTCCAAGCGGAGGTGTCGTAGCCCTGCTCGCGGGCCTCGCTCTCCATGAACGGGCTGATCGGACATACGGTCGTGGCCGCCGCGATCGCCTGATCGAAGTACTCGTCGCCGCGCACCTTGTGGACTTGCAGGATCGTCGGCACGCCTTCGGGCGCGGCGTCCAGGTAACCCAGCCCGTACAAAGCATCGACCCACACGACGAGGTCGGCCTCGTGGTCCGCAAGCAGGCGCCGCAGTTCGACGCGTACCGGCTCGGGGTCCTCCAGCGCGGCGAGGATGTCGGGCTTGAGGATTGGGCGCGGCAGCGTCAGGGAGGACAAACGGACCATGTCCGGGTGGTCGGCGTCCCCCGGTCCGGCAGGCCCGGAGGTGACGATCAGCGGAGTGATGCCGAGCTGGCGGCATCCTTCGGCGAGGGCGCCGACGGCGCGTTCGTACCCGGCCGGCTCGCCGGGCGCGTAGGAGAACAGAACGAAGGCGATCGTACGGGGCATGCTAATGCTGGTCACCGGGCCTCCTGAGCGGTGTGGACCTGTCGCGGGTGGGGCAGAGGGATGCTGTCGGGCGGCGGCGGGTCCTCCCAGGGGAAGCCGACCCAGTCGGCGACCGGCCACACCCAGATGTCCAGGGGGAAGTCGGCACCCTCGTTGCGGCACAGCACGGCGGTGCGCGCCGCGACACCGGCGCCGGACAGGAGCGAGGCGACGGCCTGCAGGGTGGCGCCAGAGCCGCAGATGTCGTCGACGACCAGAACGCGCCCGGCCCCTGCGACAGCGGTCAGCAAAGCGGCCTCGTCCACTTCGACCTCGCCGGTTGCCTGGATGCCAACCAGGTCGGAGACGTTGTGCCGGGCTCGGATCTCGACGGCCGGGATACCGAGGATGCGGCCGGTCTCCAGGGCAAGAGGAACGCCGCCGCGGGCGAGGCCGACGACGAGTTCGGGAACGAAGCTCGCCTCGTGCGCGGCGATGAGCGCTGCCGCGGCGAGGAAAGAGTCCTGGCTCATGGCCCAGATCCGCTTGCCCTCGAAGACACGCGCGTGTGCAGGCGTCACGCCGCCCATCCCCACCCGTCCAGCACGCGCTCGACTTGGGGCCAGTGCGCCATCGGGTCGCTCACCACGTGCACGACCGGCAGCGGCGGCAGCCCGAGCATCTGGAAGTACAGCGGCTCCAGGAGTAACAGAGCCTCTCGCGCGGGGTTCCGCTCCAGGTGCTCAGCCAGCGCGGCGCTCACAAGGTCGCGCTGGCTCAAGGCCCGCTCAGGCGTGAGTACGTGGTAGTACGGCTCGATCGGCTCGTCGGCACCGAGCAGGCCGTGGCGGGCCGACAAAACCAGGGTCCTCGACCGGTATTCGGGGTGGTCGGCGACGCGCTCGCGCAGCTGCGGGAAGCACCAGCCCTGGTAGAGATCGAGGGCAGGTACTCGCTCAGTGCCGGGGAGTTTCCGCCGGGAGCAGCCGACCACCACAAGACCGCACGGCGACGCAGTGGACCTCCCGGTGAGCTGACGCTCTGAGGGCGCGGTCATCGGACCCCCAGAGTCAGGTGCAGACGGCCGGAGAAGTTGAAGCCGTGGTCCATGACCTGCTTGACGATGCCCCGGCCGGCAGCGGTCCAGGCGGCGTCGTCCTCTCCCAGCGGCATGATCCACACCCGGTCGTGGGGGATCAGGCTCTCCCGGACGAGCTGAGCTGCTTCCTCGACCTCGCCGTCGTCGGCGGCCACGAACTTGAAAGCTGCCTTCCCCTGCTGCGCCAGACCGGCGAAGTCGGCCAGGACGGCGGTGCGGATACGTCGCTTGGCGGGGTCGGCCGCAGCCATGCGACCGATCTTCGGGGACACACTGAAGTGGGCGACACGGCCGGCGGTGAAGTCGTTCGGCGAGATCGTGCCGTTGGTCTCGATGTGTACGTCCCCGGGTAACTCCGAGAGCATCTGCTGCCACGCCGCGGTGCGCTGCCACAGCAGCGGCTCACCCCCCGAGACCACCGTCAGCCCCGATCGGGCTCCGTGCTCGCCGGCGGTCTGGACGATGTCCTCGGCGGAGCGCGGCGGGCACGTCTGCGCCAGGTCGTAGAGGCTGGTGTCCCACGTCCGCTTCGAGTCACAGGGCGGGCAGTGCAAGTTGCACCGTCCCAGGCGGATGAAGCACGAAGCCCGGCCCGTGTACGGCCCCTCGCCCTGGGGGACGGGCCCGAAGATCTCCTGTACCGGGAGCAGGTCCTCAGGAACAGTGCCAGCGATCTGAGGACTCGTCACGGCGTCCACCTCGTGTACTCCGCCCAACTGGTCTCCGTCTCCGAGACCCGGATCGCGGCAGGCCCATCCGCGTGCTGCTCCAGGAGGTATGCCGACAGGAGCTCGGAGGTCGGGTTGAACGGCACCGTCTTGTTGAGGACCGTGCCGTCCAGGTCCTCAATGTGCCGACGCAGCTTCTTCGGGACCACGGTGGGCCTGCCATCGGCGTCGCACGCCGTCACGAGATAGGAGTGGCCATGTCGCCGACCGCACTGATGCCCAGCGGACAGCCCGTCGAGGTGGTGGGTGGCCTCGAACCTGACGGCGAACTCGTCGGTCGGCACTACAGGCCGGCCGGTGCGTATACGCACCTCCGTCAGTGCGGCACCGATTTCCGCTGCGAGGTGCGCGCGCGCCCATTCGGCCAGGTACGCGCCCAGACCGACGTCGGTGGCGTCGGGGACGCGGTTGTTGAGGAACTGATGGTCAAGGACGGTGTCGATGTGCTTCCCCAGTGGCGCCAGGCGGCCGAAGTCCACCACGAAGCCGACGTCGTCCAGCGTGTCCGTGGAGAGCACTGCTTCGACGGTAAAGGAGTGACCGTCGTCCTGGCCGTCCAGGTCGCGGGTCGCCTCGAAGCGGAAGAGTTTGCCGATGCGCCACAGGCCCCTCACCGGGAGGCCTCCGGCTCCGCGCGGTCCGCGTACTCGGTCGGGTCGGCGACACTGGCCAGCGTGAACGCTTCCCTGCGCTCGACACACGTGCCGCACGTGCCGCAGTGCACGCTGCCGCCCTTGTAGCAGGACCAGGTCAGCTCGAACGGCACGCCCAGCTCGTGCCCGCGGCGCGCGATGTCCGCCTTCGTCAGGTGCAGGAAAGGGGCTTCGAGCCGGAACCCGTCCGCGAGGAAGCCCTCGTTGCCGGCCTGGACGGCCTTGCCGAGCTGTTCGAAGAACGTCGGCCGGCAGTCCGGGTAGATCGGGTGGTCCCCGGCGTGCGCGCCGAAGGCCACGATGTCGGCTCCGCGCGAGACTGCTACCCCGGCGGCGATCGACAGCATGATCATGTTGCGGTTGGGCACGACCGTGCTGCGCATGCTTTGGTCGCTGTAATGGCCGTCGGGCACCTCGACCGACGCGTCGGTCAAAGCGGATCCCCCAAGGAGCCGTCCGACGTCCGTGAGGTCGACGCTCTGATGCGGAACGCCGAGCCGTTCCGCAATCTTCCCGAGGTGATCCAGCTCGGTGCGGTGCCGCTGTCCGTAGTCGAACGACAGCAAGGACACCTCGCTGCCGCGTGCGCGTAGTTCGTACGCGGTCACGGTGCTGTCCATGCCTCCGGAGGCGATGAGAACCGCGTACTTCGATGATGGCTTGGTCATCTGTCTGAGTCCCTTCTTGTGTCTCGCTGACGGTGATGCGCACTGGTGGAGTGCGTCGGCCGGGTTTGCGGCGATCGTGGGTGGGCTGCGGCCGCGGGCTGACGTGAGCACGGCAGGCGCCCACATGGCGGTGGAGGGTGACGGCAGGCTGGTTGTGTCGAGGGGCCGGTGCAGGACCATGGCTGCCGAACCAAGGTGCATCTTCGGCTGACTGGCCGTCATTGCCGCCCTGCCGTAGGAACATTGACCTGGCCACGCAATGACCGCCCGGTGCCCGCGAGCGCCGATGCGGACCGAGCACGCGACGAGACGGCAGGGAGACGGGCGATGGGCGCAATCACCCGAGGTCGACGGGCGGAAATCCAGCGGGAGGCGTCCAGGATTCGTGCTCAGTGCCAGCGAGACGGGCACTCGCAGGAGCGGATCGTCACCACCTTGCGGGTGGCGCTCCCCGAACTCACGGCCCTGGAAGCATGGCGCCTGGCACTGGGCTGGTCGCGGCCCCAAGCCATCCGGGAGGTGGCCGCCGCGTACCGCCAGGACGGCCTCCTGCCGCCCGGCCTGACGTCGGCCAGGCTGTGCCGCTACGAGCACGGGCAGGAAGAACCCGGGGACGAATACCGGCTGATGATCTCCCGGGCCTACGGTGCCCGACCTGACCAGCTGGGCCTTGAGACACGCTGCCTGTGGTGTAGCACCTGCACGTCCCCGCCCTCCCTCCACTACGGTCAGCACCAGCGCGAGGAGACGACCACCGGCCGAAAGGGATTCATGACGACCGCCAGCGGGCTTCCCGCCATCCGCGAATCCGTCCAATGGGCCGTCATGGACGCGCCCGGAGGCTCCCCGGCCATCGTCGAGCTGGCCGAATCGGCCGTGGAGCACTACGCCCTCAACTACAGCAAGCACCCCCCAGCCGTCCTCTTCGGCGAAGTTCGGGACACCCGAAACCTGCTGTCCGCCTCCGTCGCAGCCGCTGAGCCCGCGATCGGCCAGAGCCTCCGCCGCCAAGTCGGCTGGCTCTCCGCCCTCCTCGGAAACTTGTGCTTCCACCTGGACGACCGGCCAGGCGCGCGGGCACACCTCACCCTCGCCTCCACCTTCGGCCAGTCCACCCAGGAGCCGGCGCTGACCGCCTGGGCCAGTGGGGCGCTGTCCATGGTCGCCGCTGCCCGACAGGACTGGGACCACGCACGCGGACACGCTGACTACGGCCTCCAGCACGCGCCAGCGGGCCTGCGCCGCGCCCAACTCCTCGGCTGGGCCCTCCTTCCCACACTGGCGGCTCTCGACCGGGGGTCGGAGGCCGATGACGTCATCGCAGAGAGTGACTCGATCATGGCGTCCGGCGTGGGGATGCCCGGCCGCTTCGGGTACGACCTCGCAGAACACCGTCTCCACGTTGCTGAGGCGTACTTGACGCTCGAACGAGGCGACCGGGCCGCCGATGTGGCCCGCCAGTCGGTGGCCGCCGCACCGGAGCAGACTCCCGGCTGGGTGGCTGCCACCCTCGTCCTTGCACTGGCCGAAGCCCGCGACGCCCCGGAGCAGGCCGCCGCTCGCGCGCTCGGAGTACTCGACCTCATCCCACCACCCCGCCTTCGCGCGACCTCTCGTCTCCGTCTGGCGCGACTCGGCCGCCTGCTCGATGGCGCGACAGTCACTCCAGCAGCTGAACTCACCGAGCGCCTGCGAACCCTCCCGGAGCCGATCCGCCCGGACGGTACGGCCGCATAGGCCCCCAGGCGGCCGAGGTGCCGCACCCCCCGGTCGCGGACGCTCCGAGCTGGTTGGGACGGGCACTGGGCCTGTCTCGTGCCCGTCGGGTGTCAGCGGCCAAAGACTGCGGGCCGCCGAAACGAGCACGGTGATGAGAACGCCCATCAAGATCACGGCGAGGCAGCCGCCGACGTCGCGTAGCGTCGACAGCAGTGGGTCCTGCTGCCAGTTCCGCACACCGGCCTGGTCCGGCTTGCTGTGTGCGGGAGCTGGAGGCTGGTCGAACATTGAGACGTGGTCAAGGAAGGCGTCGCGTTCTGGGGTCTTATGTTCCGGGTCGCCCGTGGCGGGGCCGTCGGCAGCAAGGTTGAGGCGGAGCAGCCAGGTGCCCTGCGCGGCTGGCTTGGCCACGTGAGGTGACGATCGCATGGAGGTCGAGCAAGGAGGTCTGGAACGACCTGTAGGCGCGCCCGACGGCGGCTGCTGCCGGGCGAAGGTGCCATCGGGCCTGGGCGTCGACCTCCGCACGGACATTCAGGTACTCCAGGCCTTGCACTTAGCGGGGTGGGTGGGCGTGGTGGGGAAGGCGGTCAGGGCGTGTCCGGGCCGGAGCGCTGGAGGGATATGCCGTATCCGGGCAGCGTGTTGATGGCCATGACGGCCGCGCCCGCCGAGAGCTCTCTCCGGCCCAGGACGGCCCGCCGGATCCCGTCGACCCGCCACCCGTAGGGCAGCCGTGCCAACCGGGGCGCTTCTTCGGCGCCCCGCTTACGTGCTTTCTCGTCATCCCGCCTGCTGCGGTCCCGCGATCCGGGTGCGGGCGGCGCGTGACCGGCGGCAGCCTGGGCCGAAGCATCACGGATCGCCGTGTCGAGGGGCGCCGACCCCAGCGGCACGACCCTGTGGTCGCCCAGGACGAGCGTCTGCCACGCCTGCGGAAGGAGCGCGAACAGCTCCCACACCTCGGCCGCCTTGCCTCCGCCCGGCAGGCCGGCCGGTCGGCCCGAGGCCCAGAGCCCGGTCAGCTCTCGTACATCGCGTGCGAGATGCTGCCCTGCTGCGGCTCGGCCGCGGCCTGCCGGTCCCAGAGCGGTGACCTGGCTGATAGCCCAGTACACGGCGGCTTGGTCCCACGGCCGAAGTTGCTCCCAGACCCCCCGTGCACGAAGCTCGTCCCAGGTAAGCAAAGCGGCATCGTGCGCCGCCTTCCACACCCCCTGCGGGTCGAGAAGCTCCTCCCGGTCCAGGACGGCGAGCGCGTCGCCGATCCGCTTTACACGCGTCGCGTCCGGTGACGGGGTGTTGGCGAAGGCCGGCGTGCACAGGCCCGGGTGGCCGGTGAACAGCGCGCACGTCGGGCGGCCGGTGCGCCGGCACGCTTCGTGGACCGCGTGGGACGGGGCGCCGTTGCCCCAGTGTGCCCACACCGCTCGCGTCTGCGGCGGGTGAAGTGGGCGGGCGACAGCGGCATGCTCGGTTTGTTCATCGTGACTGTTCAGGGCGCAGATCAGCGTGCGGTAGGCCATACCGGCAACGCCGGGCAGGACGGTGTAGGCACTGCGCGACGCCGGCTGGACCGGCAGACGGGTGCCGCAGGCGGACGGGGCGGGGGACACGGTGGTGCTCATTTCTGGACGGCGCACGAGGTCCGGGTGCGTGCAACGGCTGGCGGGCTGGTAATGCTGCGGCAGTTCGACCGGCCCGTACACGGCGGCCGGCTGCCCGGTCTGCAGCGCCCAGTACCGGTCGCCGAAGCTCCAGTGCCACCACTTGGTCGGATGGTTGATCAGTCCGGCTGCGGACATTGCGGCCTTGAGAGTGGACCGGTTCGTCCGGGCCCGGTCGCTGAGACCAGGGGTGTCGGTGTAGCAGGTACCGCCGTTCTCCTCCGGGCTGGCGTTCACGCGCGTGCCCATGTCCAACTCGCGGCCGCGGTGGTCGACGAGCGTCACGTCGACAGCCGCGCCGGCGGTGTGCGGCGCGATCTCTGGAGGCGAAACGATGCAATTCGCGGCCTCGCGGAGGTTGGCCTGCCAGTCGGGGTGAGCGGCGCCCAGTTGCTCGGAGTAGTCCTCGAAGTAGCGCCGCTGGAGAGCTGGCGGGCGGTAGCCCTCGACGAACAGCAGGAATACCCCGATGGGCAGCAGCGACTGCGCGTGCAACAGCCGGGTCAGGACACGCTGTCGGACGTAGGCGAAGGCCCCTGCCTCGTCCTGTTTGCGGCCCTCGACCTGCAGGCCGGTCGTGCGGACGTCGACGAGGTCCTCGCCGCAATCCCGTAGAGGGATCGCAGCCACTCCCCGATCGGACATCAAAACGATGTTCGCGCTCACTCGTTTCCCCAGTCCCCTATGTCGAAGGAGGCGGCCATCCCGTAGCGGCGCGCTGCTGAAACGGCCGCCAGTCGTGCGAAGTCGTGGTCAGGCATCAGCCGCTGCCAGTCGGCCGTCTGCAGGACGCCGCACCTTGTCGTGGTCCCGCCGCGACAGCAGTGCCTTCGGTCCTCCGGCGGTCTCCCGGCAGCGTCGACGGCCCCTGCGTGGAGCTCCTACGCTGTTCTGCGGCAGCCTGACCAGGCGCTCGGCTGGAGGAAGCGCGCAAGTGGCGTAGCGTGCGACGACCACGGCTGACGAGCGCGCAGTCGCCACGCCTGGCGCCCGCACGGACCTGTGCGAGAGCATGCCGAGACGCCTCCATGACCAGACGGACTCTGTCGACGGCGTCCAACCCACGGCCGTAGCCAGTGAGTAGGTGGTCATACAGGTCGGGCCTCCCCGCCCAGACCTCAGCCAGCCGTGCCAGGTCTGAAACGGCAGGCCCCGGACGACTGCGTTCAAAGTCGATCACGGACAGCGTGTCGTCGTCCACGACGAGGTGGCCAAGCCGAAAGTCGCCGTGTGTCTGGACCCACTGTGGTGCCGGAAGCCGCAGTACCTGGTCGAGAGTGCAACGCATGAACTCCGAGTCGGCCGCGTCGAGATAGTCGCGGCACTGTTCCAGATGCCATTCAGTCTCGTGGCGGGAGGGTCCGCATCCGATTGGGGCCGGTCTGGGCGGAGTTATCGCATGGATTTGCCCGGCCAGAGCACCGATGCGCCGGACGTGTTCCTGCTCCTGTTCACGAGTCACCTCGACGTGCTGTCCGGCTCGCCCGGGTACGGCAGTGACGAGCACTGCTCGGTGCCCGTCCCCGACGGCGACCAGACGGGGCGCGGCTGCTCCGAGGCGTGGCACCCAGGTGAGATACGCCTGCACCTGGTGAGCATGAAGCCTCAGGTTTGCGTGGACCTTCAGATACCAGCCGCGTCCTCCGTCACAGCCAGCCAGGTGCCACACCCGGCTGCCGTCCGATCGGCCGGATACCCCATGCCATTGGACTCTCTGCCCAAGGACGTGTTCAGCCCACTCCCTCAAGGCTGGTTCAGGGAGCTCCACGCTACTTTTGGGTGCCGCGGTGTTGTGGCTGGTGGATTGAAGCAGAAGCCGCGGTCTGATGGGTGGGAGTAGGGGACGGTGCGTCTCCAGCGTGGACTGGGTCACAGGGCCACGACCAGTCGGCGTTCCTGAGCGGATGCGGCACCACGGTGTCCGCCTTCGGTTCCCACGCGGGTTCTGCCTGTGAACCACGGCATCACTCCGGTAGTCCGGCTGGTATGAGCAAGGGTCTTGCACGCTGTGCTGGCCTCGGCCTGAGGTGGGAACAGCAGGTGTTCGGAGTGGTCAGCGGAGTACCGCCGACGCACCGCCGTCAGAGCGACAGCAATCGGCGGCAGGCCCACCGTGGCCCTACGCGCGTCGACGGACTCCGGTGCGCGGAGCGGGCATAGCCCGATGCCGTCGGCGTCGAGCAGGAGTTGAGTTCCGTACTCCTGGTCGCATCCGTTGGTGATGAGTGCGCGGTCGTGTAGGTGCGCCCAGTGCTGGATGGGCGCCTCGCCGGCCTGCACCGCACGTCCCAGCAGCGTGGCCGCCGCGCGCTGGAAGGGCGGGTCGTCGTTGCTGTGCAGGGCGATGCTCCACGCGGCACGGGAGCCGTCGATGCCGACGAGCCGGTGACCGGGCCAGTCGTGCTCGGCCAGGATCCGGCGCAGCACCCGGCTGTTCGCGTGATCGGTGTGCCGGCCCCGGCCTAGTTGGACAGCATCGATCTGGTCGCGCACGCGCATGGCCCGGTGCGCGGCTGACTCCAAGGCGCGGGCGATCAGCTCGCGGGCGATGTCCGGCCTCAGCGGGTTGTCGGCAGTCACGCGCTGCTCCGGCTGTCGGGTGCCGGCTGAGGCGCGCGGACCTGGGAGCTGATCAGCGCGCGAAGACCGGGGCGGAGCTCGGCGGGAAGCTGGAGGCGGGCGACTCGGTCTCTGTCGCGTCCAGGGCCGGATCCGCACACTTTCCAGCCGGTGTCGGTGAGACGACGCAAGAGTGCTGCGAGGGGCTCGGCGTCGAGAGCATGGCGGGCGAGGGTCTCGGCCCGTACGACAGGGAGATCGTGCCGGGCGGCGAAGTCGGACGCCCACAGAGTGACCAGGCGGGAGGTGTCGTCGGGCTGGCCGGACAGGGTGTGGACGTGGCGGAGGAAGAGGCACGGACCCTGGCCCCATCCGATGTCCGGGGTGTGTTCGGGGATCATGCAGGCCAGCAGCCGTCCGTCCTCGAACAGCCCGGCAGACATGCGCTGCGCATCGCGGAACCGGGCGGGGATGTCGGCGTGAGCGGGGATGGGGAGACCGTGCAGGGTGAGCCAGCGCTCGCGGTCCTGGACGAGGGCGGCCGCCTCTTCGAGCTCGGCCGCGGTGCTCAGCGTGCGCATCTCGTAGATCGCGGACGGCGGCGTCCGCGTGAACGGGACGGGAGCGGAGCGGTCCTCACCGGCAGCAGGAGACGTGGACCGGGTCACTGGCTCGCTCCGTTCCGTGCCGCGGGAGTCTGAGCGGCCGTCAGCAGCTCCCAGCTGTGCCCCAGGATCACCAGCTGGGTGGGATCTGGTGCGCCCGTGGCGGCGAGGAGCCGGTCCAGGGCGGCGGGCAGGTCGGCCGGTGCGAGCTTGGCGGCGACGGCGATGTCGCGGCTGTCGCTGTGCACGGCCACGGCTCGCAGGAGCAGCAGCTGGTCCGTGCCGAGGTCCGGCGTGGGCCTGTCCGCCGTGGGAGTGGCCACCTGCCGAGTAGCGATCAGGCTGTGCACGATCACGGGGAGCCCGCAGCGGCGCGGGAAGTGGAGGTACTCGCGGATGTTGCGGATGTACTGACGGATGGTGGCTTGTGACAGCCCCATCTCTGCGGCGATTTTTGCGGGGGTGACACCACGCGCGAGGTATTCGGCGACGTTCTGCAGGGCCGGTGTCAGAGGGGTGATCGGTGCGCTGGTCGTGGGCGGGGTCACGATGTCTTTTCCTCGGCTGACTGGGTGGTTGGCGTATGAGGCTTGAAGGCGAGTCCGGCAAGAGACCCTGCTATGTGTGGCTCGAGGTGGGCGTAGGGGTGTGCCGGGTGCCAGCGGTGCGGCGGTACCAGGCCAGGCGGCTCCACATGCCAGTCCCCGAACAGTTCCGTGAACGCGGCTGCATCGCGTGGCCGGAAGGCGATGCCCGCGGCGCCGAAGCGAGCGGTGAATCTGCTCATCTTGTTCGGTTCGAGGTCGGTGGCGTGGACGATGGACACCGCGCTGCCTGCCGGAAGCGCGTCCCGTAGTACGGCCATCACCTCGGAGACGGTCTCGTCGGATTTGATCCAGGGCAGGACCTCCGAAAATTTGACTGTTGCAGTCGACGTAGACGAGACGCGCCGTGCTGTTGTGCCGTCTCACGATGTCCTGGAGAGCCGTGTACGGCTCGAACTCGTCCGAACGCGGGCTGGGCCAGGGCACGAGGCCGCATCCCAGGTCGAGGAATTGGTCGATGCCGTGTGCTGTGAGATGGCCGATCACGCTGGGCGTGTGCAGTCGGTTGAGGGTGGCTGCGACGGTCAGGGCGTCGGCATCGGCTCTCGGGAGCGACTCCACGAACTCCCGGTCCGCCAGGTAGTTGTCCCGGCCGTCGAGGAGCACGTCGTAGACACCGGCGACCGAAGGCCCCGTACCGGCGTCCGGGAGCGGGGTGACAGGAATCCGGGAGTCTTCCCGGTTCATCTCGTCCTCGAACGCCCGCCTGCCGGCCTCGTGGTAACCCCACATCCGGGCCTGCTGATCCGGTGTGGCGAGCACCGAGTTCAGACCCCAGCTGATGGTGCACGGTTCATCGGCGTCGCCGCTGTCATGGTCCCGCAGGTTCGGGAACCCCTGCTTCCCGTCAAGAGCGAGGAGGACATCGCGGGCCTGCGTCCAGCCCGCTACGGTGACCTGCCCGGCCACTCTGGCCCCGCCCAGAGGGACAGCCAGACAGCTCTCAGCGGATTCGTCCTCTCCGAGGACGACTTCGACCGCACGGTCGACCAGTGTCGGGTCGGCCAGCAGCTCTCTCATTACGAAGCGTTCGCGCTCTGCCCGTGACCGGGGGCCAGGTCCGGTCTCAGGACCCCTGACCGGTACGACCGGAGTGTGCTCGATCATGCGATCACCCGGGCTTGCTTGTCCGTGAGCAAGCACCAGCCGTGCGCGAGGATCACTGCCTCGGTGATGTCCCTCGCTCCGGTGCCGGCGAGGAGCTGGTCGAGCGCGGCCCGCAGGTCGCCGGGGGCGATGTTGGCGGCGCGGGCGATGTACAGGGGCAGGGTGTGACGGGTCAGGGCTCTGAGCAGGCTGATCTGCTCGGAGCCGAGGGGCGGAGCAGCCCGCTTTGGTGTCGGGATGCTGATGACTCCGGTGATGAGGATGTGGTGTGCGACGACAGCGAGGGAACAGCGCTCCGGGCAGCCCAGCTTCCAACGCACGTTGCGCAAGGTGGCATAGACAGTGGACAGCCTGAGACCGACTTCGGAGGCGATCGCCCGAGCGGTCAGTCCCTTCACCACGTGCACGGCAAGCCGCCGTTCGGACGGGGTGAGTGGCTGCACTTGGGCGGCGGTGGTCATGGCGTACTTCCTCGTCGCGATCTGTCAGTTGGTCGTGATCGGGCGAAGGCGCACCAGAACGGCCGTGTGTCCGTTGCTGATCAGGCTCGGCAGCCGCTGTAGTTCCTCGTGTCCGATGGCGAGCTGGGCGTCGGGGAAGCGCGCGAAGAACAGGCGCAGGACCGTGGTGACTTCGAGGCGGGCCAGGGGTGCGCCGAGGCAGAAGTGGACGCCGTGTCCGAAGGCGAGGTGCTCCTTGCTGGGGCGGGTGGCGTCGAAGCGGTCGGCGTCCTTGTGCAGGGAGGGGTGGCGGTTCGCGGCGGCGTAGGCGGCGAGGATGGCGTCCCCGGCGCGGATGGTCTGGCCATCGGGGAGCGGGATGTCGACGAGCGCGTAGCGCAGGGGGAGGTATTTGACCGGGGGCTCGTAGCGAAGGGTCTCCTCGACGATGTCCGACCAAGTGGACCGTCCGGCGTGGACGTGAACGAGCTGGTCCGGGTCTGACAGCAGGATGGTGAGGGCCTGGTCGATGACGTTGGCCGTGGTCTCGTAGCCGGCGCTGATCATCAGCAGGAGCGTGTCACGCAGTTCGGCGTCGCTGAGGATGGAGCCGTCACCCTCCTCGTCACGGGTGGTGACCAGCACCGACGTCATGTCGTCGCCGGGCGTGGTCCGCTTGGCGGCGATGAGGGCGTCCAGCAGACCGTACAGGGCCGCGGTGTTGGCCTTTTGCTCCTCGGAGGTGAGATGCGTGGCGAACACGTTGTCGACCACGGAACGGAACTCGGTGCGCTGGTCCACCGGGATGCCCAGGAGCTGCCCGATGACGGTGATGGGCACCGGGTAGGCGAGGTGTTCGCGCAGGTCGACGCTCTCGCCGGCGGGCAGCTTGTCGAGGTCGTCGAGGAGGCCAGTGACCAGGGTCTCGATGCCGGATTGGAGGGCGGCGGTGCGGCGGGCCGAGAGGGCGGGGGCGATCATGCGGCGCAGGCGGCTGTGGTCCGGCCCGTAGGCGGTGAACATGTTCTTCACCGCGACCCATATGGCCAGCGGCCAGGTGGTCACGGTCTCGGCGTGGGCCGGCCAGTGGGCGTGGCCGTCCTTGGAGATGTCCTTGCTGGTGAGCAGTTCCTTCAGGAGGGCCGGGTCGGAGACGGACCAGGCCTCTACACCGAGGATGTCCACCCGCGTGGCGGGGCCGCGCTCGCGCAGGACCCGTTGCTCGGCCTCCGGGTTCCCGGCGGTGGGGTCGAGGACGACTATCTGCTGCTCGGACATGTCAGGGTCTCTTTCAGTCAGTGGGGAAGGTGACAGGTAGGGCCACCAGGGAGCGGTGGAAGGCGCCGGGGCGCCGGGTGAGGTCCTCGATGCGGACGTCGAGGTCGATCTCGGGCAGGGCGTCGAGGATGTGGAGGATGGCCGCTTCAGCGATGAGGTAGGCGTGGGAGCTGGCCGGGCAGCTGTGCGGGCCGGCGCCCCAGGCGAGGTGGGCGCGGTTGCCCAGCGGCACGTGCTGACCGAGGGCGGGGTCGTTGTTGCAGGCGGCGTAGCTGATGACCACCGGTTCGTCCGCCGGGAGCATGTAGCCGCCGATGTCGGCAGGCCGGGGCGGGTAGGTCATCCCGAAGTTGGCGAGCGGCGGGTCGCGGTACAGGACGGTGTCCAGGGCTTCGCGGACGGAGGCGTCGCCGGCGTGCAGGTCCCCGGAGAAGTCCGGGTTGGTGAGCATCTCCAGGAGCGTGTTGGCGATCAGGTTGGTCAGCGGTTCGATGCCGGCGCCGTAGAGGGTGATGAGCTGGTGGCCCATCTCGGTGTCGTCGAGCCGGGCGACGTGGACGAGGAGCCTGCTGGTCACGTCGTCACCGGGGTGCGCCCGGCGCAGGGCGACGAGATCGGCGACGGCCTGGGCGAGAATTTGGTTGCCGATGGAGGCGTTGACCCCGTCGAAGATCTTGGCCATGCCGTCGGCGATCCGGTGACCGACCTCGTCGGGGCAGCCGAGTAGGTAACTCAGAGTCTGGAATGCCAACGGCCAGGCGTACTGGGCCAGCAGATCGGCCTTCCCGCCGTTCTTGAAGGCGCTGATGTTCTGGGCGGCAACGACCTCGACGTGCTCACGCAGCGCGTGCTGGTCGACAGCCTGCAGTGCGGCGGTGTTCGCGGTCCGGTAGCGGGCGTGCTCGGCGCCGGCGGAGCGCAGGGCGTTGGGCCGGTACTCCATCATCGGCCGGATCGGGCAGGTGTCCGGGACGGTGACCTGCCAGCGGCGCGGGTCGGCGGGGAAGCGCTGCGGGTCGCCGAGGATCCGGCGGGCTGCTTCGTAGCCGACGACGAGGGTGGCTGGCACGCCGGGCGCCAGGTCCACCGGGACCAGGGGACCGAACTGCTCGCGCATGCGCCGGTAGAAGGCGTGCGGGTCCTGGGCGAAATCCGGCTCGTACAGGGAGATGCGAGGGGGCGCGGTGCTCACGGTCGGGACTCCAGATTGGCGAGGTATTCGGTGAGCTGGATCAGGGCTTGCATGCAGGACGCCCGCTGACGGGCGTCGCAGACGCCGAGCGGGGTGTGTCCGTCCAGGGCGAGCGCCTCACGGATCTCGGTGAGGGGGTAGTGGGGGGCGCCGTCGAACTGGTTGACCGCGACCGCGTACGCGACGCCGGCCTCTTCGAGGAGGGTGAGGATCTCGTGGGAGGCGTCCAGGTCGCGGGGGTCGACCAGGACCAGGGCGCCGAGGGCGCCGAAGACCAGCTCCTCCCACAGGAACCGGAACCGGGCCTGGCCGGGGGTGCCGAACAGGTAGAGCACCAGGTCGTCGCTGAGGTGTTTGCGTCCGAAGTCGACCCCGACGGTGGTAGTGGCCTTTTGGGGCGTGCGGTCCAGGTCGTCGACCAGCTCGCTGGCCCGGGTGATGGTCTCTTCCATGTGGACGGGCTGTACTTCGGAGACGCTGCCGACGAAGGTCGTCTTGCCCACGCCGAAGGCTCCGGCGACCACGATCTTCGCGGTCGCCGTCACTGTCGCCGCGACGAACCGGTCAGGCCGGTCAGGCATGAGCGCGGAGGCCATGGAGGACCCTTTCGATCAGGGAGAGGGGAGGGCGTTCGTCCTCTTGGGCTTGGGCGAGGGTCATCAGCCCTTGTCCGATGAGGTCGCCGACGAGGATGCGGATGGTGGAGGGAGGCAGGCTGAGGGCGGAGGCGATCTCGGCGACGGCGAGCCCGCCGCCGTGGGAGCCGGCGAACAGTGCCAACAAGGCGCGGCTGTCGGCATGGAGTCCGGGGTGGGTGCCGGTCGCGGCGAAGACCACGCTCTCCAGGCGTACGTCCGTGGCGGGGCGGGTCCGTCCGCCCGTGCGGACGTAGGGCCTGACCAGGTCGGGATCCTGCCGCGGCCTGCTCATGCCGGCGGTGCTTCCACGCTGCTGGCCGTCCGGGACTTGACCCCCAGCTGCTCGCCCACGCTCCCGGCCAGGCGCAGGGCGGCCTCGCTGATCACACCGATGTCGACGTGGGGGCTGCTCGTACGGACGGCGAGCATCGTGTTCTCCCCGGCCGGGATGAGCAGCGAGATGTGACCGACCGACTCCATGACGAACTGGCGCACACCCTGGCCGCCCGTCTCGCGGTCGAAGGCCCGCGAAGCCGACCACAGCGTCGAGGAGATGGCGGCGATCTTCTCCGCCTGCTCCCGCCGCAGGCGGGGCGTGTAGCCCGGGTTCATGCCGTCGGCCGCGACCAGCACGGCATACGCCACGCCGTCCGTATCCTCCAGGCGCTCCAGGAGCCAGCCGATGTCCTTGTCGCTCATGCCTCGTGTCCTTGCTCGTCGGTTTTCAGGGAAGGAGTGGCGTCAAGTTCGGCGCGTGCGGCCCGGGTGCCGTTGGCCCAGGAGGCGATCACGCTCGCGCGTCCGGGTTCCGCGTTGACCGGCCGGCGGGCGGGAGCGGGTGCCGGAGTGCCGCGCCGGTGGCGCCGCGTCAGCCCGCTGGCCGTCGTCGAGGACACTTCCGGCACCGGGGGGCGTTCGGGGCCGGGCTGCGGTTCCGGTGTGGGCGGGGCCAGGGCCAGGCGGCCCTCCGTGGCAGAGGGGAGCGCGTCCTGTGGAACGCTGTGCGCCGCCGTTGCGGGCGGGGCCTCGTCCACGGTTGTGAGGAGGTCCGCGGGCAGGGTGAGGAGGGCGCGGGTGCCCATCATTGCGTTGGGCGCCTGGACGTCGACCCGGAATCCGTAGTTGCCGGCGAGAGCGGCAACGACCCGGAACCCGGTCTTGGGAAGGGCGCCCAGCTGCGTGATGTCGTCGGTGCGCTGGCCGCTGAGTATGTCCCGTGCCTCGTCGAGCTGTTCCGGCGTCATCTGCAGGCCGCTGTCGTCCACGATGACGGTGACCCCGTGGTGGCCCTGCTCGAAGGAGACGTGGACACGGGACTGCGGCGGGGAGAACCGCAGCGCGTTGTCCAGCAGGAGGGCGAGGGCGTGCACCACGGGTCCCACGACACGGGTCTTCACCCCGAGGGACAGCTCCTGCGGTGCCACGCGCTGGTAGTCCTCGACATAGCCCATCGCGGCCCGCACCACATCGGTCAGGGTCGTGGTGGTCCAGTGCCGGGTCAGCTTGCCGCCGGCCAGGATGGTCCAGCCTTGTGCGACCAGCAGCGTCTGCTGGACGGTGCGGTCGATCCCGGTCAGGGTCCCGAAGGTGGCGTCGTCCTGGTGCGCCCGGACCCCTTCACTGACTGCCTTGCTGGTCTTGGCGGCCATGCCCACCAGCGCCGACGACACGCTGCGCACCGCGGCCTCGGTCGACCGAACGGCATTCGCCTGCACCCGGGCGGTCTCCGCCTGGGCGTTGATATGCGCACGGCGCAGCTCCTCCGCCGCGTGCGCCCTGATCTGCTCGATCTCCTGCTGCGCGGCGTACCGGACCTCACCGATGATGGTCTGGGCGAGGCCGGCAGCGGCCTTGGCCACGAGTGCCAGCCGCTCGCCGACCACCGTGCCGGTCAGCTCCGGCGGCACAACGGGCGGAGCCACCCGGCCGCCGGTCCTGTGGATCTGCGGCAGCACCTCGTGGACCAGCCGGTCCAGAGCCTGCTCGGTGACCCTCTGTTCCCGGGACAGGAGATCTGCCTGCTGCCGTGCCGCGCGCCAGCGGCGACGGATGGCTGCCACCATCGCCAAGGCGACGACGGCCACGAGAACAAGCAGGACGAGAATGGTGATGGCAAACACGTTCATCAGGCACCAGCCGCCACGAGGACGTCCGCCTCGGCTACAGGCACACCCGCACCGAGCTGCTGCAGCAGCAGCGCGGACCCGATGACCCCGATATGGCTGTACGCCTGCGGGAAGTTGCCCAACTGCCGCCCGCTGGCGGGGTCGTACTCCTCGGCGAGGAGACCGAGGTCGGTACGCAGGGCCAGCAGCCGCTCGAACAGCGCGTGGGCTTCGTCCAGGCGGCCGGTCAGGGCGAGCGCGTCGACCATCATGAACGAGCAGAGGAGGAAGGTCCCCTCGTTACCGGTCAGGCCGTCGATCCCGGTGCGCTTCCCGGCGGTCCGGTACCGGTGCACGAAGCCCTCGGGGGTGGACAGATCCCGGCGCACCGCCTCCACCGTTCCCAGGACCCGCGGGTCGTCCGGAGGCAGGAAGCCCACCCGGGGGATCAGCAGCAGGGCGGCATCGACCTCCGGCGATCCGTAGGACTGAGTGAAGGTGTTTCGCTCGGCGTCGAAGCCGCGCGTGCACACCTCCTGGTGGATGGCCTCGCGCAGCTCCATCAGCGCGAACAGGTCAGCTTCCATGGCGCCGGCCTCGACCAGGCGGATCGTGCGGTCGACGGCCACCCAGGCCATGATCTTGGAATGGACGAAGTGCCGCCGCTCCCCGCGGACCTCCCAGATCCCCTCGTCGGGCATCCGCCACCGCACGGCCAGGTGTTCAATGAGCCGCTGGTGGAGGACCGCGGTGTCCCCGCACGGGGCGACGCCGCACTCGTGCGCGAGGTAGAGGGTCTCGATCACGTAGCCGTAGACATCGAGCTGCACCTGGTCGGCCGCGCCGTTGCCGACCCGGACCGGCGCGGAGTTCTCGTAACCGGGCAGCCACCCCAGCTCCCGCTCCGGCAGGTCCCGCCGGCCGGTGATGCCGTACATGATCTGCAGGTTCTCCGGATCGCCGGCCACCGCCCGCAGCAGCCACCGGCGGAAAGCGCCGGCCTCCTGGCGGAAGCCGGACCCGAGCAGTGCGGCCAGGGTGGTGGAGGCGTCGCGCAGCCAGGTGTAGCGGTAGTCCCAGTTCCGTTCGCCGCCGACTTCCTCAGGCAGCGACGTGGTCGGCGCGGCGACGATGCCCCCGCTGGGCGCGTACGTCATCGCCTTCAAGGTGATGAGCGAGCGGACGACAGCGTCGCGGTACGGCCCGGTGTAAGTGCACTGGCTCGCCCAGTCCTCCCAGAACGCCAGGGTCGCCTCCAGCGCCACCTCGGGCTCAGGGATCTCGGGAGCGCCGCCGTGGGACGGACTCCAGCTCAGCACGAAGGCCATCCTGTCACCGGCGGTGACCGTGAAAGAGGTGACGATCGCCCCGTCCTTCTCGCACTGCTCTGCCAGCGTGTCCAGCCACAGCGCGTCCTCCCCGCCCTCGGCCACCATGCGTCCGCCCACCTCATGAACCCACGGACTGATGCGCCCGTACCCCGGGCGGGCGCGCAGCGCGGACACCATGGAGACCTCACCGGCCGTGCCTTCCACGATCCGGATCACCTGCGGCGCTCCGTTGCGGGGAGGCATGAAATCGGTGACCGTCACGCTGCCGGAGGAGGTCGTCCACACTGTCTCCAGCACGAGGGACTCGCCGACGTAGCGCCGCTCGGCGCTCGCCGCGGCGCCGTCCTGGCAGGCGGCGGGGGCGATGCGCCATGCCCCGTGCTTCTCCGAACCGAGCAGGGCCGCGAACGGGGCCGGCGAGTCGAAGCGGGGCAGGCACAGCCAGTTGAGCGAACCGTCACCGCAGACGTGGGCGCTGGTCTGCATGTCGCCGATCAGGCCGTGCTGCTCGATGCGCGGACGTTTCATCGTGTGGATCTCCGTTACCCCCGACGGGCCGGGGTGCTATCGGGGCCGTCGTAACGGCCGGCAACAGTGGGAAGGAATGCCCGGGCTACCACCGGGACGGGGACGGATCCTGCTGTTGCAGGAGTTCACCGCTGACAGTTACTTGGGCAAGCAGTTGCGTGATGCCGTGAATAGCTTTGCCGTTCCACGGCAAGCTTCGGTAGCGAAATCCGCCCCCACTTCTCCCCACTTAGGCGGCCCCGAGGGCGGGAGTAGCTCCCTCTAACCTCTTCGAGAAAAGCGGGCAGAAGTGTTCAATTCAGGCGGCGAGCCCGACGTTGATGCCAACCCGAACGCCGTCGGCGCTGAAGATCGGCTACGCCACCCCACTTCTCCTCACTTCCCCGGAAGGGCTTGACTGGAATCGAGGGGTGCAGTAAAGGCGATTCGCTCGGTCGTTATGACCTGTGTCTTGGTATCCGCCCAGGTGAGGCGGGTGTCTGGGGCGCAGATCGTCTCCTCGCTGCTGGGCTGGAAAACGGGTGGCGTTCCCCCGCCGAGACATCTTGGCGCGCGTAGAGCGTGCGAATATCGCCTCTTTGTTCCCACTCGGACCCCCTCGGTGCGTTTCTGCGCGCGTGAGAAGTCGGCTCTGTCGTCGGTGAAGTGGGGAGAAGTGGGGGCGGGTTTCGCTATCACTCGCGCTGCGGCATGCCCCACGGTATTCAGCAGGACTTCCCGTCCCTGCCCCGAGCGTCGCGAATGCAGCGAGGAGTGAGTGATCCCCGTGCCTGGTCCCACCAGCACTGTCTTGCCAAGCGTCCAAGGACGCGATGGCGGTTGCGAGATGACGCGCGCTGCGATCGACCTCCGCAACATCGAAGCCCCGCAGCGCGCAGCCCGGCGCATCGTCCGCAAGGCTCTCGCGGGCAAAGCCGGAGGTGAATACACGGACGACGTAGTCCTGGTGGCCGACGAACTGGTGGGCAACGCCGTCGAACACGCGGGAGCGGCGCTCGACATGTCTCTTGATGTGTACGAGTGGGGAGTGACGGTCCAGGTTAGGGACGGTGGTGAAGACACCACCGCGGTGCCGGGGATGCCCCTGGCCGCCGACGAAGATGATGAAGGTGGGAGAGGCCTGTTTCTGGTGGACGTACTGGCAAGCGCTTGGGGAGTTCAGCACGACGAGAAGGGGAAGCGGGTCATCGCGATCTTTCTCTACCGGACGGGAGACGCTGACCAGTGACACTGATCGATCTCGCGCCCCGCCGTCTGGCTCCGGGCCTGACGGTGCGACCGCTGGGCGTCAGCAGCGGAACCTCCCGTTGGGCACCGACCGTCGCTCAGCCCCAGGACGCACGGCTGCTCGACGCCCTGCGGCGCGCTCTGGACGTCGGCGATGATGACGCCGGAGCCCAGTTGCTGGATACGGCCGACAGCCACCGGTGCGGTCACGCCGAACGGTTGGTCGGCAGGGTCCTCAAGGAGTGCCCGGGCCACAGGGTGCAGGTCGCGAGCAAGGTCGGCCGAGTGCAGGGTTCTGCTCCGCACCCTTACGCCGGCCCGCGGGTCCGCCACCAGCTTGAACAGACCCTGGAGAACTTGTACCTGGACCAGTTGGCCGTCTACACCCTGGAGTCCTATGACTTCGGGCCCGGCGACCGATATCTCGACCCGGTCGTTGAGCAGATGCGGGCCCTGCGCGATCTCGGCCAGATCCGAGCGATCGGGCTTCGAGGCCCGGGATCTCACGCCTCGCAGCACACGATGCGACGCTTCTTGGACCTGTTCGACCGGATCCGCCCCGACGTGCTCTGGACGCAGGCGAGCGGGTTACTGCCGCTGGCCGATCTCGGGGAGGATGAAGACCTCGGTGCCTTCACGGTGCGCCACGGCGTCGGTCTGGTGATCGCCTCGCCGCTGGCCCATGGGGTCCTCGCGGGGGGCCGTGTGGACCGTGCGCTGGCCGCGTGGCCGAGCGCGGCGGCCGACCGCGGGGCGATGGCGGCAGCGGCCACCCACGGTCTCGCACAGCTGGCCGGTATGTTCGGCTCGTCTACACAGGCTCTAGCCCGGGTGGCTTTGCGGTCGATCCTTCAACGTGTGCAGAACGCCGTGCTGGTGATCGGCGTCGGCGACGAGCAGCAGCACCAGTACGACCGTGGCTTCCTCGGCCGGCCACTGTCCGAGGAGGAACTTGCCGCGGTTGAGGAAGTGTTCGCCCGTGTGCGAAGGGTGATGTTCAAGTCGGAGGAGCGTGTCCCGTCTGTTGAGGCCAGCGTGTGACCCTCCGTAAGGCGTGCCTCGTTCAGAGAGCGACTCCGTTGCGGAGGTAACGCGGAACTCCGTCCTCTAGGACCTGGATGGCGTTGACGGCCCGGACGCGCTGGCGCTCCGGCAGCAGCGTCAGTGCGTCCGGAATCTCGAAGAAGCGGTGCTCGGAGATCTCCTCATCACTCGGCTTGAGCTCGGCGATCTGTTGAGGGGACAGGATGCCGGCGTCGAAGACGAACCCGAGGAGGTCGTCCCACGGGCCGTGGGGGCCGACCCAGTCGACACACAGGAACCGCAGATCGGCGACCGCGAGGTCAAGTTCCTCCCTGAGCTCGCGTCGAAGGGCGTCCTCGGGGGCCTCGTTGCCCTCGGCCATACCGCCGGGCAGATCCCAGCCCGACTTGTAGGTCGGGTTCACCAGAAGCAGTCTTCCGTCGTGATCCCGGATCAGCGCGTCCGCGGCGGCACGCTTGCGGGCCTGCCGGGCATTGCCCTCGGCCAGGTAGGCCTCGCGTCCGGGATCGCCTGACATGGGTGCATCGTTCACTGCGGACCTTCCGGGAGTGCGAGACTGCCGAGCAGCAATCTACGGTGCTGTCCCGTGGCGGTCATCCGGGACAGGAGCTCCCGGACCTCGGGAACCTGTTCATAGGGACCGAAATCGGCCTCCAGGGCGTCGATTTGGAGGCTGAGACGCAGAGACGTCACCGACTGGCTGGCGTTCACCAGCTCCATGCCGACCGCGCACGCCGCGTCAGGCTGACCTTGCGCGAGAAGGACGCGCGCCAACGTGACCTGCCCGAAAGCTCGGCTGCGGACCCGGCTCGCATCGCGCAGCGCCAGGGCGCGCTCCGCTTCCTGCGCGGCCGCTTTGAGCGCGCCGAGATCCAGCAGGACAGAGGCCGCCTCGCTGGCGAGCGCCGCTTCGTCGAACGGAGCCACCCATCTGGACGTCGGTGCCGTCCGCCCGAGAGCCAGGGCCTCGCGTGCAGCCTCAAGCGCGCGCTGTGCCTCGGATTCGGCGTTGAGCTGCGCCAGCGCCCGGGCCTCCATGGCGTGCAGCCGGGCCGTGAGGGTCGGTACTCGTGGGCCGGCCGCGAGGCGTGAGAGTCCGCTGCGCGCAAGATCAGCCGCGGTGTCGATCTCATCGGTCTGCAGGGCCAGGTGGCTCATGCCGGCCATCACGTTCGCGCCCGCCGTCACATCGGTCAGGCTCTGCGACAGCCGACGAGCGTGGTCGAAGTGGCCGGACGCCAGGTCGTCTCGGCCGGCGTCGTGTGCCATCCAGGCCGCCATCTCGGTGAGGACGACCGCCGCGCCGAAGGTGGTCTCGCTGTCTCCACCGCTGTCGGCTGCACCGAAGAGGGCCGGAGCGACGACCGTGTTGAGGTAGTGCACCACAGAGCGGTACACGTGCCCGCCGCCGAGCTGGCGGTCAGCGAGACGGAAGGACTCCATGGCGGCCAGGTGGGGCGACGTCACCTCGTCTACCGCTGTGGCAGCCGCGGGCTTGGCCTCCGGCGCCAGCGGGCCGAAGAGCTGCTCGGCTGGTTCGCCGAACAGGTGCTCCAGGACACGGCTCGTCGTCGGTCGCGGGAGGCTCTTGATGTCTCCAACCATCCAGCGGTCCCAGGTTTTCCGTGCGACGTATACGGAGGCGAGCGAGGGGGTGCCGTCGAGCCGGGCAACCTCGCTCGCCGCCCGCGTGAAGTGAAGCGTGAACGTCTCGAAGACGCGCATGCCGCGGGCCCTGACGACCTCCGGGAAGCGAATTGCCCTGCGGACCGTCATCTCCGTCCTCAGATATCCGTGCCGAAGCCGAGCAGGGGTACGTCATGCAGGTCCGCGCTGCGTCGGCGTGTTAGAGCCGGCCCGTCGGAGTCGCCGACGACCTCGACGATGGGAATCTCGCAGATGAACTGCACCTTCGCGCCGAGCAGGTGCGACACCCGTCCTTCGGCCGACTTCGCCTTGAGGCCGGCCGCAACGTGGATGTGCGGGGAGAGGCAGTCCTCCTCGGGATCCCAGGCGAGCGTTCCGCCGCCAAGCGCTTCAAGCGTCTCGACGTGGACTTCGTCCCACAAGGGGGCCTCGGGGTCGGCAAGGGGCCCGCACGTGCCCACCAGACGGGCCGCGCGGAATCCGCCGACGAAAGCCGGGACGTAGCCGGACCGGATGCCCTGGTTCGCGCAGAATCGCGTGAGGCCGTCCAGGAAGTCTTCCCCGTGGTCGAGGGCGAGCACGAACTGCCGGCCGGGGCGGACCTGGGCGAAGCGCATGGTGTGTCCTTTGTGCTGGTCGGTGGCGGATCAGGAGCGGTCGAGGAACGCCCTTGCGATCTCTGGGCGGGGCGTGTCGGCGGCCAGCAGGGCGGTGAGGAGCAGACGGGCTTTGTACGGGTCGAGGGTTCCCGCACCGATCAGGCCGCGGGCCAGCAGGTCGCTCTCGGAGCCGGCGAATCCGTAAGTCGAGGTCAGGACGGGGCCGGCACTGATGCGGGAGGCGAGGACGACCGGCATGGCGGCTGCAAGCGCCTCCAGACGGCTGCACCAGCTCTCGGGGACATGTCCGACGCCGAAGGCGGCGACCACGAGGCCGGAGACCTCGTTCTCCAGGCCCTTGAGCAGGGTCCCGCTGCTGCCCAGGGACGCGGTGACGATCTCCACCTGCGGAAGGGCACCGGTCGGCAGTGGCAGGCGCCCGATCGGCTTCGGCAGACGGTGAAACCGCGCCGAACCTTCCGCCACGTGGCCGAGCGGCCCGGTGTTCGGTGATCCGAATGCCCCAGGGCTGGTCGTGTGCAGTTTCCTGACGTGGCGGGCGGCATGGATCTCGTCGCCCAGGACGACGAGGACCCCGGCACCTCGGGCCTCTGCGCTCCCCGCGGTCTGGACGGCGGCCAGAAGGTTCGCCGGACCGTCGGCTCCGGCCGACGCGGCATTACGCATCGCCCCGGTGAAGACCACCGGCATCGCGCCCGAGTAGTAGAGGTCGGTGAGGTACGAGGTCTCCTCGAGCGTGTCGGTGCCCTGTGTCACCACCACCCCGTCGAGACACTCTCGTTCGGCCCGGCCGAGTCGCTCTACGAGGTCGACGATGTCGCCGGTCGCCAGGGAGGCCCCGGGCATCTGCCGGAAGTCCTCCACCCTGACCTCAGCGGCACTTTGGAGGCCGGGAACGGCGGCCACCAGGTCAGAGCCGCTCAGCGTCGGCGTGACACCTGGCGCTGAGGCGGCGCGCGTCATGGCGATGGTGCCGCCGAGGGTAAGCACAAGGACGGTGCGCTTCGGGGCACGGTCTGCGGAGAGCACGGAGGGCCTTTCGGGCGGGGTGGCTGCGCGGACGGACGTCATCGGGGCGAGCCGAGTTTGCCGAGGAAGAGCAGGGTCTCATCCAGCGTCTCCACGGTGAGCAGACGGCTGCGGGGCCGAACGAGGCCGGCGACTCCGTACTCGCCCAGAGCGTGGCAGCGGGCGGTCAACCAGTTCCAGTCCAGGCCCAGGTAGTCCGCGAGGGACCGAAGGCGTCCTGCCGGGTCCTCGCCGACGAGCACGTCGGCACCCTGTGCGTCGGTGAACACGTCGGCGTAGGAACGCAGTTCTCCGCGGGACGATGTACTGTCGGCCGCCCACAGCGCGCCGCCCGGGGCCCGCACCCAGTTGGCCACGACGGCTCGCTGACCTGGAACTAGGGCTACCCCGTCCACTTCCGAGTACTCCGTTTTCGGCACCACCCTCACACGGATCCCGCAGCGCTCCATGAGGGCGATGGCCAGCAGCAGTAAGACCCGCTCGTACTTCTCTGAGCCCGCCACCGCGGACTCGGGCAGACAGAAGACCCGGACGGTCTGCGCGGTCGCGCCGTGGAATCGCTCAAGTGCCCGCAGGTATTCCAGTTTGTGCCTGAAGAACAGCCAGCAGGCGGCTTCTTCCCCGGTCTGCTCACGAGTCCAGAAGATAGGAACTTCCCTCGCGTCCACCAGTTCCTGCTGGATATGCCGGGCGCAGAACGCCGATCCCATCCAACTACTGCCGACAGTGGACAGGTTGACCAGCAGCTGGCTGGGGGCCGAGCGGGGCAGGGACAGGTAGGTGTCGAGAAGGTCCTGCTCGGCGTCGAGCGACTGGTCGTCGGCCAAGAGGCCGTCATCAAGCTGGGTGAGCGCCCAGAGGATGCCGTAGGAGAGGTCGTCCAAGAGGTACGCCGAGGGAATCGACATCGGTCCGGCGGAGGGCGCTCCGGCAAGGGCGGGCCTGCGAGCAGCCGCGGCGTCGCGGACGTACACGTCGACGTCGTCCCGACCTTCCTCAACACCGACAAGGAAGCCGCGGCGCGCCGGCCGCAAGAACCGCTCCAGGTCACGTAGTCCGTCTTGTCCCAGTCCGTGCACGCAGGCTTCCTCGCCCCGTCTGATGACAGGAAGAAGATGGACAGCGGCACTGGTTCCGACCAGGCGCTGGCGCCCGAAGATCTCCCAGATCCCAGCAGGCCCGCCAGCGGGAAGCAGCGAGCTGGATGTGGGCCAGCGTGAGGCGATCCGCGCAGCCACCGACTCCAACGCTGCCGCCGTCTCGCCTTCTTCGGGCGCCAGGCTGAACAACGCCTCAATGGTGTGCCCGAGCATGCGCTCCAGGATCTGAGCGGCCTCGCCGCGAGGCCGACCCGACCATGTGCCCGACGACCACCGGTCGAACGTGCTGCGTCCGACACCGGCCGTGGCCATCCGGCGGTTGCCGGTCTCGCGTGCTAACTCGCGACCAGTCTTGGCAAAGTGGACGCAAAACGCCTCCCACCCGAGAAGATCCCGGTCCTTGAGGAGGAGGCGGAACAGCGTCCGACGCATCGCGGAAGCTCCTCCCTGGGCATGTACGGGCAGCGGAACGGTCCCCACGCGTGGCGACGGACGCTGCACACTTCGTGACCCTGGCTAGGATGCTCCTTCAGGAGAGCCGTTAGCAATATGGTCGAGCAATTTGCGCGACCATATTGCTTGTAGGGAGCGCGGCAACCCGTCAGACTGGCCACCATGCCAGAAGCGAAGTCGCCGTGGTCGTTGACCCTCAGCGAGGTCGGCCTGCGCCTTGAGGAGCTGCGAGAACGACGCGGCCTCACTCAAGGCGACGTCGCGGGCCACGATGTGCTGAGCCGGCGCGCCATCAGGATCGACAAGAGCGGACTGAGCCGACTAGAGCGAGGGCTGCGCCGTCGCGTTGCCCGTGACCTCGTTGAAGCGTTGCTCGAGTGCTACCAGGCCAACGCCACAGAGCGCTCCGAAATTCTGGCGCTTCTGGGCGCGGACACTACCCCTGCGGGCCGGCCGCGCCCCGCGTTGTGGCGACGCAATGCCAACCTTCTGGGGCCGATGCAGTTCGAAGGCTTCCTGAAGATGGAGCGTCGGGCCGCCGACCTGGCGAACTACGAACGTGATGTATGGCCGGGACTGTGTCAGATCGAGGACTACGCCCTGATCGTCATCGCTCAAATGCGACCTGAGCTGCGCCCATCAGAAGTCAAGGCACTCGTGGACGTCCGAATGGACCGCCAGCAGCGGGTCCGCGAAGGAGCTCTGAAGAACTTCCGTGCCCTCGTGGACGAGAGCGCGCTCCTTGACACCATCGGCAACGAAGCAGTCTGCAAGCGCCAGTTGGAGAGGATCCTCGCTGAGTCCGAGGAGCCTCGGAACACCATCCGGATCCTCCCGGCCTCCGTAGGTCTTCACCCTGGCTCTGCCGGCGCGTTCGTCCTCATGACATTCCCCGAAGCCGCCCGCGAGGTCGTGTGGGTGGAGACCATGGTCAGCTCGGTGTACTTCGACGGGGAAGTAGACGTGCAGCGCTACAACGCAGCTTTCACCAACCTGTGGGAGCGGGCGCTGGACCCCGAGGAGACGCGGATGCGCCTCAAGGAAAAGATCAAGGAGCTCTAACAGTGACAGCAAAGCCGGACCCGTCCACATTCGACCTTACGTCGGTCGACTGGAAGGTGTCCAAGTACAGCGGTGGCGGCGGCAACTGTGTGCAGGTCGCCGTCGTGAACGGGTACGTCCTGATCGGCGACTCACAGAACCCCAGCAGGCAGCCCCAGGTCTTTACTCCTGCTGAGGCGAAGGCGTGGCTGCTCGGCGCGAAGGACACGGACTTCGACTTCCTGCTCAAGCTCTGACCGTCCTGATCCATCAAGTGGGTCGGCCCCAAGGCAACTGGGGCCGGCCCGATCGTTTCTGGAGAACAAGACTGGCATCGCCATCTTCGTGATGCGCGGCAAGCAGTACCTCATGGTCCTGCACACGCTGCACTGGGCCGACGAGGTCCGCGACCCCGGCCAGGAGTTGGAGGCGTTGCCCCGGCGCGGGAGTGCCCAGGGCAACGAACTGGAGACTGCCCGGCAGCTGATCGACGCTCTCACCACGGACTGGAACCCCAAGGGCTACCGCGACACGTACGAGGAACGGGTGAAGGAACTGGTCGACGCGAAGGCCCAGGGCGAGGAGACCGTTACCGAACAGGCCGCGACCGAGGCCACCGACGTCATCGACCTGATGGAGGCCCCTCCAGCGCAGCGTCGAGCAGTCCAAGGGCCACAAGGGCCCCTCCGCCGCCGCAGCCCGCGACCGGCGGCCCGCGGCCGGCGGCCGGCGAGCGGAAAAGCGACAGACGGAAGAAGACGTCAGGCACGGCAGTAGCGGGGCTCGAGCTGCTGAGCAAGGGCGAGCTGTATCAGCGGGCCACCAGCCTGGACATCGCGGGCCGGTCCAGGATGAACCGGGAACAGCTCATCCCCGTCGCGAAGGCGGCCTCCTGACCGGCCGCTCCCGCGCCCTTCAGTCGAAAGCGTGGACGATGTCCTCGATGATTGCGTGCATGCCGCTCCAGTCGCCTATGGCGCGCTGCCCCGACCGGGCTGCCTTCGCCTTCTCCTCGAACGCTTTCAGGACCAGATCCTCGTGCGCCGCCGACAGCGCACCCTGGTGACGCTGCACGGCGGGGATGAAGGTTCTCAGGTGGACCGGCGCCAGCGTGCCGTCGATCGGCAGGACGTCTTCGCCGAGGTACATCTCCAGAGAGCCGGCGGCGCCGTTCACGTCGGTCAGCGACACCGTGGAGGAGGCCGGCTCGACAGTGGGGTAGCGGGCCAGTAGAGGCAGGTCCGGGTAGTGCCGCACCCGACACTGCTCCGGCAACGTCTGCCGCTTCAGTTTGGCGAACGCCTCATGTGCGCCGGCGTCGTTGTCGGCGATGGCCACGAAGCGGTTGGCGACGCCGGCCGCGATGAACGCGTTCACCATTGTTGCGAGTTGGCCGACGCTGCCGCGTGCCTTCGTCCCGGTGTAGTCGATGAAGCGGACGAAGCCCACGAGGTGCGGGTGGGTGACGTGCATCGCCTCGGTGAGAACCCTGGAGTCGGTGCGCGACGCGAGGTGAATCCCTGCACGTTCAGCCGCTGTCGTAGGGCGAAGGCGGTGGTGTAGTAGCCGAGCGTGATCTCCTTCGCGTCCCAGTCGTCGTCATGCGTGTCGTCGCCGGCGTTGGTGATGACCAGCCCCGGGACCTGCCAGTACTCCAAACCCGCCGACCAGGCCGCCACCTATGCGCTGCTGGAGGTATTCGGCCGGGTCTGCAAGAAATGCGCCATCGTCCTGCCAACCGCGCCGGACGCCCTGTGGCGGGCCGCCGCGTTCGCCGCACACCGCCGCGAAGTCCTGGACCGGGCACTGGCGGACCACAAGCCGCGGACCTGGCTCGGCCACGCCCGCAACGCCGCCCGCCACGACCCCGGCGACGACGAGCAGGTCGAGCAGTGGCCTCAGCAGGCCCGCACCGATGCCGCGCTCGCCGACGACGCCGACACGCTCGCCGACGCCTGGCGCCGTCTCACCGCAGATCACCGGGCCTTCCTGGACGCCTACGCTGCCGACTGCCCCGAGGTCGAGGCATACAACGGCGCCCGGGACGCGGTGCGCCGCTCCACTGGATTCCCGCAGCGCCGGGCGCTGGACCAGGTGAGCGCGGCGGTCGGCAAGGTCTCCCGCACGGGGGAGCGGATGTATGGGCCGCCGCCGGAGCTGGACGCCGGGGCACTGGTGTGCGGGGTGTGGCTGGCGGCGCGCTCCCGCAGCCACTCGGCCCGCAGGGCCGCTGATCTGGCCCGGAAGGCGGCGGGGGCGGAGCTGGCCGGTGCACGGGTCGTCGACGTCACCCACCTGCCCGTGCCGCCGCGCACCTCAGGCAGCGGCCACGAGAGTCCGTCGTCCTGGGCGGACGCGGAGCTGGCGCTGTGGTGGCCGGACGCGGTCGAGCAGATGTGCAAGCGCCTTGAGGAGGACTTCGAGGCCGAGTCGGCCGACGCCACCTCGCGCCTGCTCCTGGTGCGCAACTGGCCGCTGACCGGCACCAGGGACGCGCCGGTCGCCTATCTGGCGTCTTCCCCCGTCCTGGGGCCGGTCGTTCCCCACGGGTATCGCGAGGTGGGCGACTATGTGTCCTGGAGCGGCGGGGACACCGCCGGGCCTTCCTTCAGCGCGGTCGTGGCCGCCCCCGCCCACCTGGTTGCCAAGCTGGAGAAGGAGCAGGCCGTCCAGCTCTCGTACCAGCCAGCCCCGGTTCACGGCCGGCGGCCCGGTCACCGGCGGCACGGCCGACCTGGAGGCGGCCGAGGAACTGCTGCGTGCGGCGTTCCCGCTGCTGCCCGGCGACGGCGACGATGAGCCGCCCGTCCCGGCTGTGGCCGTCACCGAGCAGCGACGCGCCCGCCACGCCGAACGCGGGCAGCGCCTGACCAGCGACCAGGAGCGCCTCTACCGCATCGCGGACTCTCTGAGCGGCGGCTACACCTGCTGGGTGCCGGACAACCAGGAGGAGCTGGAGGCGCTGGAGAAACTCGTGTCCTGGCTGCGCTGGACCACGCTGCGCGTCGACGTACTGTGCGGCCCAACCGGCGCGGCCAGCCAGTGGGCCAGCGTGTTCGGCACCCTGGAGGCTGTCACCACCGCCGGCCTGGGACTCACCCCCGGCGGGCGGCACCGCACCCTGCACATCCCCTGGCACCGGATCGTCGTTCTCACCGGCGCTCCCCACTGGGACCGCGGCCACCATGCCCCCGTTCTGTGGCAGCCCTACGAGCCCGTCGGCACACCTACCCCACCACCAACCGGTCCTCGCCTCGCCCGGATACAGGGCGCTGGTCTGCGCGCGGTGCCGGCACCAGACGGCGCTGCATAAACTCGGACCCCGGCCGCACCGCCGAGTCGGCACACCGGTCCAGGCGACGCCGTTGGCGGTCTGCCCCTCACACACAAGGCGGCGGGACCGTGGGGCATGGCGTACGAGCAGATCACCGGTCAGACCAGACCGGTTTGCCTACCACCTGCCCAGCGGGGCGGGGCGGAAAACGAGGACCACCGTCGACGCCGGCCTGCCCAACGCGCTCCAATGCATCGTGCCCGGCATCACGACGTTCGCCTCCATCATCGCGGTGCCCTTTTCCGAATCTCACCGCCGAGAGGTGGGACCGGCTGGACCGGCCCCTGGTCGACCTGGAGAGGTGTGTGGAGCCCTCACCGGCAGCTGACGGCCCACATGGCTCCCCGGAGCAGCCGGGGCCGCGCGTGGGTTTTGACGCATTCTGGGTCGTCAACGGGTCAACGAGCGGTGAAGCCGCCGTCCACAGTGATCACGGCCCCGGTCATCTGTCGGCTGTCGTCCGAGGCCAGCCAGAGTGCAGAGTCGGCGACGTCTTCGGGTTCGATGAGGGCGTTCATGGGCTGGTCTCGCATGAAGATCTGTTCGTGCTCGTCGACGGGTACGTCCAGGGAGCGGGCGATTTCGGCGAGCATGCGGCCCTCGACGTGCGGGGCGTCGCGGACGGAGCCGGGGCACAGGGCGTTGACGCGGACCTTGTGGGGTGCGTAGTCGAGGGCGGCTGCTTTGGTGAGACCGATGAGCCCGTGCTTGGCGGCGACGTATCCGGCGAAGTGGCGGTAGCCGACCAGGCCTGCTGTTGAGGCGATGTTGATGATGCTGCCCGTCTTGCGGCGGGTCATGAGTTTGGCGACGCAGCGGATCAGCCGCCAGGCTCCGGAGAGGTCGACGTCGAGCATGAGCTGCCATTCGTCCTCCTCGATCTCGTGCGTGGCCTTGCCCGAGGGTGCGGCGATGCCGGCGTTGTTGACGAGGATGTCGAGGTGCCCGAACCGGGCTGCGGCAGCGGTGACGGCGTCCTGGACTTGGTTGAGGTGCCGTACGTCTGTGTGGTGGACGAGTACGGCGGCGCCTTCCTTGCGGCACAGGTCTGCGGTGTGTTCGAGCTGGCTGACCGTCCCGAGGGGGTAGGGCACGCCGGGCAGGTCGGCGGCGATGTCGAGGAGGGCGAGGTCGGCGCCTTCTCGTGCGAAGGTCAGGGCTGTTGCCCGGCCGAGGCCTCGGGCGGCGCCGGTGATCACAGCGGTCTTGCCGTCGAGTCGGCCGGTCATCGTGGTGCTGCTCCGAGGTCGTGGGTGTCGTTCAGTTGGGTGGCGATGAGGCGCATGACGGCGGGGCCGTGGTCGGTGAGGTACATGTGTCCGCCGGGGAGTTCGGCGGTGGTGAAGGCGGCGGTGGTGGCGTCGGCCCACTGTGCGGTCTGGGCGGCGTCTACGAGGTCGTCGTCGGTTCCCCGCAGGGCGGTGATCGGTGCCTTGAGGGGGGTGTCGGTGGAGGGCCGGTAGTTCTCGTGCATTTCGACGTCGGCCCGCAGGACGGGGAGGAGGAGTTCGAGCATTTCGGGGTTCTGCATCGCCTGGTGGGAGTAGCCGGCGAAGCCGCGGACGCGGGTGAGGAACTCGTCGTCGCTCAGTCCGGTGGCCCGGTTGGTGCGTGGCGTCCTGGGGCCGGCTGAGCCGCTGACGACCAGGCGTTCCAGGGGGACCGGTCCGCGGTCGGCGATCCGGTGGGCGAGTTCGTAGGCGAGGACGGCGCCGAGGCTGTGGCCGAAGATGACGGCGCGCTCAGAACCCTCCAGTTCGGGCGCGACTCGCTCCCAGGCCTCCTCCGCTGCGGCCGAGGCGTCCGTGAGGGGGTCGTCGAGGAAGCGTTCTTCGCGGCCCGGCAGCTGGATGGCGGTGATGTGCAGGCCCTCTGGCGCGTCCTTGTGCCACTTCTTGAAGAAGGAGGCGCCTGCTCCGGCGAAGGGCAGACAGATCAGTGCGGTCGGCTGCATGCAGCGCGCCCTTTCATTCGGGTGGGGTTCTGGTCGGGAAGGCCGGTGGTGTCAGCGCCGCGCCGGCGCGGGTGTGGTGGGCGCGTGCAGGTCGAGGGTGAGGCGGTCGAAGCCGCGGAAGGTCTTGTTCACACGCCAGTTCACGTCGCTGACCGTGGCGTTGGGGAAGCGGCGGGCGAACAGGGTGAGGAGCTTGGCCACGGTGAGCCGGGCGAGTGGGGCGCCGACGCAGTAGTGCATGCCGAATCCGAAGGCGATGTGGTCGGACGGGTGCTGGCCGGTGCTGTGTTCGAGCGGGGTTGTGGGGGTGGAGTGGTCGAAGAGGTCCCGGCCGGTGAGGGAGACGAGGACGACGTCGTCCTTGGCGATGGTGTGGCCGGCCAGGGTCGTGTCCTGTGTGGCGAGGCGGGCGACGTGTCCGAGTGGTGCATACAGTTCCAGGACGCGTTCGACGATGCCTCGGGCGGGTTCGTCGTCGGTGGCGGCCGCGATGGTGTGGGTCAGGTTGTTGCCGAGCATGTGCCACAGGGCGAGCCCGATCATGCCGGCCGTGGTCTCCAGGCCGCCGAACATCACCATCGACGAGGTCGCGAGCCGGTCCCACTCGCTGCCCTGGGCCTTGCTCCAGATGGACTCGCCGTCCTCGTCGGGCGCGTTCGTAATGAAGTCGGCCATCTCGCGCAGGGAGGTCTGGGCGGCGCGTGCGTAGTCGGGCCGGTAGGCGACGGCGAGGAAGTCGGCGAGGGGCCGGGCCCAGGTGTGCAGGAGGTCTCCTTGGCCGTCGGGGAGTCCCAGGAGCAGGGCGATGGTGCGTGCGGAGATGTTGTCCGCGAGGTCGGGCATGGCGTCGTGCCGCTCTGAGCGGGCGAACTTGTCCAGTTCCTCTTCGAGGATGGTGTGGATGGTCTCTTCGAGTCGGCGGATGCGCCGGGGGGAGAACATCGGCTGGATGGCCCGTCGGGCCTCGGTGTGTTTCGTGCCGTCGAGGAGGACGAACCAGCGGCGCATGGTCTCGATGAGGTGGGCGCACTCCTCGTGTATGTCTGCGGGAAGGTAGCTGAGGTTGACGGCGTCGAGGGTTTCCGAGGACAGGTGTGGGTCCTGGAGGGCGGCCTGTACGTGGTCGCGGCCCCAGACGACCCAGCAGCCGAGGTCCTCGTAGTAGCGGACCGTTGTGGTCGCGTTTTCGGTGGTCACGCGGGCTCCGTCTCGTGGGTGTCGGCGCTGGGCTCGGGGCGCGCGGTGGTGGGCAGGTCGCGCTGGGTGCGCATGGGGCCGAGGGCGAGGACGAGCCCGCAGGGGGCGAGGACGGCGGTCATGATCCACATGGCGGGGCGGGGGCCGACGGCGTCGCCGAGGACGCCTCCGATCAGTGCGCCGACCGGGATGGTGCTGTGGTTGATGACCATCGTGGTGGCGACGACGCGGCCGAGGATGCGCGGTGGGCAGTAGGTCTGGCGAAAGGAGGCCAGGACGACGTTGCAGGTGACGATGCCGAAGCCGAGGACGAAGGTGCCCAGGGCGAAGAACGTCAGGCCGGCGCCTGATGTGGTCAGGGGCAGCAGCAGGGCGAACGGTCCGGTGACCAGTTGGGTGGCGAGCATGCCGCGTGCGGTGCCGAAGCGCCGTCCGATGGCCGGGGCGGCGGAGGCTCCGACGATGCCGCCGAGGCTGCCGGCGGTGAGGATCACGCCGACGGTCGCGGTGTTCGCGCCGACCGTGCGTACCAGGAAGACGACTTGGACGGCCTGGTAGCCCAGGAGCGCGAAGTTCACCAGGGCGCCGTAGGTGACGATGGGGCGCAGATAGCGGTCGCTGAACACGAAGCGCAGGCCTTCGGTGATCTGCCGGCCCAGCGGGATGGGGTGGTCGGGCGGTTCCGGCTTCGTTTCCTTGGCCTTGATGCCGGTGAGGCAGAGCGCGGACAGGATGAACGTGATGGCGTCGAGGAGCAGGCCGGCGACGGCGCCGAAGACCTGGCTGATCAGGCCAGCCAGGCCCTTGCCGACCACGTCGGTGGCGGATTCGCTGGCGCTGATGCGGGCGTTGCCCTCTTGGAGGTCGGCGTCGGTGACCACGGTCGGCAGGTAGCTGTGTACGGCGGTGCGGACGAAGACCGCTGCGACGCCGCAGATCAGCACGACGGCGACGAGGTGGGTGAAGGTGAGCGCGTCGAGCCAGGCCGCGATGGGGACGGTGGCGTAGAGGACGGCTGACACCACGGCGCACGCGATGAGCAGGGGGCGGCGCCGCATCCGGTCCACCCATGCTCCGGCGGGCAGGCCGACCAGGAGCCAGGGCAGCCAGACGGCGGCGGTGAGCAGGCCCACGGCGGTCGCGCTGCTGTCGAGGGTGACGACGGCGACGAGGGGGACGGCCACCGCGGTGACACTGTTGCCGATGCCGCGTGCGGTCTCGCCGATCCACAGGAGCCTGAAGTCCCGCTGGCCCAGGACCCCCCATCTTCTGCGCGCGCTGGTACCGGCGGTGTCGTCGTTCTTCGTCTCCACGCTGATGGCTTTCTGTTAGGGGCGGGTGACCGCGGTAGGGAAGGCGGCAGGTTCGTTGAGCCGGGACATGAGCGGGACGTCCCGGATGTCGTCGTGGGACAGGACCCACATGAGAAACCTCTCGATGCCCATGCCGAAGCCGGCGGTGACCATGGGGAGGTCCATGCGCATGCGGACGTACCAGGCGTACTCCTGCTCGTTCACGTCGTGCCGGGCCATCGACTTGCGCAGCAGTTCGACGTCCGAGTGGCGTTCGCCGCCGCCCACGATCTCGCCGAGCCCGAAGTACAGGTCGGCGTTGCGGGCGGTGCGTCCGGCGTCGTCGCCGAAGGCCTGGTAGAAGGGCACGGCCAGCGAGTCGAAGTGGTCGACCCAGACGAACGGGTCGACGCGCTGCATGAGCAGCCGCTCGCCCTGGCGGGTGAGCGTGCGCCATGATCCCTCATCGCGGACGCAGCCGTCCACGTCACCGACGATCCGCACGGCCTCCTCGAAGGTGAGGCGTTCGAAGGGTGCGCCTCGGGCGGCCATGCGCTCGACGTGGGCCGTGGTGCCGCGCAGCCGGGCGATGCGGTCGCCGTGTTCGTCCAGGACCGCGGTGGCGAGCGCCTTCACGTAGCCGTCGACGTAGCTGATCATGTCGTCGAGGCCGCCGGGTATCTCGGCTTCGCTGTGCGTGTACTGGTTGAGGTGGGTCTCGTCCGGAATCTCGCCGCGGTAGGACGGCAGGATGCTGTAGCAGCCGCCCGGCGAGAGCCGGCAGCCGTACTCCAGGGCGAACTGCATGCTGTCGGGCAGGAAGGTGTCCACGCCGAGGACGGTCACGGGCACGGGCTCGGAGTCGCTGCCGAAGGCGTTCGGGCAGGTCACGGTCCGGGTCGTGAGCGGGAAGGGCAGATTCTTCAGGCCCTGGGAGCGGGCGTAGTTGCCGGTGGTGCGCTCGAAGACGTCGTAGAGGTCGGCGACGAGGCCGTACCACGGGGAGCTCAGCATCGTGACGAAGGCGTCGGGGTCGTTGCTGGAGTGGACGGCGGGAGGTGTCAGGAGGGCGAGGGACTGGGGCCGCTGCAGCATGTGGGGTCTCTCCTGGGGAACGTGGGCGTCAGGACGGTGTGGGCGGGATGTTCTGGTTGCGCCGGAAGACGTTGGCGGGGTCGTATGCCTTCTTCACGGCGGCGAGGCGGGCGTGCCGGTCAGTGCCGTAGACCTCCAGGACCCGGCCGGGCGCCTCGTCATGGAGGTAGTTGACGTAGGCGCCACCGGTGCACATCGGCGCGAGGCGCTCGATGCTGCGCCGGGGCCAGGCGGCGTTCGCGGTGTCCTTCTGCGGGTCGGTCCACTGGGACGAGGCGGTGAAGATGTAGGGCGCGTTGCGGGACGGGAACGCCGAATCCTCTTCGGGAACCTGGCTGATGGCACCGCCCAGGTACTCGAAGTCGATGGAGGACAGCGCGGAGGGCATCTCCTCGGCGGCGGTCACGAACGCGGCGGCCGTCTGCGGGGTGAGGTCGGCGGGGTAGCAGGATTTGGTGAAGTAGCGGTGGCCGGCGGGTTCGCCGTGGTCGCCCAGGCTCTGGAGCTCCGCGTAGGACATGCGGCGCACGAGGGTGGCGGTGGGGCCGGTGGTGTCGAAGAACGGGTTGGTGTGGGCCGGTCCGTCGTCCGGGTTGCCGAACCAGGCGGCGGTGAGGAACAGCGCGGGGCGGCCCTGGAGATGGGCGGGGATCCAGTTGGCGGTGCCCGCGTGCTTGAGGGCGCCGACGGTGTGCAGGGCGTCGGGCTGGCCGGAGGCGAAGTCCCCGTAGGCGGCCAGTACCTCCTCAGCGGCAGCCAGCGGGTAGACGCCGGTGTGGTAGTGGACGGGGCCGACGGGCCGCAGACGCAGGGTGAAGCGGGTGACGATGCCGAAGTTCCCGCCCCCTCCGCGCAGCGCCCACAGCAGGTCGCCATGGTCGTCCTCGGTCGCCTCGACGACCGAGCCGTCCGCCAGCACCACTTCGGCCGCAAGCAGGTGATCGCAGGTCAGCCCCCAGGTGCGGGCGAGCCATCCGTAGCCGCCGCCAAGGGCGAGGCCACCCAGACCGGTGTGCGAGACCACGCCGGCCGGACAGGCGAGACCGTGCGGTGTGGTGGCGGCGTCCAGATCGGCGAGCAGGCAGCCGCCGCCAGCCTGCGCGACACGGGCGACAGGGTCGACGGCGACAGATCGCATGGGCGACAGATCGATCATGAGGGTGTTGTCGGCGACGGCAGTGCCGGCGACGTTGTGGCCGCCGCCCCGCACGGTGATCTCCAGGCCGGTGCGGGCGGCGTAGCGCAGAGCCTCGGAGACCTGGCCCGGGCTGCTGCACGGGGCGATGACGGCGGGCCGCCGGTCGTGCATGCCGTTCCAGATACGGCGTGCCGTGTCGTAGGCGGGCACGCCGGGCCGCAGCCAGTGGCCGGGCACCTGAACGTCGGGACGGTCGTCGTGGAGGGTCATGCGGGTCACTCGGTTCCTTGGATGAGGAGGGGCGCGAGAACGTCAGCCATGCGCCGACACGGATCTTCGGCCAGCACTTCTTCATGGCTGCAGTCCAGGGGGTACTCCCGAAGGCCGTCGGCGTAGGACTGCCAGGCCGAGGGAAGGGGGCCGTCGGGCGTGCGGCCCTGGGTGGCGGTGAAGTGAAGAACGGTGCCGTCGAAGGGTTCGGGCGTGTACGCGGCGGCGAGACGGCTGGCGGTCACGCCTACCTCGATCAGCCGGGTGAACTGCTCCTCATCCAGCGGCACATGGGCCGCCGCTTCGGCGCGCAGCGCACTCAGCAGAGCCTCGAAGTCCCCGTCGTGGCCGGCAGGGTCACGGGGTTGCGCCACCAGGGTGGTCAGGAGGGCGAACTCGTCCCACTGCTCGGGGGTGGCCGTGCCGGGATACGGCCAGGTTGCTGCGGGGTAGGCGTCCACCAGCGCCAGCAGTTCGACCTCGGCGCCCTCCGCACGCAGGCGCGTGGCGATCGCGTGGGCGATGTTGCCGCCGAGCGACCAGCCGAGCAGCCGGTACGGGCCCTGGGACTGGACCTGCTGGATCTCCCGCACCATGAGGTCGGTGATCTCACCGAAGGCGGCGGGCCGTTGGGCCCCGTCCGCAAGGCCCGGCGCCTGGAGGCCGTACACCGGCACGTCGGCGGGGAGCATGCGGGCGAGCGCGAGGTAGCTCCACGCGAGCCCGGTCGCGGGATGGATGCAGAAGAGCGGGTGGCGGCCGGTGGCCGGGCGCAGGGGCAGCAGGATGTCGAAGTCGCCGCCGCCGGTGGTGTTGTCGAGCAGCCCGCGGGGTGTGGGCGTCTGGAACAGGGTTCTGACCGACACGTCGATGGCCAGGTCGGCCCTGATGCGGCTGGCCAGCCGCATGGCGAGCAGGGAGTGCCCGCCCAGCGCGAAGAAGTCGTCCTCGACGTCCACCTGGGGCAGATTGAGGACTTCGGCGAACAGCGCGCACACGCGCTCCTCGCGCGGGCTGCGAGCGGCCGCGAAAGCCGTACGGGAGGGCAGTTCCGGGGCGGGCAGAGCCTTGCGGTCGAGCTTGCCGTTGACGGTCAGCGGCAACTCGTCCAGCACGACCACGGCCGGGACCATGTACGCAGGCAGAGCGGCCGCCACCCGGCGGCGCAACGCGTCCGGTGACACGTCCTGTTCGCGTCCCCGGTCGGCAACGACGTAGGCCACCAGGCGCTTGTCGCCCGGCCGGTCCTCGCGCACGAGCACCGCAGCGTGCCCGACGGTGTCGTCGGCGTCGATGACCGCCTGGACCTCGCCCGGCTCGACCCTAAAGCCGCGGATCTTCACCTGGTGGTCGGCGCGGCCCACGAACTCCAGGACCCCGTGATGGTTCCAGCGCGCCAGGTCGCCCGTGCGGTACATCCGCTCGCCCGGCTCGCCGTAGGGGTCGGCGATGAACCTCTCGGCGGTCAGGGCGGGATTGCGGGCGTAGCCGCGGGCCAGGCCTGCCCCGGCCACGTACAGCTCGCCGGTGACACCGGCGGGCAGCAGGCGCAGGTGCTCGTCCAGCACGTAGGCGCGGGTGTTGGTCAGCAGAGTGCCGATCGGGGCGCGCGAGCCGCCGGTGAGGGAGCCGGGCTCGATGACGGCGATCGACACGTCGTCCGAGCACTCGGCGGGGCCGTAGACGTTGGCCAGGGGGATGCCCGGATGCCGCTTGTACCAGCGGGTGACGAGGTCGGGTGGCAGTTCTTCGCCGTGGACGAGCATCCAGCGCAGCCCGGCGAGAAGGTGGGCGCTGGATTCGTCGTCGTCCCACAGGTCGAGCACGGCCCGCAGGACGGCGGGAACGATCTGGAGCACTGTGATGCCGTGTGCGTCCACGGCGCGGACCATGTCCAGGGGGTCGCGGGTGGTGTCGTCGTCGAAGACGTGGACGCGGCCGCCGGCAAGGAAGAGCGTGAGGGTCTGCCAGATGGACACGTCGAAGGTCAGCGGGGCGTTGAAGGCGATGGTGTCGCTCTCGTCGAGTCCGTAGAGGTCGATGACGGCGCGCAGGTGGTTCGACAGGCCGCGGTGCGGCACCAGGACGCCCTTGGGGCGGCCGGTGGAGCCGGAGGTGAACACGGAGTAGGCGATCGCCTCCGGATGCGCCGTGACCGGGGGCGGCGGGGGCGTCGTGTCGTCGACGGTCACTAGCGTGACCGGATGGTCGCCGCACGCGGCGAGAATGTCGCCGGCCTGGCCGATCAGATCGGGCGCGGTCAGCAGGAGACGGACGTCGGCGTCCCGCAGCATCCCGGCGGCCCGGGCGATCGGCGTGCCCGGGTCGAGCGGCATGTAGCCGCCGCCGGTTCCCAGCGCACCGAGCGCGGCGGTCACGAACCAGGCGCTGCGTGCGGACAGCACGGCGATGAGGGTGTCCACCCTGGCGCCAGCGGCCGCCAGGGACCCGGCGACCGCTCCGGCGCGCCGGGCGACCTCGGCGTACGTGAGGGTGCTGTGGGCGTCGGACACCGCGAGTGCGCCAGGACTAGCGGCGGCCAGGGCGCGGACCCGGCCGGGCAGGTCGATGGGCTGTTCCGGCGAAGGGTGGCCGTTCCAGTCGGCGAGCAGCAGGCGCCTTTCGTCGTCGTCCAACAGGTTGAAGGATCCGATGGGACGGTCGGTGTCTGTGACTGCTTCCTCAAGGACCTTCACCAGGCGCCTGCTCATGGCGGCGACGGTCGTGTGGTCGAACAGCTCAGTGGCGTATTCGAGGACCATGTGCAGGCCGGCGGGCCGGCCCTCGCGGTCGCGGCGGTTGGCGAAGTCGATGGACAGGTCGAACTTCGCGGTGTCGGTGGTGAGCGCAAGCGGTTCTGCCGTGGTGCCCGCGAAGTGCGGGGCGCCGTCGATGAATCCGTCGTCGAGCGCGAGGAAGACCTGGAACAGCGGGTGCCAGGCCAGGGAGCGTTCGGGCCGGGTCTCTTCCACGATCCGGTCGAAGGGCACGTCCTGGTGGGCGAACGCCGCAAGGTCGGTGGCACGGACGCGGGCGAGCAGGTCGGCGAAGGTGGGATCGCCCGCGGTGCTCGTGCGTAGCACGAGCGTGTTCACGAAGAAGCCGACCAGATCGTCGAGGCCGGTCTCCGACCGTCCGGCGACCACGGTGCCCAGGGGGATGTCGTCGCCGGCGCCGGACCGCTTCAGCATGGTGGCGACCGCGCTCTGCAGCACCATGAACAGCGTGGTGCCGGTGCGGCGGGCAAGGTCCAGGACCTGCTGGTGCAGGTCCGCGCCGAGCGTGACTTCCACCGTGGCGCCCTGGTGGGCGGCAACAGCCCGCCGGGGCCGGTCGAAGGGAAGGTCGAGCTGCTGTGGTGCTCCGTTGAGGGTCTCGCGCCAGAACGCGAGCTGCCCGGCCTGCACGCTGTGAGCGTCGCTGTCGTCGCCGAGCAGGGTGCGCTGCCACAGCGTGTAGTCGGCGTACTGCACTGGCAGCGGCCCGAACGCGGGGGCGGCGCCGTTGCTGCGGGCTTCGTAGGCCTCGGCCAGGTCACTGAGCAGCGGCCGCATGGACAGACCGTCACCGGCGATGTGGTGCAGCAGGACGAGCAGGACGTACTCGTCGTCGCTGTCGGCGACCTCGAACAGGGTGCACCGCAGCGGTACGTCGGAGCCGATGTCGAAGACGTGCCGGGCAGCCCGGCCGATCTCGTCGTCCAGCGCGTCCCGGCTGACGACAGCGGTCGTGAGGACCGCTGTGGCCGCGTCTGGGGGGAGGATGACCTGGTGGGCTTCGCCGCCGGACTCGGGGAAGACCGTACGGAGCGTCTCGTGGCGGTGCATCAGGTCGCCGACGGCCTGGCGCAGGGCTTCGGCGTCGATGACGCCGTTCAGGCGCAGGGCTAGGGGGATGTTGTAGGTGGGGCTCGGCCCGTCGATGCGGCTGATGAGCCACAGGCGCTGCTGGGCGAAGGACAGCGGAATCTGCTCGGGCCGTTCGCCCGCGGCCAGCTGAGGCCGGCGGTGCGCGCCATCGCTGCCCGCCAGCGTCAGCAGGCGGTCCATTCCGGCCGGGCTGGGGTCACTGAAGAACGCACCGAAGTCCACGTCGGTGGCGAGAGCGGTGCGGATGCGGCTGATGAGCCGCATGGCGAGCAGGGAGTGCCCGCCCAAGGCGAAGAAGTCGTCGCCGGTGCCCACGTCCGGCCTGCCGAGGATCTCGGCGAACAAGGAGCACAGGATCTCCTGGCGCGGGGTGCGCCCCGGCATCGACGCGGCGGAGGCCGTCCACTCCGGCTGTGGGAGCGCGGCGCGGTCCAGCTTCCCGTTTACCGTCAGCGGCAACTCGTCCAGCACGACGACAGCGGGGAGCAGATAGGTGGGAAGCCGGTCCCGCAGACGGTCGCCCAGCGCACCGGTGTCAGCTGCTGAGGCACCGTCGGCCGCAACGACGTAGGCCACCAGGCGTTTTTCGCCGGGCAGGTCCTCGCGGACGACGACGGCTGCTCGCGCAACCGCCGCGTCGGCCTCCACGGCCGCCTGGACCTCGCCGGGTTCGACACGGAAACCACGGATCTTCACCTGGTCATCGGCACGGCCGGCGAACTCCAGTTCGCCATGGTTGTTCCAGCGGGCGAGGTCACCGGTGCGATACATCCGCGCGCCCGGGTTCCCGAATGGGTCGGCGACGAACCGCTCAGCCGTCAGCCCCGGCAGCCCAAGGTATCCGCGGGCCAGACCGGCACCCGCCACATACAGCTCCCCGGTGCCGCCGAACGGTACCGGCTGCAGCCGCGCATCGAGCACATAGGTGCGCATGCCGTCCAGTGGGCGACCGATGGGCAGTGCATCGGGGATCGGGTCATCGTTGCCGAGCATCCAGCGGGTGGTGAAGGTGGTGGCCTCGGTGGGTCCGTACACGTTCACGAATCGCACAGTGGGGAAGCGCTCGCGGAGCTTGCGTACCGCTGCCGCAGACACGATCTCGCCCCCGGCCCAGATCTCCTGGAGCGTGCCGAGTACGGCGGGAGCCTCGTCGGCGAGGAGCGCGAAGAGCGCCGAGGTGAGGAATACCGCGCCCACCTGCCCGGACTCCATGGCTGCGGTGAGGGCCGCGACGTCCAGGTCACCGGGCGGGGCGATGACGCAGCAGCCGCCGGTCAGCAGGGGCGCCCACAGTTCGTAGGTCGAGGCGTCGAACGCCTGTGAGGAATGCAGGAGCACCCGGCGGTGGGCCGGGCCGCGGAATGCGCTGTCCGTGGCCAGGGCGGTGATGTCGGCGTTGGTGACGGCCACGCCCTTGGGCACACCGGTGGAGCCCGAGGTGAACATCACGTAGGCCAGCCGGCCGGGGTCGGTCGTGTCCGGCAGCTGAGGCCCACCGGTGTCCTCGGCGGGACCGGGGAGGACCGTGACGCGCTCCATGCGGTGGTCGAAGGCCGCCGTAGAGGCGTCGTCCACGAGGAGGACCCGTGCCTGGGTGGTTTCGGCGATCGCGCTCAGACGGGCCGGTGGATAGCGTCGGTCCAACGGGACGTACGCGCCGCCCGCCTTCAGGACGGCCAGCTGGGCCACGACCAGCTCGGGAGAGCGTTCCATGAGGACGGCCACCGCCGCCTCGATACCGACCCCCAGCTCCACGAGGCGGCGTGCCAGCGCCGTGGAACGGGCGTCGAGGTCCGCGTAAGTGATCTCTTGGCCGGCGCTGAAGACGGCCGGAGCGTCGGGAGTGCGGGAGACCTGGGCGGCGAAGAGCTCCGGGACGCTGGCGCGAACACCGCCTGCGGCCCCCACGCCTTGCGCGAGTGTGCGGTCGCGATCCTCGGCGTCGACCAGATCGAGCTCACCGATACGTCGGGTGGGGGCGGCGGTCGCCTTGTCGAGGACGCGGAGCATCGTGCCCACCAGCCGCTGGGCGCTCTCCTGGTCGAACAGGTCCGTGGAGTATTCAAGGAATCCCGCAAGCCCCTGCGGCCGGCCGTCGTCGGCCGGGAGCTCCCTGATGTTGAACACCAGGTCGAACTTGGCCACCTGGGTGGGTACGTCGAACAAGGTGGCGTGCGGCAGACCTGGCAGGTCGCCCGGGCCTATCGGCTGGCCGACGAAGGCGAGCGCCACCTGGACGAGGGGGTTCGCGGCGCGTGAGCGCTCCGGGTTGACCTCTTCGACCACCTGGTCGAACAGGACGTCCTGATGTCCGTAGGCGGCCAGGTCCGTCGTGCGGACGCGGTCGAGGAGTTCCGCGAAGGTGGGATCGCCCGAGGTGTCGGTCCGTAGCACGAGCGTGTTGACGAAGAAGCCGACCAGGTCGTTGAGGAGATCGTCCGAACGGCCGGCCACGGGCGAGCCGATCGGGATGTCCTCGCCCGCGCCGTAGCGGGTCAGGACTGCGGCCAGTGCGGCCTGGAGGACCATGAAGCCGGTTGCCTGGTGCTCTTGCGCGACGGTGAGCAGGCGGCTGTGGAGGTCGCTGTCGACGGCGAAGTCGATGCCGGCGCCGTGGTACGACGGTACGGCGGGCCGCGGACGGTCCAGAGGCAGGGCGATCCGGTCGGGGAGTCCTGCGAGGGCGTCGCGCCAGAAGGCGAGCTGCTTGCGTTGGGCCCCTTCGTCGGCGTCGCCGGACTGGCTCTGGTGCTGCCAGGTGCTGAACTGCGCGTAGGTGACGGGGAGCGGGGCGAACGCCGGTGCCCGGCCGTCGAGTCGGGCGGTGTAGGCGCCTTCCAGGTCGCGCAGGAGCGGGCCCACGGACCAGCCGTCGGCGGCGATGTGATGGAACACCAGCACCAGGACGTGCTCGGCAACTTGTGGGCCGCGGATGTCTGTGCGGGTGAACAGCCAGGTCCGCAGTGGCACGTCGCGGGTGATGTCGATGGCCTCGCCGGTCGCTTCGAGCATCGCCGCCGTCAGCTCGGCTGCCCGGACATGCCGGTGGTGGAAGACGGGTGGCGCGTCGGTGGCCGGGTGGATGTGTTGGAACGGCATGCCGTCTTCCTGGGGGAACACGGTGCGTAGCGGTTCGTGGCGGGCGACGATGTCGCCGAGGGCAGCCTGCAGGGCCGCGGTGTCGAGCGTGCCCTGCAGCCGGAGCCCGATCGGCATGTTGTAGCGGGGGCTTGGGCCTTCGAACTGGGCGAGGAACCACAGGCGCCGCTGCGCCGGTGACAGCGGGATCTGCGGCGGGACGACCGTGTCGGCCAGAGCCGGGACCTTCGGCGCGGGCGGGGCCGCGGCCTGGGCCAGGGCCCGGGCGACGCCGGCCGGGGTGGGAGCCTCGAAGAACTTGCGCAGGTGTATGCCGTGCCCCACGGTCTGCCGGATGCGGCTCATCAGCCTCATGGCGCCCAGTGAGTCGCCGCCGGCCTCGAAGAAGTTCTCGTCGGCGCTCGTCTTGGGCCTATCCAGCACTTCGGCGAACAGCTCGCGGAGGATCTCTTCCTGTGAGGTACGGGGCGCGGGGCCCATGGAGGGCGTGGAGGACACGGGGCTCCCCTTCGTGGCGGTGGGTTGGAGCAGGAGTCAGCGGAGGTCAGAGGTGAAGTGGGCCAGGGTGTCGCGGAAGGCGTCCCGTAGGTGGCGGGCGTCCTGCTCGGTGAAGGCGTCTGCCGAGGCGCGCAGGGTGCCATGGATGTTGCCGACGGTGCCCCAGCCGAACTCCCACAGGGCGGGGAAGTTGGCCCAGCGGGGCGGGACGGGCACGTGCGTTGTACGCAGGGCCGGCAGGCGCAGCCGGGGAACGACCGTGTCGACGTTGACCAGATGCAGGAACAACGGTGTCGCGCCGTGGGCGCCGTGCACGGCCGCGGCCCGCAGGATGCGGGAGTAGGGGACGTCCTTGTGGTCCAGGGCGGCGTCGATCGACTGGGCGTGCCGCTCGATGACCTGGGCGGGCGGCAGGTGATCTGGCCACTGCGTGCGCACTGGGAGGGTGTTGAGCAGAGGGCCGATGGTGTTCTGTAGGTCCTGGGTGTCGCGGAGTGCGGTGGGCATGCCCACGACGACGTCGTGGTCGGGGCCGCTCCCGGCGAGGGCCGCACTCACCACGGTGAACAGGACGACGGCGGGCGACACCTGGCAGGACCGGGAGAGCTGGCGCACGGCTCGGGTCTCGGCTGCGCCGAGGGGCAGGTCCTGTGCGAGGAAGGTGCCGCGTTCGGCTTCGCCAGGCGGGCTGGTGCGCGGTGCCGGCCCGGGGCGCACACCGTCCAGATGTTCCTTCCACCAGGTGGCGTCCACCGGGTGGGTGTTCTCGCGGTCGGCGTGGTCGAAGAAGTCCGGCGCCTCCCCGGTCAGGTCGCTGCCGCCGAACTGTGCGGCGTATGCCTGGCCGAGGTCGTCGGCCAGGAGAGCAAGGGACCAGCTGTCGCCGGCTACATGGTGCACGGCGAGAGCCAGATGGTGGACGTCAGCGGACGGCCCGGAGACCAGACGCGCTCGCACGGGGGGCTCGACGGTCAGGTCGAATGGTGTGTCCCACCAGTCGGTGAGCAGAGCCAGCACGTCACCGTCGGCCGGCGTCGAGGAAGTGCAGGTCAGGGGAGGCAACGGCGCGGACGGGCTCAGGGGAAGAGCACAACCGTCCTCGAACGTCGCGGCCAGCACCGGGTGGCGCCGGACTGCCCGGTGCAGGGCCCGCTCCAGCGCCGCCGCGTCGAGCGGGCCCGCGATCCGGAAGCAGAGCGGCATGGTGTACATGGGCCGGTCCTCGAGCATTTCGTGGACCAGCATGGACTGCTGCATATCCGACAGGGGCCGCACGGAGTGCATGGCTCAGCCCCTCCCGGCCGGGGCACTGTGAAGGACCTCGGCGAGCCATGCGGCAAACGTCGGCGCCTTGAGGCACGCGTTCGGGGTGATGTCGGTGCTGATGATGGAGCGGGCGCGGGCAGTGACGCGGAGGGCGAGCAGCGAGTGTCCTCCCAGGCTGAGGAACTCGTCGTCGTCTGCGACCGCGTCGACGCCGAGGATCTCGCGCCACAGGTCCCTGAGCTGCTCTTCAACGCCTGCGCTGCTGTCTGCAGCGGTGGGCACGGAGACGGCGGGCGGGGGCGGCAGCTCCAGCTTGGCGACCTTGCCGTTGGGCAGCCGGGGCAGTTCTTCGACGAAGACGACCTGGGAGGGCTGCATGGCGGAAGGCAGGTGCGCTGCCGCGTGACGGCGGATCTCACGTGCCGTGAGCAGGCCGGGGCCGGGCGGGGTCTCGGAAGCTGCCGACCTGGCAGCGATCGGGTTCGTCTCCATGGGCTCGCGGGTGGCGTACACGTAGGAGACATCCGCTGCGGAGTCGACGTTCCAGTCGTCGATCTCGTGGAGGCTGAAGTCGGCGTCGTAAAGGATCTTGCGGATCTCCGGGCCCACGGCGCTGGCGCGTTCCACTTCGAGACAGACCTGGCGCACCCGATGCCAGTGCTCAGGGCGCAGACCGCGCAGCACGTCCGCTTCGGCACCCTCAGTGTTGATCTTCAGCAGGTCGACGTGGTCGAGTGCGAAGCGGTCGAAGATGCTGGACAGGTCGGTGGTCTCGACCTGGTGCAAGGTGGCGGCGAGGCGGCGCTCGGTGTCGTGGTGGAGCAGGGCGAGTTCGGCCTCGTCTGCCGAGCCGGTCGTCCCGGTGGCGGCCGCGGTGGTGCGAAAGTGTGACTCCACGAGATCCGCAGCGGCTTTCTCACGGTCCGCGCCCAGCCCGGAGAGGTAGCTGAGCTGAGGGAACGAGGTGAGGGTCGCAGTGCCGCGACGGTCGGTGACCGCCATCGCAACGATGTCGGCGGCCACCGCGTTCAGCTCCAGGTTCGCCCGCAGGTAGGGCAGGGTGTCCGGGTTCGGCTCGACGGCGACCACACGGACGCCGTCGGCCTGGCGGGCTGCCCACAGGGAGAACAGTCCGATGTTGGCGCCGACGTCGACGATGACCGCGTCCTCGCCGATGTGCAGCCCGAAGCGGGCGTACTCGTCCTCGTCGAAGATCTGCCGGTACAGGAACAGCGCCTCGTCGGGCGCCGGCGTGGCCACGGCCAGGCCGTTGGGCAGCTCGATCCGGCTCAGGCCATCGACGAGAGGCGAGTGGGCGCGCTTGGCTGCGACGTAGGCGACCAGGCGCACGCCGTCGCTGCCGTCGGGGACACCGATGACGGCAGCATCGTGGACCATGGGGTGGTGGCGGAGGACCGCGCCGACCTCTTCGGGTTCCACCCGGACGCCGCGGATCTTGATCTGGTCGTCGATCCGGCCGCGGAACTCCAGGTAGCCGGCATCGGCCTGCCGGATCCTGTCGCCGGTGCGGTACATCAGGGTGCCGTCGGCGGCGAAGGGGTCGGGCCGGAAACGTTCCGCGGTCAAGGCTTCGTCATCGAGGTAGCCCCCGCCCACGGCGATGCCGGAGATCCACAGTTCCCCGGTCTCCCCCGCGGGCACCTCGGCCAGGTCCTCGCCGAGGATGTGGCAGACCACGTTGTCGATGGGGCGCCCAACCGGCGCGATGTCCCCATCGAACGGTTCACTGCAGTCCCAGTAGGTGGCGTTCACCGAGGTCTCGGTGGGGCCGTAGCCGTTGTACAGCTTGGCGGGCAGCAGATCTCGGAATCGCCGGACGAGTGTCATGTCGAGCGCTTCGCCGCCGCACAAGACGCGCCGCAGCGAGGTGCAGTAGGCGAGTTCGGGTTCGTCGACGACATAGCGCAGGACGGAGGGGACGAAGTGGGCAGTGGTGACGTCGGCCTCCTGGATGAGGCGGACAATGCCGAGGCTGTCGAACTGCAGGCCCGGCGGGGCGATGACCAGGGTGCCGCCGGCGATCAGGGGCGAGAAGATCTCGTGGATGGCCGCGTCGAAGGCACAGGAAGCCTTGTGCAGAACGCGGTCGTCGTCCGTCAGACGGTAGTGGCGGTGTCCCCACTCCAGGCGGTTGGACAGCCCGGCGTGGTGGAGACGGACGCCCTTGGGCCGGCCGGTGGAGCCGGAGGTGAACAGGATCATCGCGGTCTGCTCTCCGGCAGGGCGTCCGCGCCAGGTGGCGGCGGCCAGGACATCCGCGTCCCCCTGGCGGTACCGCGTGTCCACTGCCAGCCACGGTGCGGGGCCGAGGGCGGCGAGATGGCTGTCCCCGTCACAGAGGATCACCCGCGGCTTGGCAGCGGCGGCCACCTGCTGCAAGCGTTCACCAGGGAACTCGGGGTCCATGGGCACGGCGACGGCGCCGATGGTCATGACCGCGATGAGCGCGCTCACGTAGCCGGCGGAACGCGGCAGGTAGAGGCCTACGTGGTCGCCCGGTTCGACACCGACGCTGCGCAGCTGCCGGGCGACCGCGGCGATCTGGTCCCACAGCTCGCGGTAGGACAACTCGCCGTCGGTGCTGAGGACGGCGGGAGTTCCCTCGGGTACTGCGTCGGCCGCGCGCACCAGGTCGGGGACGTAGATCGGCTGCATCGTCACGCTCGCTTCTCTGCGACGGCGACGATCGCCATACGCGGCACTTCGGCGAACCAGCGACCGCCCGACTCGTACAGGAACGGCCGGTGCGGAACCCCGGGTGGGGCGTCGACGAGTTCGGCGGCATAACGTGAGTGGTCGAAGATCTCCTCGAGGAAGGCCCACGAGGCAGCGGTGTCACGGTGGGCGGCAAACACTTCTTGCACGCCGTACATGTCGGCGATGTACCGGCACATGCGGGCGCAGGCCGTCTCGCGGTCGTCCGCCTCGACGATGAGAGGGTCGTAGACGTCCAGGACGCTGGCGCTGACCGGCAACTCAGCGAAGAGCGCAGACAGTTCGGCACGTGAGAAGTGGGCGTAGCCGTGACCGGCGGCGGAGTGCGGGTGGACGACCTCGGTGAAGAACCGGGCCATCGGACTGGCCGTGTCGAAGTCGTGGAGGACGACCTTTCCGCCCGGCTTCACCACGCGCACCGCTTCGCGGACGGCTTGCGGGCGGTCGGCAGGGGCGATGTGGTGCGTGCCGTACGCGAGAAGCGTCGCGTCGATCGAGGCGTCCCTGAGCAGGAGCGCCTCCGCGGACTGCCGTACCGCGGGCAGACCAAGGGCCAGGGCCCGGGCCACCATCTCACCGGAGATGTCACCGGTGATGATGTAGAGCTTCGCCAGGGGATTGTCGGCCCGGTCGGCAACCGCGCGCGCGATGGTGCCGTCACCGCCGAGAACATCGAGGAGAATCACGTCACCGGGCGAGTCGGTACGCGTTGCCAACTGCAGAAGCTGCCGGGCTCCGGTCCAGCGCACGGAAGCGTCCCGCTGCGCACGCCGGTAGGAGTCACCGCGGCCGGTCTCATCGGAGTCGAACTCGTTCGTGACGGACACCAGCGCCTTCAGCAGACGGGGGGACCGCGCCCGTGCGGAGTCGATCAGGCCGTGCAGGGCCGGGTGCTCCGCGGCGGTATGGGACATGTACTCGTCGAGCGAGGCGGACGGCAAATACCCGGCCCCTGCGGGCACGGAGGTATCTGTAGAGGGACTTGACACTGGAGCTGACTCCCCCGCTTTTGGCTGCCAGGACTATGGATGAGCCGGCTGTGCACCGGGCCGCGCGTTGTGGCGCCTGGCACCGGCGTTGTGAGCCGTCAGCCAGACCGCGCTTCAATCAGCCCGGCCGGACGCATATCGGTCCAATGCGAATCGACGTAGTTCAGGCACTCCTGCCGGGTACCGCTGGTCACTTCCGACCATCCGTCGGGAATGGGTAATTCGGCAGGCCAGAGTGAATGCTGGTTCTGGTCGTTGACAAGCACGAAGAATGCCCCCGACCGGCCACTGTCAAACGGATTGGTCGACACCGATGCCCTTCTGCACTCCGACTACAGGATTCCTCAGATGATGGAGCAGCTACTGCACTGGGGCCGCGCCCGTGTTTGACGCAAATCTCTATGGCGCGGGCTGTACTTGGCGGACGTTCGATCTTGCGCATTGCGACGCCAACCGATCAATGTGACCTGGCTCACACGAGGAGATATCGTGGCTGGTTTCTCATCATGCATCAGGTCGCGTACGTCCGGATTCAATACGATTCCGATCGTCACTGAAGCTGTCCAAGGGGATGGAATCGGGCGCGCATGTTTCGGTTTGCAGCCGAGTATGTGTGACGCGAAATATTCCGTTGACGTGCCTGTGATGTGCGGAGATGATCGACGGGGCTCTCTTTAGGTGGTGGAATTGCGCCTGAGGCCCGCTTCGACTGGCTTGAGATCCACAGGATTTACAAAGGCTTTATCTGTTCGCGCACTGGTGAGATTCCGGCATACCTCGGGGGATTCGGCCGTGTTCACTGGCACCACATCGCCGCTGCCCGTAAACGAGAACGCGGCCCCCATGCACTGTCACGCATGGCACGTTCGGTTGCCTGGGAGCGTGAGCGTGGCCGGCGTCGCGGAGTCGGTCAGCACGCTGGTTGGCCGCATCGCGGAGCTGCGCGGCCCTAAGAGTGTCGCGGCGCAGGGATTCTGGTGCGACGACGTCCCGTTTGTGTCCGATTCCCCGGTCGCACGACGGCGACTGCACACCGAGTTGCGCCGCCCCCTGGAATCACAGGCGCCTGAATACCCGCCAGTCCGCGTGTTGCTGTTGCGTTATGCCGACCAGGTCAGCGATCTCATCCTCGTCAGTCACCGCGCCGTCCTCGACGCACCGTCGCTTCGGACGGCTACGGAAGCCCTGGCCCGCGGCCACGAGGTATCCCGTATCGCTACAGCTCACCCCTCATGGCCGGCAGCGGGCAAAGAAGGTGACAGCGATGGCCTCCAGAACGCCGACTTCGGCACTGTCCCCGCCTGGGGTGCGCCCGTTCCCCGCGGTATCGCGACCGGCTCCGTCGGCACTGCGCCCGGGGTTCGCCTCGATCACACGGTCGAGGACATACAGGCTGGGCTCTTGGTCGCGGCAGCGATCGTTCTCGGGCGATACGAGGATCAGCAAAGGCCAATGGTCGCTGCACTTTCAGTTGATCCCGACCGGCCCGAAGACGTCCTGGGATCCTTTGAATTCGGTGCGCTCTTTCCCGCCGACCTCACCGGCGACCGGCGCATCGGCGATCTGCTGGACCGGGCGCGGCAACTCCTCACGGATCCTGCCCTGCGCTACAGCAGCGACCAAGGCGGAGTACCGATCTCCCGAGCGTACGGGCGTGTGCTGGTGGGGGTCCTCCCAGAGGTCCCCGAGGGGTACCTGCCCTGCCAGACCGCTCCTTTCCCGCTCACCCTGGTCCCCCGGCGTGCTCAGGACGGGACTCTGCAGCTCGAAGTACACCGTCAGCCGGACATGGTGGGCGAGACCGCTGCCCAGCGTTTCGCCGGCCAGGTCGCCCGGGTTCACGCCTGGATCTCGCAGCAGCCTGCGGACACCGTCCCCGACGATGCGGACCTCCTGGACGCCGCGGAGCGGGAAGCCGTCGCCGAACTCGGCCGGTCACGAACCGCCCTGCCGTGGGAGCCCGCCAGGATCGACTGTGTCTTCACCCAACAGGCGGCGCTGACTCCCGACGCGATCGCCGTCACCCACGGCACAACCCGGCTCACCTACCAGCAGGTCCACACCAGGGCGACGCAGTTGGCGGCCGGGTTGCGGGCCCACGGCGTTGCACCCGGAGACCACGTCGGCATCTGTCTGGAGCGGTCAGCCGACTTCATCGTCTGTCTCCTGGCCGTCCTGCTCGCCGATGCCGTCTACGTGCCCATGGACCCCGCCTACCCGGCCGCACGCCTCGCCCAGACCATCGAGGACGCCGGACTCGCCACCATCATCACCGAGCTGATCGAGATCGCTGGCGTATCGTCCAGCCTGGTGAGGCCCGATGCACTCCATGCAGCCGGAGCCGCGGCTCCCGACCTCCCGGTTCCGCAACGCGGCCCGGAATCACCGGCGTACATCATCTACACCTCAGGCTCCACCGGCCGGCCCAAGGGCGTCGTCATACCGCACCGCAACGTCATCGCCCTCATGAACGCAACGCGGTCGGACTTCGCACTGACCTGCGACGACGTGTGGACGTTCTTCCACTCCGGTGCATTCGACTTCTCCGTCTGGGAGATCTGGGGTGCCCTGCTGACCGGGGCCCGCGTGGTCGTCGTGCCCTACTGGGACTCCCGCTCACCAGAACAGTTCCACCGCCTCCTCGTGCAGGAGCAGGTGACCGTGCTCAGCCAGACCCCGTCCGCCTTCGCCCAACTGGCCGCCGCGGACCAGGAACAAAACACGAAGCTCCCGGTGCGGCTGGTCGTCTTCGGCGGCGAGCCCCTGGACACCGGCAGCCTCCGCAACTGGCTCGACCGTTACCCCGAGTCACAGTGCCGGCTGGTCAACATGTTCGGCATCACCGAGACCACGGTCCACGTGACGGCACAAGCCATCGGCCGCGACGAAGTACTCAGCGCAACCAGATCAGTAGGCCCGCCCCTTCCCGGATGGCACGTGTACGTCCTCGACCGGCGCGGCCGCATCCTGCCGCCCGGAGCACCCGGAGAGATCCATGTCGGAGGTGAAGGAGTAGCGCTCACATACTGGAACCGGCTTGAGCTGACAGCCGAGCGATTCGTCACCGACCCCTTCGCCGACGGCCGGATGTACCGCAGCGGTGACCGCGGCCGTCTACTTCCCGACGGGCGGCTGGAGCACCTTGGGCGTCTGGACAACCAGGTCAAGCTCCGAGGGTTTCGAATCGAGCTGGACGAGATCCGCAACGTCCTGCTCGAAGACCCCTGCGTCACCTCCTGCGCCGTGGTCCTCGGTGGTGACCTGGACAGCAGTGTCGCACGCACACGCATCGACGCCTACGTAGTCCTGACCACCGAAGCAGATGTCGATACCGCCCCTGTCCGGCAGCGCGCAGCCAGGCTTCTGCCCGCGTTCATGGTGCCCAATACCATCACCGCACTCGACTCACTCCCTCTGACCGTCAACGGCAAGCTCGACGCCCGCCGCCTACCGCGCCCAGCGATAGAAACCCGCACTGTCACCGCTGACAGGAAGGCATCCGGGCTGGCTGCCCGCCTGGCGGCCCTCTGGCAGGACATCCTTGGTGTGCCTGTCGGGCTCGACGAAAACTTCTTTGAACTGGGCGGAAATTCCCTGTCCGCAGTACAACTCGCCGCTGAGGCCCGCAATCGAGACATTCCCGCTATACCGCTCCGCGCCCTCTACAGCAACCCGACGGTGCGTTCACTCGCGACCGTCCTCAAGCAGAACAGCGTCACCCGCTGAGTCCTACCGAGGCGATCTCCACACACGTGGCGGGCATCGTTCTGGGCTGCTCGTGCTGGTTGACGTCGGGGCAACCTGTGGCAACCCGCCAGCGACGATCCGGTGTTTTTGCAATCATCTCCGCCGGGTGAACCGGATCAGCCTCTTCCAAAGCCGCGGCGTGGGAACGGGCACGCAGTTCGGATGCGTGGGCACGGGCGGCGGAAGGTTTGCGGGCCGCTTCACGAAGCGAGGCACTGCCGGGATCGCGCTCGACCACCCGCGCACGGGATTGTGTGCCCTGCCACTCACGGTTCAATCCCGTCGACCAGGAGGCGGCGGACAAAGATCGGCACGGCTATTCACGAAAACGGCCCTGGCCGTCGCGCACGGGGGACGCGACGGCCAGCGCGCTCCTGAAAGCTTAATGATCAGAAGATGTGAGAGGGCTATTTCGGCCGGATTGGCGTCTGGCTGTCGGCGGCCGATCAGCCTGACCGACTCCAGTTCACCCTTCCGGGCCCGGGATCGTGCCGGCTGGGGTGGTGGGTGAGCCGGACGGTCAGACGGTTACTGGTTGGTGAGACCATTTCAGGTCGACGTGGGTGGCGCCCACGCGCACGATGATGGGGCCGTGCTCTTTCTCCAGGCGGCGATACTCGTTGCCACCGGAGTTCGGGTTCTTGTACCCGGCCCAATTGCCCAGGTCGGCCTGCGACAGGGCAAGGCCGGCGGCCTGGTGGGCGACGTAGATCCGCTCGGCTCGCTGCCGCTGGGAGAGGTTCTTCGGCAGTACCGAGAGGTCGATGTCGGTGCTCAGCCGCGTTCGAGTTTCTTCGCGGCTTTCCTCGTCCGGAGAGGTGATGTTCTCGAGATTTGGCTCCTGGTCCTCGGGCTCCTCCTTGTTGCCGGAGGCATCTTCACGAGTGGACTGCGACTCTTCTTCGCCGGGCAGACTGGCGGTCGAGCCCATCGCGACGGCCGCGGCAGGCTCTGCCGCCGCTTCGGGAACTGCCACAGGACCCGGCTCGGCTAGCGCCGTCGGCCCCCGGGCCTCCTCCGTGGCCGCCTCCCGTTGCTGCGGTGTGATGGCCGGCGCGGATGCCGAGGCAGCGGGATGAGCCGATGGGGGCTCCTCGGCCTTCCCGGCGGTGGTCTGAAGCGCGGGGGGCGGCAGGGCGTTGACCGACGCAGCGCCGGCTGCAGGGGCGTCTACGACGGAGTCGGCGCGTTCCACGGTCACCTCGGCTGCGGCGGGGTACGGGCGGGGGCGCTGGGAGCCGATCACGCGGACGTTGTCGACGGTCGCCAGGAGCTCGGTCCGCCACGCCTTCCACATCTTGACCGGCGCGCCTATCGGCCAAGGCAGCCACAGCAGCAGGCTGTAGGCCCGCTCCCTGTCGGTCTTGCGGCGCTCCTGCCGACCCATGATCACCTGCTCAATCTTGAAGAGCAGCATTTCGAGCAGGACCGCGTATACAAGCGGGGGAACGATCGCGAGGAGTGCGGAGCCGCTGCCAGTCTCGGGAGCGTCGAGCAGGTTCATCGCCGCCGACGCGGAGACGAACCCGAGCAGCAGGATCCGAGTGATCGCGCTGGAGCGCACGGTCAGGGCCTCGAAGAAGCGGATCAAGCTGAGGCTGAGGGCGCCAGCGTCCAAGAGCAGCGCGAAACCTGTCGCCGCGTCCCAGTCGCCGCCGTTGTGGACGTGGGCGTAATCGCGCTGTGCCCCGAATGAGAGCCAGGCGGCGATGCCGGCGAGTACGAACATCATCAGGCAGCCGACGCCAAGCGCGATCACGGCGAGGCGGCGCTGCCAGGCGTTGCGGTGCTGGAGCGCAAGCTGGGTGCGCTCCTCGGCGGTTAGGTTCTGTTCGGCGGTTCTGCGCCGGTTGCCGAGCACCATGGCGACAGCGGCCGCGGCGCCGATCCCGGTCGCAGTGAGGGCGGCAGGCAGCGCCCACGGAACGGTAGTCATCGGCGGCCTCCTTCCCCGGCGTGGCCCGCTGCGGTGGTGGGCCCGACGGGCTGGACGGCGGCGTGCTGTCGGCGGCGGATCATGCGCGCGGTCTCCTTCGTCGGATGGTCGGCCGAAGAGGCCCCTCGCTCTCTACAGGTGTGATCGAGCGGAGCGGAGTGAAACCGGCGGCCGGTAATTTCCAGCAGTTCGCGGTCATGAGGCCGCGGCCCCCAAAGTGGGCTTGTTCCTCTCGCCCTTGAGGAGCGTGCGTAGAAGGCCACGAGTCTCAGGCGAGGAGCCGACACCTTCCTCGGCATTGATCCGTGCAAGTTGGGCGGCGGCGCGCTCCAGGCCCTCACGGTCGCCCATCTCGTGGCAGACAGTGAAGAGGTCCCGGTAGAGCAACTCGCTCTGGGAGTCCACGAGCATGCCCTTGGTGACAGCCTGGGCTGCGGCCCGGTAGTCGCGGACATGGCGGCGGCGTTCGGCGAGCTCGTGGGCGACGTCCACGATCGCGCTGATCATCTCCTGGATGTCGGCTTCCGCCCAGGAGTACTTGGAGGGATCGATGTCCGCGAAGGGCCGGCCGCGCACGAGAGCCAGGGCGTGGGCTAGGGCGACGTCGGCGTCCTGCCCGTCGTGGTGCATGCCCTGCTGGTACAGCTCTTTGAAGCGGTCCCAGTCGGAGGTGACGGCGGGGCCGAGCCGGTAGATGCCGTCGGTGACCGCGGGAAGATAGGCCCTCCGGGGGTCGTCGGCGGGGACGTGAGGGTTGGGGCCGAGCCAGGAACGCAGCCGCGACATCGCGGTGTTGCGGGTGCTGGAGGTTTTGCGCAGCCCGGGCCAGATCGCGTTGTCGAGGTCCTGGCGGCCCAGGCCCGGGTGCAGCACGAGCCAGGCGGCGATCTCCAGAAGGTGGTTGCGCCGGTTGCTGCCCACCCGGCCCTGCGCGCCGGCCAGTGTCACCGGGCCGAGGACCTGGACCTGGGGGTCTTCGGGCTCGGCCGGCGGGGTGGCCAGCGCGGCCAGCACGGTGGAGGTCGCGGCGCTGGGACGGGGGACAATCCGCGATTCGGCCGCTCTCGCGGATGCCATGGTCTCGCCGAGCGCGGCCGCGGTCAGGCCGGACTCGTCCTCGTCCTGGTCGCCGGTCATGGCCGAGTCCCCTTCCTGCGTCTCCTCCTCGTCCGGGCCGTGGCCGAGCGCGTCGGCGGACAGACCAGAGCCGACCTCTTCTTCGTCGGGCTGAAGCGGCGAGTCGTCATCGCGCTCGCCGAGCACTTCGTCGAGGACTTTTTCGAAGTCCTGCTTCGGCTCGGCGGTGTCCCACACCTCGGCACCCAGCGCGGACGCCTCCTCGAGGCCGTCTTCCTCAGCGGGCTCGGGCGTCTCCCAGCCGGTGGGCTCGCCAGCGGAGTTGCTGTCGGTGTCGTCGGCTGGCTCGTCGGGGGCGGGGGAGCCCGCGACCGCGGGGGAAAGGGCGCTGCCGTCCTCCTCCTGCCAGTCGTCGCCGCTGCCGGTCAGGGCGTTGTCGGGCGTCCGGCCGGCGGAGAAGCCGGTGAAGCTCGGCACAGCGGTCGCCAGGCCGCTGCCCTGGGCGGTGACCGTGGTCACCGCGGGAACGGCAGAGGTCTCCGGAGCGAGCGCGGAGTCCTCGCCGACGGTGAAGGTGGAGCGGGGACCGTTGGTATCGGCCGGGCCGGTGTGACCGGTCCACGCCGGCGGGGGGACGTCGTCGGTGCGGCTGGAGGTGGCGATCAGTTGGACGAGCCGGTCGTAGGAGTCGGCGTCCAGGTGCTGGAGCTTGACCGCGAGGTCCAGGTCGGGCAGTTCGACGAGGGTGCCGGGCTGGGCGGGCAGGGTCCAGGCGCCGGGCAGGTCGAGTTCGCCGCCTGCGGCGGTTACGACCGCGACCGAGGTGCGGGGCCGGGAGGCGAGGAGGTCCTTGAGCTCGGCGGCCGCCGCGCCGGTGGGCGGGGCGGTGGCTATGAGGATGCGGGGGATCCAGGTGTCGCCGCCGTCCTCGACCAGCCGGGCGGCCCGCAGGTGGTCGTGGCCGCCGTCGGTCAGGGCCTGGCGCTGGAAGGCGTCGTGCGCCTGGAGGTCGCTGGTGGCGGGGCCGAGATCAGCGTGGTGCTCGATCTGGTCGGGGTAGAGGTGATGCAGGTCGCTTCCGGCGCCGGCGAGGAGGACCTGGGTGTCGGGCGCCAGCTGGGAGGAGGCGAGCTCGACGGCAAGGGCGAGCATGACCGCGCGGACGTCGGCCGCGCTGCCGGTCAGACGCAGCAGGCCGATGGCCTCCAGGTTGACCAGGACCGCGTCGCCGTCCCCGGTCTCGCCGAGACTGACCAGGGCGGGGTAGGGCACCGTGATGTCGGCGGCCTCGTCTTCGTTGAGGAGGGCCGCGCCGCGGGCGGGGCACACCCACACCGTTGGGTTGTCCTCGTGCTCGGTGAACGGAGCGACGGGCGGGGTGACGGCGGCCAGGTGGAGCTCGATGCCGCGCGCGGTGATGCGCATCGCCTCGACCTCGGGCAGAGGCCGGCCGTTCTGGCGGCAGTTCGCGGCCAGGGTACACAGGGCGCGGTCGGCGCGCGCGGTGCCGGTGATGTCGGACGCCACGCGCAGCTGCTTCTCGAAGTCGGCGGTCACACCGGAAGGCATCGGGATGCGCCGCTTGGGGCGCCGTCGGCGCTGCTGGTGCGCCCGTCGGGTGGCGACGACCGCGAGGACGGCCGCGGCCAGGATGCTCCCGGCCGCGGTGATCGTCCGCACGCTCGTGTCGGCGCTGTCGCCGGACTCCTCCGTGTCGTGCGCCTCGGGCACCTGGGTGGGCGTGCCGTGCTGCTCCCGCTCGCGGTCGGGCGCCGGGCTCTGCGCGGCCGGCGGCTGGCTCGGGGTGTCGGGGCGGGCGGTCGGCTGCCCACCGTCCTGCTGGTCCTTGTCCGCGCCCTGGCCGCCGTGGGCCTGGTCGCCCTTCTCCCCCTTGTCAGCGGCCGGGCCCGAATCGTCTTGGACGGGTGGCTGAGTCTGCTTGGCGCCGGGCCGCTCCTCGGCCTTGTCCTGGTCGGTGGGCTGTTCCTGTGGCGGCTGCGCCTCGTCCGGCTTCGAGTCGCTCCGGTCGCTGCCGGTTGCGGTGGGGATCTGCAGCTTCCAGCCGGGATAGATCTCGTCGGGGTCTTCGAGGGCGCGCCCGTCGTCCTGCTTGACTCCCTTGTTCGCCTCGACGATCCGGGGGTAGGCGTCGGCGTTGCCGAGCTCGTCCTCGGCGATGCCGGTCAGTGTCTCGCCCGCGCGCACGGTGTGGGTCTGGGCCGCGGCCTTGAAGCCGATGGTCTGTGCCCGTGCCCCGCCCTGGTCGGCGGTCGGGTCGGGGGAGGCGTCGGTGGGCAGGCGCAGGGTCCACCCAGGTTGCAGGACGATGGTGTCGGCGGTGACGAGGGAGCCGTCCGCCTGGCGTACGCCTTCGTTGGCGTCGATGATCCGGTGCCACTCGATTCCGGCACCCAGGCGCTTCTCCGCGATGTCCCAAAGGGTGTCGCCTTCTTGAACGTGGTGGACGGGGCCGCTCCAGGCCGCGGAAGAAGAGGACGCGGCCTTGGCAGTGGTGGCCGTCGCGGAGTGGGCGAGGGCGGTCACGCTGGCCGTGGCCACAGTGGCGGGGGTTGCCATCGCGGTGCCGGTCGGCAGCAGGACGAGGATGCCGCCGACGAGGGCGCCGGCGAGTTGCTGGGATCCGCCCAGCAGGCGGATCCGGGGCGCCCGAACGTTGCGTAGCGCGGCGCCCGCCTCCAGGACGACCGAGACCACGAAGCTCAGCCAGCCGTACCAGCCGATGAGGGTGATGGCGCCCAGGAACAGCTGGCCGGAGTCGGGGCTGGTGAGCGCGGTGGTGATTTCGTCGAGGCCGGGGACGTGGTCGGGCAGGACCCCGATTCCGAGCAGGACGGCGGGCACGCCCGCCAGGAGCACGATCAGGGCCACGAGGGCGAGGAACGCACGGACCAGGGCGGCGGCACTGCGGTTTCTCATGATCGTCACCCCCTGTAGACGAGGTTGGCGCTGCCGTGGCCGGTGACGGAGCCGCTGGCCCCGCCGAGGAATACGGCGCGGTAAGACTCGGTCACTGTGACCTCCAGGGACCCGCCGTCCTCGCTCACGCTCACCGTGCCGCTGACCCCTGCGTGGCTCAGGTAGGTCCGTGCCGTGGCGACGGCCGCGTTGCGGTCGACGCGGATGCCCTCGCCGGAGATCGCCTTACCCGCATCGACCGCCTGGCCGCCAGCTCGGGCTGCCTCGTGCGCGACGCCCTCGGCGTGGGTGAGCGCTCGCAGCCTGCCGGCGCCGTCGTAGACGAGCGCGGCCACGGCGAAGAGCGCCACGACGGTCACGAGGGCGAACACACTCATCCCACCCCGGTCGTTGCGCAGGGCGCGACGGATCCGGTGGGTGAGGGCGAAGCGGGCGGGTGGCATGCGGTGGTCCTGTCAGCCGCGCTGGCGGTAGGAGTCGATTGATGAGGTAAAGCTGCTGGTCAGAGTCTTGGAACCGGGCAGCCCGGGCAATCCGATATCCGAGAGGCGCACCACACAGGTCACCGTGGCGGTGGTCGAGGCGGGCTCACCGATCGGCGCGGCGAACCCGCCGGTGGAGACGGAGATCGAAGTGGACATGCACTGCAGTCCCTGCTGGCTGAGCACGCTGCGCGCCATTTCCGATCCGGCGGTACTGGCGACACCGCCGGTGCGTTCCAGCGACGCTGCGCGCGCTGCGTTGCGAGCCGCGGTGTCGACGGCGTTGTCGGCGGACCCGATCCGGCCGAACGCGACAACCAGCAGCAGCACCAGAATGAGGGCAGGAAAGAGGATGACCGCTTCCAGCGACAGTGCGCCGCGGTCATCGCGGAGTCGTTCGGCGATGGTCACCGGGCCTCCGTGATGCGCTCGGCGGCCGCGTCGGCGTGCTGGTCGATCTTCAGGTTCAGGCCGGGGATCATGGTGGCGACGTAGCCGGTGACACGGATGGTCACCGTCGCTCCCTTGCTCCCGCTCACGGATGTGCCGGAGACGCTGCCGCCGGCCCTGGAGAGGAACTCCCGGGCCTCGGCGGTGCCGGTCCCTGCGGACGCCCCTCGTACCCGGGCGGACTCAACTCCCAGCTGCGCGGCGGACATCGCCACGTTGCGCGCGTGCCACCACAGGCCGACGTGTACGACCAGCAGGATGATCAGCAGCACGACAGGGAAGACGATGAGCATCTCCAGAGACACCGCTCCGCGGTCCCGCGCGTTGCGCTCGACGAGCGCGCAGGACCAACGACGCAGAGTCCGGCGAAGGCAGATCACTTGATCTCGTCTGCCTTCTCGTTGACCTTGGTGAGGATGACGCCGGCGGCGATCGCGGCGACGACGACGAGGCCCGCGACGATCATCATCGTCTCGATCGAGATCGCGCCTCGGTCGTCGCGGACGTTGCGCAGCCGCTCGATCTGGGCGCTGAAAAAGGTCCCCAGAAAGGTGAGGTTGGGGTCGTTGCCCATCGTGGATTTCCTTGTCTTCTTGGGGAGTTAGCTGGCCATGATCCGCGCGATCGCGGGATAGCCGATGTATACGGTCATGATCAGGACGAGCATCGCGACAGGCATCACCATTTTTTCGGAGGCCATGTTGGCCTGCGCCTTCGAGGTGGTGACAAGAGCGCCGGAGAGCGACTTGGCCTGCGCGCCGAGAGTGTCGCCGACGGCCGCGCCCTCCTCACCGGCGATCGCGATTGTGTCGGCCGGTGCTCCGAGTTCGGGGACGCCGAGTTCGAGTGAGAGCCGCTTGAGACCCTCCCACGGGCTGATGCCTTCGAGCTCGGCGCGGGTGATGGTGTCCCGGATCTTCGCGAAAACCCAGCCCTCGCCGACTTCCGCGGCCCGTTTCAGGGCCTGGGTGGGGGCGGCGTCCGCGGCGCGTTCGAGCTGGACGAGGCGCAGGTACGCCTTGACGGCGTACCGGAAGTCGTCCTTGGCCTCCACAGCCTGCTGCTTGAGCTGCAGGTCCGGCAGCAGCCAGAACACGATCGCGAGGCCGAGGCTCGCCATCGCCGGGACCGCCACGGGGAAGGGGTAGCCAGCCAGGTTGGCTAGGCCCACCGCCAGCACGGGCAGCAGCAGTCCGTACAGCGCGAGGCCGATCTTGCGCCCCAGGTGCGCGGCGGGAGACCGGCCCACGAGCTCCAGCTGCTGGCGGGGCAGGCGCAGAGTGCCTTCCCCGACCGTCCGCAGGAGGAGGGCGCCGGCCTTCTCCATGAGGGAGTTGGGCTGGCTGTCCCGGTTGCGGTCGAGATTCTCGAGCCGGGTGGCATCCATGCGGGACAGCACGTCACCGAGGTCCGGCCGACCGGGCAGGATGCCGCGGGCGGCGATGACCAGGCCGAAGCCTGTGACGGCGCCGCCGACGATGGCAAAGGGGGAAAAGATCACGGCGCCTCCTTGGCGATCTGGCCGCCGGAGCGGTCGGCCGGCGAAAGGAACCGGGGCGCGGGTTCGAGGATCGACATGCGTCGCATCCAGATCTTGACCAGGACGAAGGCAACGGCGACGAAGGTCAGGACGAGATGCCCGGCAAGGGCGTCGTAGGGCTCGACGTAGGCGCCGGAGAACGCTGTGATCCCGAAGATCGCCAGGCAGAAGATGGTCACCCAGCGGTCGTTGGTACGGGGCTTTTGCCGGTCGGCCTCGACCTCGCGCCGTGAGAGGACTTCGTGCTGGAGGGCTTCGGCAAGTTCACGCAGAGCCTTGCTCAGCCCGCTGCCCCGGTCCTCGACGTGCAGGATCAGCAGAGCGGCGACCTCGTCGACCATCGCGTCGTTCAGGTCGTCGGCGAAGGCACGATAGGCGTCCTGGGGCACCCATCCGGCCTGCTGGCGGGAGACGAGGAGGCGCACCTCCTCTCGGATGGCGCCCGGGACGGTCTCCAGGCTGCGCTGGATGGTGGCCTCAAGGCTGACGCCGACGGTGTGGATGTCGGACATGCGCCGCCCCCACTCCTCGATCGCCTCCAGCTTGTCGATCTGGGCCTTGCCGGAACCGGAGGTGTTCAGCAGCCAGGGCAGGCCGATGACGACGGCGACGGTGACCAGGCCGCCCATCAGCCAGCCGGTGAACAGCCACACGCCAAGGCCCGCCACAGCAGAGCCGACCAGGCGTGTCTGGCCCCGGGCCCACCACGAGGTCGAGGTACGGGTGTCCTTGACGAAGAGGGCCCGGATCTTGCGCTTCAGGCGGCTGCGACGGCGCACCGTCGTCGAGGGTGCCCAGCCGACGCCGCCGGCGACCGCCAGGGCGAGTCCGCCGACGGCGGCGAGACCGCCGAGCGCGGCGAGCAGGGAGTCGAGGGTAAGCGTCACAGCGGTATCACCGTTTCCAGCGGCGCGCCCCAGCTGCCCCACGGCCGCTGCAGGACGCTGCGGTCCAGCCCGGCCCGGACGAGGTCTTCCAGGCAGCTCTGGGAGATGTTCCCGTGGGGCACGGCCCTCGGTTCACGGCGCCCGTCCTGCTCGCGGGGAGCGAAGACCATCTGGTGAGAGGGGCGACCGCCCTCGCCGATGCCGGTGATCTCCATGACGTGGCTGACGAACCGGTGTTTGCGACCCGGCTTGCCGCCCCGGTCGACGAGCTCGGTCTCGTCGACAAGCCGTACGTAGACAACGAAGTCGACGGCCTGGGCAATGAGCCGGTAGGCCAGGACCTCGGTCATGCCGATCCCGGCTTCCAGACACAGGGTGGCCAAGCGCTCGATCGACAACTGAGGGCTGCGGGCGTGCAGGGTGGCCATCGACCCGCCCTCGCCCTCGTTCATGGCATGCAGCATCGGCACGACCTCTTTGGAGCGGACCTCGCCGACGATCACGCGCCGCAGCGACATACGCAGGAGCTGCGGGAAGAGGTCGGACAGGGTCAGCTCGCCCTGGAGCTTGCCGTCCGCGCCGCGCTCACCGTTGGACTCGCGTCCTTCGTAGGCGACGACCTCCGGACCCTCGGGGTCCTCGTGGAGGTGGAGCTCGTACTCCGACTCCAGCGTGCCCACGCGCTCGGTGCTCGGGATCTCCCGGGCCATGGCGCGGAGCAGGGATGTTTTGCCTACGCCCTGGGAGCCGACCACGATGATGTTCTTGCGGCCCCTGACCGCGGCGGTCAGGAAGTGTGCGAGCGATGCGTCGATCGTGCCCCAGCGCGCCAGGTCGTTCAGGCCCTGACCGCGGGTGCGGTGGCGCCGGATGACGATGCTCGGCCGCGGCGTGACGTACGCAGAGGCAGCCAGACGCGATCCGTCGGCCAGCCGGAGGTTCAGGTTCGGCGTGGCCGGCGTCAGCGCCCGTTCGCCCTGCCCCTGCATGCGCGCCAGGTGGTTGATGAGGTTGATCAGGTCGCGGTCGGTCTTCGCGATCGGGTCCCAGGTGCGCGTGGGACGGTCGGCGTAGTCGACGCGCACCTTGTCGCCGTAGATGATGATGTTCTCGATGTTCGGGTCGTCCAGGAGAGGCTGGAGACGGCCGGCGCGGAACAGTTCGTCGAAGACTGCTTCGCGTACGGCACGCTCCTGCTGGGGCGTCAGGTCCGAGCCGCCAGCCGCGTACTTCGTCGCCCATTCCGAGACGACCTGCCTGATGATCGACCGTCCGCGCTGTCGGCGGTCCTGCTCGGTCATGGAGGCGTCGGCACCGGCGGCTTCGCCGATTTTCATGCTGGCCTGTGAACGCAGTTCGGCGAGCACTTCGTGACCGACCGGGAGCGCGGTCGGCGCTGTGGCGTCGGGCACCCGGACGATTCCCTGAGGGAGGCCGGCCGGAGACACCTGTGCGGGCACGGGGCGAAGCACCGGCGCGTCCTGCGTGGTGCTTTCCTGGAGCGCCTGGGCGAAGAGGGCGGTGTAGTCGGGGGCCGTAGTCTCTAGCCTGGTGTCGGTCATGATGCCCTCCCGGTGACCGCCTGCATTCCGGCCGGCTGCAGCTGCACGCGCCGCCTGGTCACCAGTTCATTGATCGCTTGGTGGGCCGTGCGCGCGGACCGCAGAAGGGTGCGCGGCATCTTCTTGTAGGCCCCGTGCGTGAAGACGTCGGCGCTGTCGGGATCCCACGCGAGCATGCCGACGACTGGTGCCTTCAGGTGCTGCTGCACCTGGCTGGAGTTGAAGGATCCCTCTTCGATCAGCAGCAGCCCGAGCGCGTCGGGGCCCGTGCCGTGGTGGGCCAGTTCCTCCCTCAGGACCCGGATGGCGGGTGCGGCAGCCGTGATCGAGGCCTGGGTGGTGCGGACCACCAGGAGGACGGCGTCGGCGCGGTGCAGCAGCGGCGTCGGGTAGCGGGTGGTGGACAGCTGGGTCTCGGACTCGGTGAGTATGCGGCCCGCGTCGATGATCACGTCGTGGCCGGTCTGGTCCATCACGCCGAGCAGTCGGGAGATGGGGTCCCAGGTGCGGTTGAGGGATGCGGCCTGCGTGGGGTCGGTCAGTCCGGGCAGGAGCATGCGCTGGCCGGTGTTGTCGCGGTCCAGGCTGACGAAATGATGGGAGAACTCCCGTGCGAGGGTGCCCTGTCGGTCCGCGGCCGCCAGGCGGTGGAGTCCGGTGGCTGCGCTGCCTTCTCCGCCCAGGTAGCCGGCCCGGATCGTGCCGCCGGCGGGGTCGGCCTCGACCAGCAGGGAGGGCTTCGGCGACGAGAGGGCGAGCGCGAGCGCCGAGCAGGTGACGCCGCTGGACTTTCCCGATACCAGTGCGATGACCGCCATCAGGCCGTCGCCTTCAGGACGATGGCCACGTCACCGCTCGCTGACCAGGCGGCGAGCGACGTGCTGTTCACCTCGGGCGCGGCAACGTCGACGACCATGGCGCCGTTGGCGTCGGGCGCGCCAACGCGGGACACGACGGCAGGAAGACTGTCCGGAATGGAGCCGGCCTTGCTGGAGGAGGCTGAGGCGCTGCCGTCCTGCGGGGTGTGGACGATGGCGACCGCATCACCGGTGCGCAGCTTCTGGATGGGCAACTGGCCGGGCTTGGCGAGAATGCCCACCACCGACTTGCCTTTGGTCACGCTGGATCCGTCGCTCACCGAGTCCTCGGTGACCAGCACGCCGGCCGGCAGGTCGGATACGGCCTGCTTGCCAATGATGTCGGAGGCGTGGGAAGCGGGCAGGGAGCGCAGCTCGGTGCCGTGGGATATCTCGGTGGCCACCAGGTCCGACGCCTTGATGCTCTCGCCCGCCGCAATGGGGTGCCGGGTGGCAACGACCGAGACCTTGTCACCGGCTTCGTCGACCAGCCACACCGACACCAGGGCGCCCGCGGCGGCGAGCGCCAGGCCGGCGCCGACGACCACCGGGCGTCGGCGCCGGCGTGGGGCGTCGTTGGTGATCGGCAGCAGCACAGGCGCGGAGCCCGGCTCGGAGGGTGCCGTCGGCTGCTTGGTTCGCGGCATTGTGATGGTCTTCCTTGCGCTAGTTGACAACCTGCAGCTCGCCGACGCGCGCTGTGGTGTTGGACGTACGGATCTCGTCGGGCAGCGTCCCACTGGCACCGTTCGACGCCTGCCAGGTGACTTCCCAGGAGCTGGTCGCGGTGACGGTGAACTTCCCGCTCGGCTGGCCGGCGGAGACCTTGGTGTAGCGGTAGCCGCAGTCCGGCGAGGACTTGCCCCCGAAGGCCTTGGAGTACTTGGTGCCCGCGGTCGTGCACGTGACCGAGCCGCCGTCCCCCATGGAGTAGGTGATCTTGTTGACGTGTGCCGTGGCCGTCACCGACAGCCCCGGAACCGCGGCCGTCGCGCTGTTGGGACCCCAGGTGGTGTCGCTCTTGTTGTTCCACAGCCAGACGGGCATGCCGACGAGACCAGGGGCGTCCGGACCGGGCGAGCTGCCGATGTCCGCACCCAGTAGCGTCATCTTGTCCCGGGCCTGACGCGCCAGGACCTCGGGGTCGGGGAGGAGACCGGCGGGCGGCTCTGTCAGCCAGACGATGCCGCCGACGTCGTTGACGATGCAGTCCCTCATGTAGAAGGCGCCGGGACCCGAGGTGTCCGCCCCGTTCATGTCGGTGTGCCCCGGGCCGGACGGGGGCTGGGGATCCATGAGCTGGTAGAAGCAGCGGTCGGCCGGGTTGTACCCGGGCAGGCAGGGGATCTCGGTGTCGTCGGTGAGCTTGCAGATGCCGTTTCCGCTCCCGCTGCCTTCGACCCCGCCGCTTCCTCCGCCGGTGCTGCCGCTTCCGCCTTCACCGGGCTTGCCGGGCGTTCCGGCGTCGACGCACACGTCCACGTCGGAGCAGTGGTAGGCGTCATCGCCCGCGTACGCGAGGCCAGTCGGCGTCAGGGCGGTCAGTACCGCGAGAACGCCCGCTACGCGGGCAGAACGGATCAGCAGCCCTTTGTGCGATCGGCTGTGATCTTCGTGACGAACCATGTGTCGCCCTCCAGCGTGGCTTGGGACGTGACGGGGTACTTCAGTCGCTGCTCCGCGAGCTTGAGCTCCTTACCGGAGTCCTTGTAGACGGGCTTCCAATTGGTCGCGTCGAAGCAGTCGGTGACCGTTGCGGTCTTGCCCTTGGTGTCTACGGCGGTGACCTGAGGCTCCATGCCAGGACGGCCGGTGAACTTAATGCCCAGTGACTCGTTGCGCAGGACCGACTTCTTGAGGGCGGTGGCGGCATCACCCCTGGCGTACTCGGCCAGGTCCTGGGTGTGCAGATCTCCGTCCGTGGCCATCTTGATCTGGATCTCGCGCATGTTCGTGTACGCGGCGAGGACCTTGTCCTTCGCTGCCTGGTCCGGATCGCTGGACGGCGTCGAGGAGGCAGTGGCGGAGGGCGAGGAGGCCGTCCTCTTGGGTGTGTCGGAGCCGCAGCCGGCCAGAACGCTGGCTGCCACGGTGCACGTGAAGATGGCACCTGCGAGTCGCAGGACATGAGTGCGGCGGTGGGTGGTCGTAGCCATCGGCAGATCCTCTTCAAGAGTCGGGTTCGGGCACTGGCGTGCGCTCAAGGGCGGGCAGTAGGCGGCGAGGTGAGCCCCTACCGCCCTTCGCCGCCTCTGGAGAGCCACGACAGGCCAGGACCCGGTGAGCCTATGGCCACGTCACAGGGCCGTTGCTTGGCTCCCGTCTGCGCCGAGATCGTCGTGCCGTGAGTGAGCCTCGGATGACTAGGTGTCAGCGTGTAAAGGAGGCCGCTTCGCTCCGGAGCTTGAATCGGCTTGGTCATCCATCCGACGCTCGACCAGGGGGCGGTCGGGCGTGGCCTTGGTGCGGACCCGGTCGAAACGAGTACCGCTTGATTTTGTCGCAACGCGATTTCCCCTCGCGGTCACGGACGCCGCGTCTCCCACAACGTGATCAGTCCGAGCCTGATTCTGGCCAGAAAGATCAGGTGCAGCCAGGTTTCGTTTTTTCCTGTAGCCGCACTTCCGGTATATGCCCTTGGCGCAGGAGGCCCAGGAACGCCTTGATCGGGGAACTAGGGTTTGATCATCAGGGCGGGGCCTGAAGCTCGCAGGGCCATTCTGGCGACCTCCCCGTCGACGCCGGTAATTGCGTCAAGTCGGCGTTCGACGAAGGGTGTGGAAGAGTGGTCCTTTCCGAAAACCGACTGCAGCAGAGCAAGGAGAGCCCTTCCGGTCCTGACGGCGTCGGATGCATTGGCGACGGTGAGCCAGGAGGCCGCGCCGTTGCGGGCTTGCCTGCGGATGTGGTGGTGTTCCGCGTCCAGGACTTGCTGCCACGCCGTAGCGGTGTCCACCGACACCTCCGTGGCCAAGGCGGGATGCCCGGCGAGCTGGGCGCAGAAGGCGACGAGTTCGAAGGCGTGGCGGGTGTAAGTGTGCAGGGGCCCGTGGCTCTCGGCGAGTTCCTCGCTGATGGCCCAGGCGAGTGTCAGGGCCACCTCGTGCCGGCCGACGCGGAGGATATGACGGAGAGCCTCGACGCGAGGCGCGAGGAACTCGGGGACGGCGGGACTCATGAACCCTCCCTGGAGCAAATCGGCTGCGAACGGATGCCGCCGCCGGGGGCCAGCGGCGGCATCCGGAGTCGAGTTCAGCAACGCGTGCTGCTCGACCGCGCACGTCAACGGGCGTGGGAGTGCCCTCGGTGCCTGCGCGACGCTCCCGTGCGTGGACGGGGCCCCGCCGTCGGTAGTTGACCGGCCGGGAGGGATGCAGGGCAAGTCCATCGCGCCACACGGAGTTTCACATTTCAATGACCGGAATGAATGGAGCACTGCTGTTCCGGCAGCCGGAAGTCGGCAAGGTCCCGGGGTAGCCGTGTGAGCGGTCAGGGTACGGACGTGCTGGCCGAGGAGCGGTCCCAGGCGATGCGCGCCGCGTGGGCCATCAGCCTCAACAGGTCCGAGGCAGTCAAGTCCCACTTGATGTGGCGGCACTCGGGGCTGGGAGTGGTGGCGTGTCACTCGGGGAGACCGAGGCTGGGGTTGCTGCCTCCCTTGATCGGATGCGCGCCGCCTCGACGCCGGCCACTCCAACAGCGGCTGGTCCGCGGAGCCGGCGATGTACGCGACGTACTCCTGGAGGCCGCCCAGGGCCATGAGCGGTTTGTGGCGGGCTGCCAGATGAAGACGCCCGGGCGATCTTGTCCAGGTCAGTGGTTGCCATGGGCATGCGTGGTGCGCGCCGGGGCCGCCCGGAGGATATCTCTCCGCCTGGGCGGCCGCGGCGCGAGGTCAGAGGTGGGGCGCGAACGGCAGAAGGAACAACCGGGCGCCCGGGCTTCCGAACGGCTGGGCCGCACACATGGTGACGGTGCCTAGCTGGGATGGTGCGTGCCGTTCGCAACAGCGAGTGCGGAAGTCCTCGTTGCCGTGTGGGGTCACGTAACCGGCGTGCCGCATCGGCCGCGCGTCGCCGTCGGGGTGGATGTACGCGAGGCTGTGGTCACGGTAGATCGGTCCCGCCACCGGGTCGTCGTTGACCTCTTTGTCGAGCAGTTGCAGGTCGGCGTTGTCGGAGTGCGCGGCGACCGCTGTGCGGAGCTGGGCTGCGACCTTTGGGGCCCAGCGCGTGTCCCAGTCGACCAGATGGTGCTCGCGCGCGTCCTCCCGCAACAGCATCCACCGGATCAGGTTGCGGTCGGGCAACTCCGGGGCCTTCCCCTCGGGCTGCGGGAACATGAGCTTGAAGTCGTCGTTCGCGGCGAGCACGTTCCAAGCGACGTCGCTGATGTAACAGGGCTGTCCCGAAACGCCGTTGACCGCCACCTGCCACGCCGGATCGACGTTCGTTCCCGCCATCGGGTCCATGGAGAACGGGGGCTCCCAGCCGATTGCGTAGATGTAGAGCGCGGCCCGCTCGGGGTCGTTCATCTTGAGTACCGTGGCCACGCTGTCGAGGAACTTGGTGGTCGGCTGGGCGGTGTTCCCGCGCTCGAACTCGGCGTAGGTCCGCTCTGTCACGAACAATGCCTGGGCAGTCTGCGCCTGCGACAGTCCGTGCGAGCGCCGGCCACGGCCGGTGCGCTTGGGCCAGCCGAGCTCAACCGGGTCTATCTTTCCCCTCTTCCATTGCAGCAGCTGCTGCAATGCCTCCTTCTGATTCAAGGTTCAACCCTTCCCCGCGGCGCGATACCCCCGCCGACCCCGCGATATACCGGAAGTACTAGCTCCTGAAATTCAAGGACCGGAAAATTAAGAACCTGGCGAGGGAGATGTCTGCCGGGAAGAATTGCCCACTGGATCGAATTTGCGTTGTGGGAGACGCGAAGGTCCTCCACAACCGCGAGGGGGAGTTCGCGTTGCTGCAACCCGTCGCCACTCTGCCTGACCGCGCCGGCGGTGCCGTAGGGCGCACCATGGCGGTGCTCAGGGCGCTGGTCAATCTCGGGTCGGGTGAACATTCCCTGGCCTTGGTCGCTGAGTCCGCGGGCCTTCCCGCCGCGACCACTCACCGGTATTTGCAGGCTTTGATCTGGGAAGGCGTTGTCGAACAGGGCGGGCCGCGTGCTCGCTACGCGCTGACCGACGCGTTGCCGATGCACGGTCCCCCCTTGTCGACACCCGCCCAGTCCCTCCAGGCCGGCCCGCCCTCTCCCGCGGTGAGGGCCGAGATCGTCACACTACAGTCGAGAACTGGTCAGGCCTCATTGGTTTACCGCCCGCATCTGATCGGGTCGATGAGGATCTGTGCAGAAAGGGCATACGGGCCACATGCTGACGATATCCATACGTCGCCTCAGATGGCTTTGCGATCTCTTGAGTCGGCACCTCTGGAGGCCGATGCGGCCGGATTGGCGATCCTTGCCTGCCTCGGCTCGGTCAGCGACCACAAGGTCGACGTCGCTTATGTCCGTGAGGAAGGTCACGCCGTCGGGCCGTCTCCGCTCCAGGGGCGAACCCTCATCGCCGCGCCCATCTGGTACGGCTCGGCCGTAGCGGGATCCGTCGCGCTGCTGGTCAAGGACGCGCCGATGCGGCGCGCAGCCACCCGCGCCCGGTTCGTGACCGCCGTGATGGACGCCGCCGCGGCGATGAGTGGACGCCTCACCCGTTCCGCCCGTTGACGGGCCAGCGATTGCTACAAAGCACCGCTAGGTGGCACAGAAGGGTGTCGCCAATTTTCGCCTGGCCCTTCACTGCCTTTCGCCGACCGTGGCCACCCCTCACTCGTTGACAGCAGCCTCCCGCAGCGTGGCGGGGTCCATGCACGGCACCCGCGCGGCCAGCAGGCGGAGGTCCCTGGCAGCATCTTCCAGCAGCCGGTTCGGGGTGGGAAAGTCACGAGAGGCCGGATCGAGTTCCGTGGGCTCGTAGGACGTCGTATAGATCACCGGTGTTCCACGGGTGTTCCGTATGCAGGTGGCCGTCACCTTCAAGGTCGAGCGCGTGGGTGAGCAGTGAGTGCCCGAAGCACGTTCCGTTCAGGTCCGTTCCGGACGCGAGGAGCACGGTGAGCGCTTCGTGGTCGCTTAAGACGCTGCTCATGCAGGCCGAGGTCCTGACTCTCAGGCACTACTGCAGGCCACCCTCCTGCCGAGATCGCCCGGATGGCACTCTGCCCGAATTCCTGCGGACTTCTTCAGCCGAGCACGCCCTCGAAGGTGGTCTTGGAGCCGCCCGCGTCGACAGTCTCGACCGTCACCGGGCCGCCGACGGCCGTCCCCGGAACGCGGAAGGAGACGGTCTGCGTGGCGGTGCGGTACGGGGCGATCGCGGCGTCGCGGTACCCGTACACCGGACGGACGGTGGCGGCCAGGCGCAGGTCCTCGCCGGTCAGGATCCGCAGAGTGGTGCCCAGGCCGGACATCGGGTCGCCGGACCGGTTGACCACGCTCAACTCCAGGCTCCCGGTGCGCGAGCCACCCTCGCCGCTCACCGTCACCTTGCCCACGCGCACCTGGCCGTTCCACTGCCCCAGCGGCGTCACCGACTGCCCGGCCGGCGCGCCCTGCGGCGCCTGCGGGTCCAGGGAGGCGGCGGCACCGCCCGGCAGGGCGCCTTCGAAGAACAGCAGCTCCGGCTCGGCCAGCCCCTCCTCGGTCGCTTCCACGGTGACCGTGACAGGCAGACTCTTGGCCTGGTCGGGAAGCACTAGCTTCAGGTCCCTGTCGACGGACCTGTTGGGGCGCACCTGCTGCGGCTCGTCCTCGGCGGAGGCCGTGCTGCCGTCGGCAGCTTCTGCAGCCGTGCGCCCGAGAGTGCCGTAGCGGGCGATGACGGCCGTCCGCGGCGCTGTCGCGATCTGCGCCCGCTTGTTGGCCACGGTCACCCGCACCGTGTACGCGCTCGAGCCGGCCGGCACGCCGGTCACAGCTCCGGCAGACAGCCGCTTGAAGCCCTGCAGCGTCACCGTCCATGCCCCGTCGCCGACCGGCAACGGGGTCCCGGGCTTCACGATGCCGTCCGTCAGCACCGTGGAGGGCGACGGCCGTACCGCGGGGGTGCTGGTCGTCGTCTGCCCGTCGGCCTTGGGCTCGCTGTCGGAGCCGGCGCAGCCGGAGATCAGGACCGCGCCGGCCAGGAGCACGGTCGGAAGGGCGTGGCGCAGGCGCACGGGCATGGTTTCCCCTTGTCAGGTACCGGATCTCGGTCGATTGGGATGATGCCAAAACGCGTCCGGCCGGGGCCGGACGCGCTGGTGAGGGGTGTTGGTTTCCGGCCGCCCGCTCTCTGCGGCGGGCGGGCCGGTCACAGGGTGATGGGGATGGGGACCAGGAAGTACTCGGTGTCGCCGACGCGGACGCGCAGCGGGTGCCCGGGCGGGAGGGTGAACAGCCGATGATGCACGGCCGCCGGGGAGTTGCGCACGGACAGCGCGGGCTCCAGAGCGGTACGGACGGCGGCGCGGGAGGTGTCGGACAGCGGGTTGCGCTCGGCGATCTCCGCGCAGTGGTCGAGCTGGGCGTCGGTCAGGTCGGGACCGAGGCCCTGGCGGAGGGCCTCGACGGCGACGGCCGGGGCCAGGACCGCCCGGTTGTGGTCGCGGCAGATGTGGCCGGGCGTGCCGTGGGGCTGGAAATGCCGGGCGAACTTTCTCCAGACTGTGCATGTCTCATGAGACGTGAAGAGCGCCGCTGTAACGGATCAGAGACCCCCCGGACCAAGCAGGCTTGTCGCAGTTACCATCGCGCATCATGGACTTGACCACGCTGTTAGCGATCTTCGGTGCCGTGACTGGCGGAGCGGGGCTCGCGTGGCAGCTGTGGAGCCATCGGCTCACCGGTGGGCGAGTGCAACTGCTGGCCATCCGAGAGTGGAACGGCGAGAGCTGGACCCTGCGAGTTGATGTGCTGAACGTCGGCCGACTGGATGTATCCCTCGTGGGCTTCACGATCTGGCTCGACGTACGAGGTCATCGTTGGCGCAAGCTGAGGCGTAGTCTTCGCCTGCGCCGCCAAGTTGGCTTCGTGCACTCTCGACGATCGCTGTTCGTTCTAGAGCCGTCAGTAACTCTTTTTGGTGGTCCATATGTCGCCTTCGGAGATGACGACACGTCCGTTGAGTTGCCCTGCATTTTGAAGGCTGGCTCGATGCTCAGGCTTCCCTCTGCCAAGGTTCGATTGCCTCAAGCAGGTAAGCGAGAGGTTCACGTTGCCGTGCATCTTGGGGCAAACCGCGTGGTGAAAGCTCGAGCCGTCACAGCGGACTCGTTCCGACTGACGCCGTTCGAATTGCCTGCGGAACACTACGAAGGGGCCTCGATCGAAGTGGCCAACGTTCGGACGCGTAGGGAGGAACCAGATGCCGGTCCTCGCCGCGGCAGGTTCGGACGGTGGCGCTCCTAGTTTCGGGTTCGAGAGACGGCAGGCACCCGCAACGGGGCGACAGTGGCTGATCGCTGTGACACCTGCTCCCGTAAGGCGGAATTTTCCGCAAGGAGAGTCATGATCACGGTGGCCGCGGCATCAACTTGGTCTTGGGGTGCGCGACATTTTTTGTTGCTCTTGCGGAGTTTGCTGCGCAGTTCGGCAAGTTCGGTGTCGCGCCGTCGTTGTTGGACGCCAGCTGGGCTGGTGGCAGTGCGGGCGTCCCATTCAGTGAGTATCTCGGTCGCCCGGTTCATGGTGGCCCGGCTGACCCCGGCCTCGCGGCAGAGGTTGTTCTTGCTGAGCTTGCCGTCGGTGTGCTCGGGCCGTCCGGACAGAAGCCGCTCCATGGCGTCGCGAAGGGCCTGCTGCGTCTTGGCGGAGACGGTCATTGGCTGGCCTTCTTGAGCATCAGGGCCACCTCGTTCACCTGGGCGTCGAGCAGGGCTCGGCGGTTAGCGGGGAGCTTGGGATCGGCTCGCAGCCGGTTCAGAGAGCTGCGTTCAGCCGTCCAGATCGGTAGGTGTTCGGGGCCGAGGATGCTGTTGGCGCATCGGGAGGGCTGGCAGCGGTCGAGGAGAGGGCCGCGGTGTCCTTCGGGAACGACGGCGTCCTCGAGGCACTTGGCCCCGACTGGGTCGTCGTCGTTCATGGTGCAGTGGTTGAGCTTGCCGAAGCGGATTGAGAACCGGGTGCGCTGTAGGAGGTCGTGTTCGACCCGAAGGTCGCCGCGCTGGGCTTTGCCCGTAGCCCGCAGTTCGGCGGCCTTCTCGCGTACTGCGGCGAAGGCCTCGCGCATCCGGTCGGCGCCGGGCCCGAAGCCGATGGTCTCGCCGCGGCTGTCGGCCGCGAAGAGCTCCTTGACACGCTGAAACTTCCGCTCGGCGATGGCGTTGTCGAGATGACGGGCCCAGGACGAGGCGGGCTCCATGTAGCCGCCGGTGGTCCGGTTGGCCAGGGCTCGGGTGGCGGCGTGCTTGAGCTGCATGCCGACCGCGATCTCCGAGCCGGGGAAGTCCCGGGTGAGCATCGCCATGGTCCTGCGGAACATGTGCGGTGTGATGTGCTGGGGCGGGATCTCGTCCAGGCCGGTGATGTTCCGGCGCCGGTTAACGTGGTCGACGAAGTCCTCGATCACGTCCTTGCTGGTGAACAAGGTTTCCGGTTCGCGGCCTGGGACGGACGCGAACGCCAGCTCGGGGTGCTGGGAGAGCCGCTCGGCGAGCTCGATGGCCCGGGCGACCGGTTCGATGATCCAGACGGCATCGATGGGGCCAGACGTGCGGGAACCGGGGCTCGAAGCGCGCCCGGATCCGGTCCGAGGTCCGCTCGAAGACCGTGGCCCAGGCGGTGAACGGGCCTCCACCGTTCTTCACCGCGAGCAGGCACGAACCGCCTTCCGGGGCGACCAAGCGACGCCGCTCGGCCGGCGTCAGCGACTCCCAGGGCCGCCGGACCCCGTTGATCAGCCCTCCCCGGGCGTCCGGCTCGCTCACCATCAGAGGTTCGCCCCACCGCCGTGGCGGCCGCCAGAGTGAGCCGTCCGTCGTGGCGGCCCGGTCCAGCTCGACATAGTCGTGCAGCCCGGCCAGGGCCTCGTAAGAAGTCCACGTGGTGCGGAACTTCTTGCCCTTGGTGATCCCAGCCGGCACCGGGAACGGGATCGGAACCGCGGTCGGCTCCGGCGGCAGGGCAGGGACCTCCCAGGGCAGCAGATAGGTGAATTCCTGCAGCCGCATCCCGGTGGCCAGTGCGTGATCCCCGACGGCCCCGTTGCGGGTCAGCTCCCGCCCGTGGAACCCGGTGTCCTGCGAACCGTCCGGGGACAGCCCGCGCAGGCCCTTGCGGAACACCTCGGTGAAGTCTGGCTCCAGGTACTTGATCGTCACGTGCGGCTTCGGCGTGCGGCGCACCGCAAGGTTCACTTTGACCTCTCGGCCGGTCCCGGCGAACAGGGCCCGTGCGGAACGGTAGGTGAACGGCTCTGCCGTCGCGTACCCCTCGTTGATCGCCCACCGGTAGAACAACGACAGGATGCTCATGTGCTGGCCCCACGTCGTCGCCGCGAACCGGGCCTTCAGCGGGCCCGCGGCCCGGTGCTCGGCGTACCGGCTGAGCCCGGCCTTCAACCGCTCCCGCGAGTCGAACAGACCCACCCCGTGCTCGGCGAGGAACTCCATCCACTCCTTGAGGGCCCGCGCGTAGTTCTCCCACGAGCTCGGCGCCGGCGCCCCGCTGGCCGGGAGCTCACGTAACCACCGGTTCGCTACCGCCGTCGGACGCGGCGCTGCAGGACCGTCCTCGAAGCACAGGTCGTCGTCGACGAGCACGGGCATCCCCTCGGGGATCAACGGCCGATGCTCGACGTCCCAGGACTCCCAGCCCCGGGACGAGAAGAAACTCAAGATCATGGGCGCTGACAGTAGAAACACCACACGGCTCAGCGCAAAGCCCAAATACCCAGGCCACCAGCCCAGTTGGAGCCAATCGCCACACGGAAACTAAGCAAAGACAATGTGCCGGAGATCGTGGTAGACCCAGCAACGCCGCGGCACCTGCGGGGCATTCTGATGGGCTGACCAGGCCTTGAGCCGGTCCCAGGCCCTCCAACGCACCCGGTCCCAGCCTGAGGCGGTCAGCATCTTCCCGCCCTGACCGATGAACAGCGCCAGCGGCTCCAGCCCGCCGCCGGTCTCCAGCACCGTGATGCGGCGCAGGTCCGGGGCCATGTCCTTGATCGATCGGGTGACGGTGCGGCCTTCGAGAACGCCTCGCACCTTCGTGTCGTCGGCCTCCAGCCGCTGAACCACGAACAGGTCCCGGTGCCGGCGCCGCAGCGTGCGCTGGGCCTTCGCCACGATCTCCGGCCGCTCGATCATCAGGTAGGGGTCCAGCAACTCCATCGCTCCGACCGGGACGTAGACCGACCGAGGCCGCTTCTGCTTCGCGCAGGCCGCCAGATCGACGTCTGCGGTTTGCGGGCGGTGTCCTGCCATCAGGCCGAGCTCGGGCAGCAACAGCGTGGACCACTCCTGGGCCCGCATCCCGGTCAGCAGCGCGAGTTCGACTGCGGCCCGATTGCGATGCGGGCGCCACCCGCCGAACGTCTCGTCGAGCTCGGACTCGGGCGTCAGCCCACCGAACCCGACGTCCCGGAAGAACAGGTACTGCTCCAGCTCGAGATGCCGCACCCGCACGTCCGTACTGAAGCCACTGCCCAGCGACTCCCCTTGGGACGACCGCCACGGACTGGCCCGCACGTAGCCGATGCGGACCAGGTGCTTGTAGAGGCTGACGATCGCGGCAGCGTCCCGGTCCCAGGTGGTTCCCCCCAGCGTGTCCTCGGCGTCCGCACGCCGCCACTGCCGGAACTGCAGGATGTCCATCTCGGTGGCCGAGCGCAGGTCCGCCCCGCGAGCCAGCAGGAATCCGAGCAGCATCAGCACCGTGTAGGCGTAGGCCCGCATCGACTTCGCGTCCCGCCGGGCCAGCGCCAGACTGCGAAACCACGACGAGACCGGCTCCACCGGCCGCATCGCTTCGTCCAGGAGGACAGGCGTACCCGCCGGCAGGCGATACCGCTCAAGAGCCCCCGCCAGCAGGGACCGATCGACCCCCGCGACGTCACCGACTCGCCACACCGCCCGGTGGTTGGCGAAGTACAGCCGCACCGATCCCTCCCGTACCGACCTGAGTCCGTTCGCACGTACGCAGTCACGCCAACGGAAGACCGCTGCCGACGGCTACGGGTCGCACAAGATCTCACCCAGATGAGACACCCCTCGATGTCTGGAGAACGGTACCGATGGAGGTCATGGGGATTCCTTGGGGAAGAGATTGTGGCTGTGCTCGCGGGTCGTCAGGTCTCGGCGATGGTCAGGGCGGGCGTCGGGGGCATCGGGGACTTCTGCTCTCACCTGGAGCGGGCGGCGGTCTGTGCCGACGACGAAGAAGAGGAGTGACGGGAGCCCTCGCACCCCGGGGCTACGCGTAGTAGCTCGCCATGATCCACTCGGGCTTGGTGGCGCGGGTCCGTAGTTCCAGCACGGACAACGCCCGCTTCAGGGCCTCGTCGTGCTGGGATGCGGCGCTCATCGGCGCGGGGTCGAGCGTGAGGGGCCCGCTTTTGGGCTGGTGGACGACGGCCGCCAGGATGTGTCCGTCTTCTTCCCACCCGATCGAGTACGTCCGAAGGAGCAGCGACCCCAGGCCGTTAGCGGCCAGTCGCTCCTCCGCGGCGGCAGCGAAGTAGTCGGGGTGGTTCTCCTCGCGCATGTCCTCTGTCTCCCACGGCACGCGCGGCATCAGAAAGGATGAGCCGTCGACGTCGTCGGTGTACCGGACCAGCTCGTTCGTCAGGCCCTCCCAGTTGTCGGCCGGGCCTCCCAGGCGGTACCCGTACATCAGGGCTTCGTGATTCTCGATGGCGCCCATGGCGTTCTCCTCGGTTCGTGCCAGTGGTGGTTGGTCGGCGCTCTCGGGTCTGTCGAGGCGGCCGGTTGGGGGCCGCCCCGGGGAGTGAGCCGGGGCGGCGTGGGCCGGGTCAGCGCGGGCTGAGCGGGATGACCAGGACGCCGACGTGGGGCAGGCTCATCTCGGCCAGCAGTCGGGCGGTCCTGCCGCTGGCACTGCTCGGGTCTGTGGGGTCCAGGCGCATGGCGCCCCGGTGGGGGCCGCGCACGGGGTAGAGGTGCACTGTGTTCTGCGGTGCGTTGCACTCGAAGACGCTGATGGTGGCGTAGTCGAACCCTCCGAGGTTCGGGTACCGCTCGGCGACGGCCACAGACAGGGCGGCGATGAGCTCGGGGCTCGGCGAGGCGACCGAGAGGGGGAGCGGGTGGCGGCGCGGACGGATGCGCAGAGCAAGGGTGCGTATCAGGACACTGAGGACGCCGAGGCCGAAGCCGATGGCGAGGGAGGCTGGCTGGATCAAGGTGGTTTCCCCGTGTTGGTTGAGTAGGGTCCGGTGGTCGGAGCGCGGGTTAGGCGGTGGTGCTGGCCACGGCGGCGTGGACGAGGCGGGCGAGTCCCTGGCGCCTCTGGTACTTGGTCAGTCCCTGGACGGTTCCGGCGTTCTCGTGTCCGGCGGCGGCGGTCAGGCCGGACACGAGGGCGTGCACGAGTTCCTTGCCTGCGCCGTCGGGTGTGGTCGTCTGGGTGGCTGCCGTCAGTGCACGGGCGATGGGCCGGGTGGCTGCGGCGTACGCCTTGACGAAGCGGGGCTCGCCCTCGGCCGCGACGGCGGTCAGCACGCGCACGACCGGAAGGTGGCCGCTCCACCCGTCGAGTACGGCGTCGACCATCCGGGCGGCGCCGGGCAGTCCGTCCGAGGACCAGGAGCCGTCCTTGAAGTCCTTGAGGGCCGCTTTCGTCTCCTTGGCCAGGAGCCCGGATGCTTCGAGGACGATGCCCTCGATGTCGGGGAAGTACTGGTAGAACGTCGCGGGCGACGTGCCCACCGCCTGGGCGATGTCCATCACCTTGATGTCGCGGTAGGGCCGGGTGGCGAGAAGCTGGGTCGTCGCGTCCATCAGCTTCTGCCGGGTCTGGAGGCCGCGCTGGCTGGGCACGCGGCGGTCGGGGGTGCGGGTCACGACATGGGTGGGCACAGTCGTCTCCTGAGCTGGAGGAAGGAAGGGGAGTGGTCCAGGTCTGGGGGCGGTGCCGCCGGACCCGACGTTCAATCACATTACACACTGAAGAACAAATAAGCAACGGTCGGACGTGGGGCATCCGACCGTTCCCGCCATCGACCTGCACCCGCGCGGCCCTGGCGGCTGCGTCCCCGGACTCAGCGCGGACGGTGTCGGCCAACGGGAGAAGTCGAGCTCGTCGCCGTCCAGTTCAACAGCGGCAGCGGCATGCTCGCCCGGAATGACGCCCGCCATCAGCAGCGCGTCGGCGTGGTCGTACCGCAGCCCGAAGACGGTGAACACCTCGCCCGTGCCAGCCAGCTCGACTTGCGCATGGGGGGGGGGCCGGGCGGATCCAGGCCGAGGCCGACGGCCATGTCCTCCACGGCGTAGGCCAGTTCAGCCGCCTCCGGCCGGCGCCCGGGACCGGCATCGCGCAGGAAGCACCACGTGCGGAACAGGAACGCCACGGCCGAGCCGCTCGTAGTGGCGGGGTCGAGGCGCAGCATGACGGTCGCTCCGAGGACTTGAAGGGGAGGGACGTGCCGGGTGATCGCCCGGCACGTCGCGACCGTGGGGGACCTGCTACGCCTCTGACTGCGGCGGCTGTAGGGCTCGGGCGGACATGCGGTGAGTGAGGGCATGCGCGCCGGCGAACGCCGTCCCTGCGCCGAGGGCCAGGTAGTCCACCGCCCTCCCGCGTGGGACGAGTTCGTAGCCGTGGCCGTGCAGCAGCACGGTGCAGACAGCGAAAGCTCCCGCCACCAGGGCGGCGTCCAGACCGGCCGCGGCAGCGCTCCACACCCAGAGGGCGCGAGCCGGGGCGGTCTTGCGCGCGTCCCGCCTGCGGAGTGCGGCGCAGGCCCCGCTCCGGGCGAGCCGGCGCGTCTTGACGACAAGGGTCCCGAGCGGGCCGACGTACAGCCACATGACGGGCTGCTCCATCAGGAAGCCGCAGCCGGCGAGCAGCGCCACCAGCCCGTAGACGGTGTGCAGTGGCTGACAGCGGCGGTGCTGGACGCTGCGGGGATGGAGGTCGTCGGACATGGCTCTCCTCGGCTGAAGACGTTCGGGAAGTCGGCCCGGTGCACGGGCCGTGGGACCTGTGACACGGGCGGGACGCGGCCCACCCGTGCCGCACGGGGACTGTTAGGCGTTTGTGCCGTGCCGGGGCGTCGCCGAGGGGCGGATGCGGGCGCGGCGCAGCCGGTCGGACCACGGCGCGTCGGCGGGCCCCACGGGGTGCTCAGGGATGGTGATCTCGTAGTGGGGGCAGCTGCCGCGCTTTTCGGTCTCCAGGGCGGCGTGCCGGTGGGAGTTCGGGCACTGCTGCCGCTCGTGCTCTTCCCTCCAGTAGCGGACCGCCAGCGTGCGGCCGGTTCCGCCCTCGCGCGGCTCGCTCGGCTGCTGCTCCCGGAAGCGCTCGCCCGCGTCCGGGTCCACCCACCAGTTCTCGACCTGGCCGGAGTCGGAGATGCCCCGCCGCCGTTCGGCATCGCGCTTGCTCGGCTTGAGCTGGTGGACCTGGTGGGCCAGGACCCGAACCGTGGACCGCTTGTGCTGGGTCAGCAGCTCCCACAGGGCCCGCACGTGGCGGAGCATCAGCTCCTGGCCGCCCTGGCGGCCCGATCCGCTCCGGTGCCGCTCAGGGTTGCCCGGCTCGCGAAGTCGGGTCTCGGGATCCAGGATCTCGCCGGGGCGCGCCAGCAGGGTCTCGTAGGGCGAGAACGGCAGCTTCAGCAGCGACTCGTCGCACGTCAGGGCAGTGACCCAGGTCCAGGGGGCGTCGTCGCACGCGGCCTCCACCGGCTCCAGAAGCCGGTCGGGCCGCAGAAGGAACCAGCCTTCCTCCGTCTTGGGCGACCACGGGCCCCACACGTAGCCGACGATGCGTCGCCCGTTGGGCAGAGTGAGGGGGGTGTCCAGGAACAGCATCCCGCGCGAGGCGGGGAGGTGGGCGGGATCGAACGGGGTCGTCCTTTTCTCCGCCCGCCGCACCACGCGGCGTAGCGCCATCTGGCCGAGGGAGTCGCCGATCTGGAAGAGGCGGGCGGAGGAAGCCCGGTCGGCTTCCTGCCGCAGCTGCGTCACCACGGCCGCCTCCAGGCCGTCCGGATGCCCGTAGGGCGCCAGCCGCTCACGTTCCCGCCGGTACACCTCCGCTTTCGCCCGGGCCCAGTCCAGGCTCTGCCTGTGGGCCTCCACGTACCGGCGCCGCCACGTACGGATGCGGTGATGGTCGGGAGTTTCCCAGGCCGCCTCGACCGCGCGTGCAAGACACCGGCCCGGGGTGGTTTCACCGGGGTGCAGCCCCAGCGCGCGGAACCGGCGGACCTCGGCGTCGACGTCGTCAACGACGACGTCCGGCGGGTCAATGATCATCCGCTGATGCTTGTCGTCCGGATCGAGCGCCCACTCCATGCCCGCGAGTTGGGCCAGCACCGCGCGCAACGTCTTCTCGTCGGCGCCTTTCAGGAAGTCAACTACGAGCATCTGCACCGTGTTCGCGTACGCGTCCGCCGCCGCGAAGCGCAGCATGCGCTTGACGAACCCGCCGACCGGGCCGCGCTGACCGCTGGACAGCGCCAGCATCTGATCCGCGACCCGCTGGTCGCCCAGTGCCGCGTTCGCCAAGTGGTCGTAGATCTGCCGGAAGACGGCCATCTCCTCCTCCTCGGCGAGGACGTTGTCGATGGCGCCCCGTACCCGCGCCGAGGATGCCGGGGAGACTTCCGCCGGGACCGGCGGCCGGACCAACTGACCGGCAGCGGCATGCAGTTCCCGGTACAGCTTCAGCTGGAGCTCGCTGAGGATGAGGAGATCATTGGGCTTGACCGGGGTCCGCTTGGCGGCACGGGCCGCGATGGCCAGAAGCTCGGAATCCGACAACTCGGGCATGTTCGAGTGCATGTCATCCCTACTTGGACGCGGAGGGTTTGGGGAGAGGTCGCGGGTGCCGAGCACCAGGCGATGAAATGACAGTACACATTGGAATATAAATAAGCAACGCAGAGGGGTTGGTCCGGGCCTGGCCGGTGTGATCAGCGAACGTGCGTCCCGGGCTGGCCCTTCCACCCGTTGGGCGCGCAGGTGGCGACGGCCGGCGTCTTCGCGCCGGCGCCGCTGCCCGCTTTCTCGAGCAGGGCGTTCATCTCGGACCGCCCATCCGGCATCAGACGGTGCTGGATGGGCGGGGCGCGGCGAACGGCGGCGTCGATATGTGGGCGCGGAAGCCGCGCCTAGCGGAGGCGCCGCGAAACCTCCGCGGCCACGAGGGGACGCCGCGCCGACGGTTCGGCTCGCCGCAGCAGAGCCACCGTGCGGGAGAGCGAGGAACGCGGCACCGTGCGCAGCAGCACGGATGCAACGCCCTCTCGGAAGGAGTAGGTCCCGGGGGGACCGGGGATGGCACGGAGCAGGCCGCTCAGAATCACCTCGGCCAAGTGGCTCGGGCACGGGGCCGTCTCCACCGAGCGGTGCACCTGCTGCATCACCGGCAAGTGGGGGACGCCTGCGGCCAGGTGGCCCGCGAGACGGAACGCTTCGGGGGAGGCGGTGGCACGGAAGCGGAGGACCAGTTCCTCGGCAGTGAGTCTCGCCGGGGAGGCGGTCTCTTCGGCCGGGAGCGCCTGCGGAATGAAGGCGACCGCCGCCGGGACCTCGGTGCCGCCGCTGCCCAGGAGCGTGAACCAGTTCTCCAGCCAGACGGAGGAGGGTTCCAGAACGGGAACAGGGATGCTGTCCGCTCCCGCATGGGGTGTGCCGTCGTACGCCGTGAAGATCAGACCGGAGTTGGCGGATCCGGCGGCCGGGGCGTGGACGCGGCCGGGCGTCCCGGGCAGCGCGGTGCGCCGCCACATGCGCTCGGGCAGTGGCTGTACCACCGCCACCGGTCGCACGCGCGCCCAGCTGCGCAGAGTCTCGTACCAGCGTTCCCCGGCCGGGCCGGGGTACCACTGGGGGCCGGAGCAGTCGCTGAGTACGAGGGTCACCAGCCGGTCGTCCTCGACCTGTCGCCCTCGCACCGTGCCATCGGCCGTGAGCACGGACACCGTCGCACCCTCGAAAAGGCCGTCATGGGCGAGAGACTGGCGCAGCCTCCGCAGCAGCGGCCGCCACATCGACATCGTGGGTCCGGCATCGAAGATGATCTGGAGGCGGTACGCCGGTCCGGTGTTCGTCCGTATGGTCACGTCGTCTCCTTGGGCCTCTGTGAGGGGGCGAGGCCCGGACCGGGCGGAGGGAAAGTCGGTCCGGGCCTCGCGGCCCCGGCCGCCGGGGGGAGTGCGGCCAGGGCGAGCCGCGGGAAGCGGCTCCTTCGGAATTGGCTTGGACGGGGGCGGTTTCCCGCCCTCATGGAAGTACAGTACACATTGAAAACTCATTACGCAACAGTGATGCGCGCCCCATCCACTGGCGAGTCCGCCTCAAGTACCGGCCACCGGGACGCCGTTGGTTTCATCCCTCCCGGCGACACTGGTCGCCGACGATGCCCACGAGCGGTGCGCACTCCCGCGCGCCGGCCCCTGCGGCTGGCTAAGCCAGGCTGTCCTGGGTCTGGCTCTCGATGCGGTGCAGCACGTGGGGGGCGACGAGGTCGGCTCCGCCGTCGTCCCAGCGCACGGCCTGGTAGGCGTACGAGGCGGCGCCCTCCGCCATGCCGAAGGCGCGCCCGGAGCGTTCACCTCCTTCTGCGCACCGCTGGGAGCCGAGTGCCCAGGCCGTGGCGGCCACGGCCAGTGGGGCGACCCGTTGACCGGCAGGTGTTCTGCCTTGGCTCGTGCGGGCGAGCGGCCCTGCGGTGGCCCCGGCCCCATCGGCGATCCGCAGGGGCCGAGATGTCACCTGGAGAGCGCGAGAACGAGATACTGGCGAGGATCACCGGCGGTCGGCTCGGGGTCGTTCAGCCGGCGCCGGAGCCGATGCGGTTCTCCCGGACGGACCAGCCCACTCGCGCGCCGTACAGCACCACCCCTCGGCCGATCGCGTTTAGTGCTCACCGCGACGGCCGGGCCCCGGAAGCGGGGTGGCGTTCCCACTCGCGTTGCCGACGGCAAGCGGTCAACCCGGCACAGGCATCCCCACTGCTCCTGGGGAAAAGGTGGTTCGAGCGACGCATGGAAGTTGTCCGGGTAATCTCTGACGGCATGGGGGACGAAGAGCTCGTATACCGTGCCTGGCTTTGTCGGCGTTACCTCTCACTGCGTGAACTGGCTCTGCGCGACGGGCCGGACACTGTCGCGGAACTCGAAGCCATCGCCGGCTCCGTGTTCGACGCGGCGGTAAGGGACCAGCTGACCGCACTCGCACGCAGGCTCGGCGTCGACGCCCGCGTAATGGCCTCCCGGGTGGTGCCCGTCCCGGTGTCCGGAGCGGCGGGACATGCACGTGCGGGCCGTATCTACGCTTGCCCCGGCGGCAGTTGCGCGCGGCGTGAGGTGCGGGCTCCTGGCGATCCCGTACCGATGTGCTCCCTCGGGGAGCGGCGCCCGCTCGAACCCCGGCCGGTGTAGTCCGTGGACGCCGTGCTGTCCACGCTGGCGAAGAGGTTCGCCGACACATGGCTGACGATGCTCGTCCTGCCTGGCCTGCTGTACGCAGCGGCACTCATGGTCGGGCATGCGGCAGGGCACCGGCACGCACTGGACGGCGCGCGCGTCAGGGCGAGCCTGGAGAGCCTGGGGCAGTCCGTGCAGAAGTCGGGTTCCGCTGGCACAGTCCTGCTGCTCGCCGGAGTGGTCGCGATCTCGGCTGTGGCGGTCTATGCGGCCCGCTCGCTCGGCGCGGCGGTGCAATGGCTCTGGCTGGGCGGTTGGGGTGGCGCGGACAGTTGGCTGGTGCAGCGGCGCCGCACCCGATGGGACGCCCTTCAACAGCGGTACGCCACACAGCTGTTGGCCCTAGACGCTGGTACGCACAGCCCGGAGGACCAGGAGAGGCGCACCCTTGGTGAACTGGCCGCGGCGCGTAACCGGATCGCGCTGGCCCGCCCCCTCCGCCCGACCTGGATCGGTGACCGCTTCGCCGGAGTCGAGGCGCGGGTCTGGGCCGAGTACCACGTCGATCTCTCCTTCGGGTGGACACGCCTGTGGCTCGTGCTGCCCGAGGAGACGCGCGCGGAGTGCGCGACGACTCGGGCTGCATTCGACGCGGCCGGTGGACTGGCCGGGTGGGGCGTGCTGTACCTGGTGTTGGGCTGCTGGTGGTGGCCCGCTGCCGTGATCGCGCCGGTGCTGATCGTGCTGGCCTGGCGCCGGGGGCGACAGACGGCGGCGGCCTTCTCGGAGCTCATCGAGTCCGTGGTCGACGTCCACGGCGGCGACCTGGCAGCGCGCCTTGCCGTGGCGGACGGGCAACAGCCACTCGACTCCACGGTGGGCGCCCGCATCACAGCCCGCACGAGGAAGGATGCCTGACGTGGCGCGTTCGGCGTTGGAACGGTTGAGGAACCGGGTGGAGTCGTTCGAACCGGGACGTTCCGCCGCCCAGGAGGTGCTGTCCCGTGAAGCCGTGCGGGAAGCGGCGGAGGTTCTCGCGCAGAGCGTCAAGGAACGGGCCGACGGCGGGACATCCGGGGAATTGACCCTGGGCGCCGAGGAGTTGCGCGTCGTCGGCTGGTTCTGTTGGCACCGGGGGATATTCCTCACCGGCGATGAAGGGTTCAACGAGACGATCCTCGCCGGTATCTGCTTCTCGCTCTACCTCACCGTCGCCGATCGCAGACCGGGGCCGCTGCCCGTTTCGTTCGACGAAACGGAGACCGCGGAGGAGGCGTGGTCGTACATCGACCGCACCGCGGATGCCTGCATGTCCCGAGCGCGCCGATCGGACGATCTCCTCGCCCTGGAGGCAGGAATTCTGTGCACGCGCATCGCGATGAGCCAGCATCGCGTGCAGGAGTCCGAGCAGGCGAGCAGCCAGAGCGGACTTGCCTACCTGCGGCTGCGGCGTCGGCTGTTCGCCTTCGGCGAGGGCGACGGGTCAGGAGCCGTGGACGCGGACCTGCTCCTGGCTCCCGAGGCCGTGCGGGACGCCGCCGACGTTCTGGCAATGGTCATCGAGGAGCGGCCCGGCGGCGACGACTTCACGGAGGTCGCCATCGGCGGCGACGAGGCGCGCCTCGTCGGCTGGTTCTGCTGGCAGCGCAGGACCCTGGTCGACGAGCCCGCGCGTGAGGACGAGGTGCGCATCGCCCTGGTCTGTTTCGCGCTTCTCAGCCTCAACACCGAAGTCGGCCGCTCACCAGGGCTCCTGCCGCCCGGGGCCGACCCCATCGTCGACCAGATGGTGGGAAGGGAGCTGTCCTTCATTAGCCACATGACCGATGGGTTGGTCGACAGCGGACTCCGCTCGGACAACCCGCTGATCAACGAGGGCGGTGCGCTGGGCAGACGGTTCGCTCTCGTCCAACAAGGGTCGGAGTCGCAGCAGTACGCAAGTGGGCACAATGAGCTCGGCCATCTCCTGCTGGAACGTGCCCGCAACAGCGACGCGGCGGCGCCGCTCCTGCCGGTACTGCGTCGCGCCATCACCGCCTTCCGCGTCGCGCTGGACCATGCGACGACGCAGGAACTCAAGTTGGGTACCCATCTGTTCGGGCTCGGGATCGCTCTCCAGATGTGGCAGGAGACGTCCGGTGAACCCTGTCCGGAGAGCAGCGCCTTGTATCACCAGATGCTCGTGGCGCTGCCGTCCATCGCCCCGCCGGGCCATCTCCATGCCGAGTTGGTGCTGCACCTTGCCGCAGTGGCATCCGGTTCACTCGGGCCACAGGAGAAGCAGGAGTTGCTGCGGCACGCCGACACCCTTCTGGCAGAGCTTCCGCTCACCGGGGACGCGTGGCGGTGGGAGAGCCTCCATCTCTTCCGCGCCGCACTGCGGAACGAGAAGGCGCCACCGGTGACGGCTCCGGCCTTCGACGATCCTGCCGACGCTCCGCGACGGGCGACCAAGGTGAGTCCGATGGGGGTGCGGCTCCGCGACGACGTACCGGGGGACAGCCCGGCCGAACACGACTGGCGAGTCGAGGTGTTGCGCGACGCCGCCGAGGCCGCTCCTCGGCCCAGCGCCTTGCTCGCCGGAGATCTCGGCCTCGCCCACTTGGCACGGTTCGAAGCAGCAGCGGCGAAGAACCGGGGCGACCTCGACGCCGCCGTCGCCCTCCTCGAGCGTGCCGCGGACCAGTGCGCTGACGACGCAACGGAACGGCGGCGCCATCTGTCCGCCTTGCTGGTTGCCCTCTCGCACCTGCAGGAGCACTACGCGGCGGGCCTCGAGACGATCGACCGGATGATCCGCGTCGGCCGCGAGGCGTGCCGTCTGCCCGGCGACAGGGAGCGGGATGCCGCGGAGGACAACCTGGCCGCCTGCCTGGTCACGCGATTCGACCTCACCGGGGACTCCGACTCGCTGTACGAGGCTGACCGGATCCAGCGTGCGATACAGGACACCGACGGCTATCTCGACCCTGTGTTCTTCGGCCAGCGGGCGCACTGTCTCGATCGTCTGTGGAGCGTCACCAAAGACCGCGCCCACCTTGAAGAGGCCGTGGCAGCGGAGCGCACTATCACCGAACGCACTGATCCGGACACCGCCGTCGGCGCCACCGCCCGGAACAACCTGGCGGTCTCCCTCAGCAACCTCAGTAGCCCGGACACCGGCCATGCCGCACTGCGCGAGGCCATCGCCCTCGTCGAGGACCTCGTCGAGCGCTCCGGCACGCACGGGGCTCAGCGCGCCGACCATCTGGCCGGCCTGGCCGAACTGCTCCTCAAAGGTCGCGAGGACGGCATCGGCGACGTCGACCGGGCGGTCTGCATCGCCCGGCAGGCCGTCGAGTCGACTGCACGCGCCCACCACTCCTTCGCCCGTCGCTGGACCATTCTGGGCATCGCCCTGAAACGCCGGTACGAGCAAAGCCGCGACCGTGCCGACCTGACCGACGCCTGCGCCGCGCTGGCCACGGCGGCCGACGTCCAGGACGCCACTCCCTCGGACCGCATGGGCGCGGCCGACCGCTGGGGCCGGCTCGCCGCCGACGACGGCGACTGGCACACCGCACTCGTGGCGTTCCGGAAGGCCGTGCAGCTCCTGCCGGAGTCCGTGTCGGGCCGAGGCCATCATCGGGACCAGCAGCGCCAGTTGATCGACCAAGCCGGTCTGGTCGCCGACGCGGCCGCCTGCGCCGTCGCGGCCGACCGCCCGGACACCGCCCTGGAACTCCTCGAGCAAGGCCGCGGCATTCTGTTGTCCCGGGCCATGGAGAGCCGCGCCATGGGCGACGAGCAAGGGCGTCTCGAAGCCGAACACCCCGATATAGCACGCCGGTTCATCGCCATCCTCCACCGGCGGGACACCGCGTGGGAGCCGTACGTGCGCGCCTCGACGGCCGAGCGCCCCGACCTCCGTCACGAGACCGACAGCGCCTTCCATCAGATCCTTGCCGAGATCCGGCACCTTCCTGGATACGCCGACTTCTTCCGGGCCCCGGCCGCGGACCGGCTGCGGCGCGCCGCAGGCGACGGTCCCGTGATCATCCTCAACGTCAGCCGCTACCGCTCCGACGCCCTCGTCGTCACCACCTCAGGGGTCACCGCGGTGCCGCTCCCCGACGTGTCCCAGGAGCATGTCACTGAGCAGTTCCTGGCCCTGCGCTCGGCGCTCCACACGGGGATGGCCTCGGTGGACGCCGTGGAGCAGGCGTCGGCCGGCGACGACCTCCGCGATGTCCTGCACTGGCTGTGGCACGCGGTGGCCCGACCGGTGCTGCATGCCCTGGACCTCACGACGCTGGCCGGCGGGGCACCACCTCGGCTGTGGTGGTGTCCGACCGGCCTGCTGTCCTTCCTCCCCCTGCACGCCGCATCCGACCGCGACGGGGCAGGATTCCTGCCAGACCTGGCCGTATGCTCCTATACGCCGACGCTGCGCGCCCTGGAACAGGCGCGCAGCCAACAAATACCCGGAGGCCCCTCGCTCGCCGTGGCGGTCCCGGACACGCCCGGAGCCAAACCGCTCGCGTGGGCCTTACAGGAGGCCCAGGCCGTGGGAGAGATGTCCGACGCCCTGATCGTGCACGGGGCGGCTGCCACGCGTGCCGAGGTGATGCGGTGGCTCGCTATAGGAGTCCGAGTGGCCCACTTCGCCTGCCATGCGAGCGCTGATCCTCTGGACGCGTCGCGCAACGCCCTCCTGCTGCACGACGGGTTGCTGCCCGCCCGAGAGATCTCGCGGCTACGCACACGCGGGTCCGGGATGGCCTACCTGTCGGCATGCAGCACTGCCCAGGGAATGGTCAACCTGCCGGACGAGGCACTGCACCTCGCCGGTGCCTTCCAGCTGGCCGGCTTCCGAAACGTGATCAGCACCCTGTGGCCGATCAGCGACGACGTGGCCGTCGAGGCGGCCACAGACTTCTACCGACGGCTCGGCGAGCAGCCCTCGCCGGACCCCGCCGAGGCGGTTACCCACATGGTGCGTGCCCTCCGTGCGCGCTACCCACGGGTGCCGGCACTGTGGGCGAGCCATCTACACATGGGAGTCTAACCAGGTGGGCGCGTGGCGCCAGGAACGTCATAGGCCGGTCGGCGGCAGGCTCCTCAAGGGCCGGGCGGCTTGCGGGCGGCCGCGGCTGTCCGGGCTGGGTCCGGAGCATCTGCGGCGATCAGTCGACTGTTTTCGACCATCAGCCGCTGGTTGACGTTGCGGAGTGCCTGCATGGCGGTCTCTGCTTGGCGGCCGGCTGCGAGTGCTGCGTCTCGTTGCTCGCGCAGTTCCTCCATTTCCGTGTCGCGCGGCGAGCGGGCGTCCAGGCCGTTACGGAGGCGGGCGCCCAGTTCGTGGGCGCGTAGCGTGCGCAGCTCGTTCTGGACTTCGTGAAGGGTTCGTTGCAGGGCGGCGTTCTGTTCCAGGAGCATGCGGTTCTCGACTTCGAGGGCCGCTTCTTTGCGGGCGGTCGCTGCCGCCGCCGCCCGCGGCGCGTCTTGGGCGAGGTGGGCGCGGATGGTCTCGGCTTCCGCTTTGAGGTCGCGGTGGCGTTGAAGGTACTGAGGGTTGACGGCGGCCCGCCGGGTGATCTCCGCGTCGGAGAGGGCCTGGCGGCTCTTGCGCATCGCGGCCAGGACGCTAAGGACTCGCTGTCGGCACTGTTCGCTGTCGGCACGGCGCCGTTGAACGGCGGCCGCCCTGCCGGCATCGAGGACCTCGACCCGAGCGGCGGGGATAGTCGCCTGGCCTGGCTGCTTGCGCGGAGCGGCCGGGCGCGTCATCCGGTCGTCCCTTCGGTGACGATCGGGTCGACGGTCGGCTGGTCCAGACGCTGCCGTCCGGCCAGAACTGCCGCTACGGGGATGACGGTGAGGAAACGGTCCCTGGTGTGGAGCCAGGAGTCCACCGTGGTCCGTTCCTCGGGGGTCAGGGAGCCGATGTCGGCTTCACATTTGCCGACGAGTTCGTCGATCTGCTGGATCTCCTGGCGTAGCAGTTCCAGGTTCGCCGCGCTCAAGGGTCCCGCGGTGAGCACGCTGCCGTAGGCGCTCTCCAGCGCGGCGAGCTGCTCCGCCTTTCCGGCGCGTAGTTGGCGCAGCTCGGGGAGGTGGGTGAAATCGGTGGTGTAGAAGGTGCAGGAGAAGCAGCGGTTGTACACCGGGCAGCCGTGCCCGTCGGCGCGGACGTTGTTCATCTCGTGGCAGCGTCCCGCGGGGACGGGCACCGAGCCGACGCCCGCCCGGATCCGGTCGGCAAGGTCGTCGTCGGGGGTGCGGGCGCGGATCCGGCCGCCGGTGAGGTCGAACTGGTACTTGGCGGCGATGGCGCGCACCGCTTCCACCCGCCGGGGGTGCGAGGGTAATGGTGACGTCGGGTATTGGAACTGTCCGAATGCCTGGTCCGAGAGGCTTCGGCTGCTAGGGAGTCGCTGGTTGGAGCCCGTACTCAGCCAGCCATCGGAGTAGGTCTGGGCGGGAGGTCTCGACAAGGCGGCCTCCAGTGAAGCGGGCGTCGTCGGTCACCTCTGCCACGCACTCTGGAGGGGGCACGAAGGACTGGGCCTCCTCGTCGGTGGTGAACTCGGCCTCCGCTAGGACCAGGCCCTGCAGAGGACCGTCGAAGACGTCAACGCCCAAGGGAGGCACGCTGAAACGCGTCTTGGACAGCACTGCGGCCGGCAGGGAAGCAAGCACGTCGTACTCGGCCGACGACAAGTACGTATTCGTGATCAGCCCCTGAACCGCGCCCGGCAGAGCGACCGGCACCTTCTGGGTGAGCTTGAGCTCGCAGCCGCCATCTGACCGCTGTGCGCGTCGCAGACGCAGGCGCGTCCCGACCAAATACCGGTCGGTGATCATCCGGGTGACCGTCACCGCTGACAGTGCCGGCGCTTCAGCCAGCAAGAACCGCCGTTCCCGCTCGACGTGCGCGTACTTTCCCGGGTGAACCGTCTGACCTTGAACCCCGCCAGCTTTGTCCATCATGACGACAGCTTCTCAGCGGCTTCTTTCTCCCTGCCAGCACATTTCAGTGGCCTTCCGGGAAGGTCACGTCGACCTCGCCCGCTGGCTGATCTCGGCGGCGTAGGTGGCCCAGTCGCCCGCGGAGAGTCGCTGCCAGGCGACGGCGACGTCGGTGTGGATGCCGAGGGTGCGGGCGAGGATCGCGGCGGGGATCTCGGTGGCGAGCTGGAAGAGAGCGGTGCTGCGGGCCTGGTTGGGTCGGATGCCGAGGTTGTTCAGACGTTGCGTCAGCTGTGTGGTGCTGATCGGCCGTCCGGGCTGGCCGCCGGGGAAGAGCCATGGAGACGGTGTCAGGGCGCCGATGGTCGCGTGTCCCTTGCGGTTCGCGGCAACGGTGCGGGCCAGCTGGGCGACGGGCTCGGGCAGCTGAACGGGTGCATTGCCGAGGTGGAGACGTACTTCCCGAGCGCCGGCCTCGACGTCCTCGGTGGTCAACCGGTGGATCGCCGACGGTGCTTGGGCATAGAGGAGGAGAAGCAGCCCGGCGAGGCGGTCTTCTGGCTTGAGGGTGTCGTCGTGCAGGAGCCGGCGTGCGGTGTTCCAGCGGTGTTCGTCGTCGAGTGGCTGGGTGGGGCCGTTCCAGCGGACGGCGGGGACGTGGACGGTGGCGAGTTTGTTGGTGCGGGCCCAGCGGATGAAGTGCCCGGCCGTTTGGCGGTAGGTGGCCAAGTCGTCGGTGAGCCACTGGTCGAGGTCGGCCTGCCGGCAGGTGGCCAGGGTGAGGTTGTGGGCTGTGAGCCAGTTCAGGAAGGCGACGGCCGCGTGGGTGCGTTGACGTGCGGACATGAACTGCTGCGGGGTAAGAGGGCGGCCGTTGTTACGTTGACGAAGCCGCCGGACCAGGTGCCAGACCGTGTACCGGTGCAGAACTTTGCGATGTTCGGGGTCCGGCTGGGATGCGAGGAGGCCGGTGAGGAAGCGTTCGAGGCGGACCATGTACTCGTCGCGCTCAGGCAGGGCGCCGACGCCGACGAGGACTTGGCGGAGGTGGGCGAGGGGTGGGCTGTCGGGCAGTTCGTCGAGGGCCTCGTGGGTCAGGGCTCGCCGGCCGGACGCGAGGTCGGACAGGACCGGGGAGACGGACGGCTTGTTCAGCCACCGCCTGGCGGTGATGGGGTGCTCGGTGGTGGCGATGTTGTGCCGGAGGGCTTCGAGGCCAGGGTGGAGTGCATCGGACGGGGGCCCCAGCAGCTCGCCCAGGCGCCGGTTGATGAGACAGCGGGCGCACTGGCCGGGGTGTGGGTAGTCGGGATCGCTGCAGGTGGGACAGGTGTGCCAGACCTCAGGGGCTGTGCAGTCAGCGCAAAGAGGCTGGTCGAGGGTCCCGGAGACGACCGCTGCAACACCTCGGCAGACCGAGCATGGTGCTGAGCGGCGCTGGCAGTCCGGGCACCACGGCCGGCCTGTGGTGCGGGAGGTGCCGCAGGGTTTCTCCTTGCCGCAGATGCTGCACGTTGGGGTGGGAGAGCCAGTCGTGGAGCGGGCGGGCGGCCTCGGTCAGGTCCGGGTCGTAGGTCCAGAACGAGTTCCAGCCGGCTCGCAACGTGTCGACGACCTGTTCGTCGTCGAGGGGGAGAAGGAGCGGGCCGTAGTCGGGGCCGTCCGGCCGTGAGGGCGCGGAGAGGGCGAGGGCGGCTAGGGTGCCGACCGCGATGGCCCGGTCGCTGGAGCCTCCGCGGTTGGCCGTCCACCAGGCGTGTGCGGCCTCGGCGATGGCGTGGGCGTGGTCCCGCCCGCTTTCGGGCGCCATGGCGCGGCGCATTCCGGCGGGCGGGATGCCGAACAGGGTCACGTCGCGCTCCCCGGCCCCTGCGCGATGAGGCGGTCGAGCTCGGCGACGAACGGCGGCAGGAGGGTCCGCTTGCGGCCCGGCCGCCGGGAGCCGAAGGGCCGCAGCGTCCCGGCGTGGCCGCTGGGCTGGAAGTCACTGTCGATGATCCAGGTCGGGTCTCCGGGCATCCGGGACAGGCGGTAGGCAGCCTTGTTGAGCAGCGTGCTGTGCTCGAAGAGGAGGAGCTCGGCGTACCACCCGGTGACGGCTCCGGCTTGGCGCTGCTCAAGGACCGGCACGACGCCGGTGTGCTCCAAGGAGTTGTCCTCGTCCGGGACGGTGGTGGTGAACGTCCGGGCGGCGTGCAGCGGGGCCAGAACCCGTTCAGCGGCCTGGTGGGCTTCGGGGTAGCCGATCGGGTCGGCGATCAGGCACCGTGCGGCGAGGGCGAGCGGATCCTGGGTGGCGGAGGCGGGGAGCTCCAGCGGTGCGAGCTCTCGCAACAGCGCCTCGTGACCGAGGGTGGCGAGGTACCAGTGCTGCTGGGCATGGGTGTCCGGGGGCATGGTGTCCATGGGGCTCTTCCTGTGGCGGTGGGCGCTGGCGGATGTTCCGCGCCGGGCGGGTCAGTTCGGGGGTGCGGCGTGGCGGCGGGGCCGACCGCGGTGAAGGACGATGACGGTGCCGGTCTCGAAGCCGCGTGCCAGGCCGAAGACTTCGCCCATACGCCTGCGGGTCTCGGTGCTCTGCCGCTCACGTCCGGGTACGTAGGAGCCGTCCCGGGCGAGGAGGCTGATGATCTTGGCGGTGACCTCGGCTCGGGTGACGTCGAGTGCGGCGACCCGGCCGTGCGTGGTGTAACGGCGGCTGTCGAGGCCGACGAAGGCCTCGTCGGTGCCGATGGTGAGGATCTCGTCCGGGTTGGTCCAGTTGTAGTCCGTGGCGGACATGCGGTAGCGCTGGTCGAAGGCGGGGACGATCAGTTTCATCAGGTGTGCTCCGTGGCGACCCGGCCGGGAGCGAGCGCGGCCACCGGGGCCGAACTCCTCGCTCCCGGGCGGGGCTCAGGCGCGCGCCGCCTCGGCCTCCTCGTCCTCGGCCTTGAGCTCTTCGAAGTAGTCGCGAGCGCTTTCGACCATGCCGGGGACGTCGCACCCGAAGGACTCGGCCGCGTCCAGGAGCGCCGCGAGCATGGCGGCCTCGCGCTCAGCCCCGGCGGCGGCGACGGCGCACAGGACATCGAGCTTCACGGGGTACGCCTCGCTGCGAAGTCCCTCGGCGGCCTGGTGGAGTTCATGGGCGGTGACCCGGCCGTCCGTCAGGCAGAAGACCTGAGCGACCAGATCACCGATTACGCGATCGGCGCTTTCCTGGTCGTCCACGACCTGGTCGCCGGGCAGGTTGAAGGCGATCTGGGCCATGGCCTCGGCCGCGAGGACGCCGAGCCGTACGCGCTCGGCCAGCTCGGGAACGGGCAACAGAGCCTTGGGAGCCTGCCTGTTGTAGGCCTCCAGCGCCGCGTCGGCCCATGCGGCGCGGTCCGCGAGGGTGCACTCACGTGCGGGGGTCATGTTGACGCCGGATTCCGCGGCTGCGGTGAAGCGCGCAGCCTTGCGGTCGGGGATGGACGTGTCCACGGTCGTTCCTCTGGGTGAGGTTTCCAAGATGGTGGTGGCCGTGAGAGCAGCGGCACGCCGCTCGATCACGAACACCACACTACATATTGATACTGGAATACGCAACACGCTAGACGCGGGGAAAGGCATCTGCCCACTTCGGGTAGGGGAGTGCGGGCATGCCGAAGACCGCCCTCGACCGCTCGGCCCGCGTACGGCCAACGGGCAGGGCGTACCTGTGGGTCCCCGGGTGCCGCTGGCGCCTGGCCCCGATCTGCTCCAGTGCGGTGCGCAGCCAGGCGCGCCGGTCGGACCCCGCAGGGCGCGGCGATGCGCCCAGCGCCGCGATGCGCCGCTCGAACCCGTCGGCACCACGGTCTCCGGCAACGAACTTGGCGATCGACCGCGCCGGGAGCACCTGGCCGTCCGGCAGCACGACGATCGTCCTCGCCGTGCTGCGGCCCGTATAAGTTGCGGAAAGGGCCTGGTAGATGACCCCTAGGTGCCCTCGGGGCGAGCCGGCCATGCGCCCGTCCGGCAGGGTCCGAAGCCGGGCGACGGGGTCCGCGTAGGTGACCACTCCCCGCACACCGTGGCCCGCGGCCAGACGCAGAGCCCCCGCGACCGTGAAGCTCTCCCCGTTGCTCGCCACCGAGGGGGACAGGCACACCCTCGACATTTCCAGTGCCTCCGTATACGGCTCCAGCGACGGGAAAACCCTGGTCAAAGCACGGCGGCTCATCGGGACGCCCAGGACGACGACACCCACCAGCAGTTGGCCGTCGACCACCTGGCCGTCGTCGCCCCCTGCGGGCTCGAGGTCCACCAGCCCGAACCGGTGGACTGCCGGCGGCCACCCCGACAGGTAGTGGTTGGCCTGGATGTACTCCCGGGCGGGCGCCTCCGCCAGCTCGACCACCTCGTAGCGGCGCCGGTCGAAGCCGCCCTGCGACGTATGGACCCACGTCGGCACACCGCGGCTCCACCGCTGAGCCCAGCCCTCGGCGCTGCCGGCAGCCATGGCCTCCCACCGAGCCGGAGCGGGCCCGAGCGGCGCGCTCACCGCTCCTGCCCGGCTTCGGCCCGCGCGGCGAGACGGATCTGGGAGAGACGTTGCTTCATCTCCCCGATCCCGCCGGCTCCGGCGAGCGGCGCCTGAAGGTCCGGCCAGGAGTGCCGGGCGAGGGCCACGTACTTGCTGCCGGCCAGCACCGTCACCTCCGCCGACTCGATGCCGCGTTCCCGAACCTGCGCCTGCACGAAGTCCGCGCTGACGCTGCCGGGATCGCCCACGGTGATGTCGTACGGGTCGATCTGCGTGGACAGGTCGAGGAGCCCGTGGGCGGCGGAGAGGATGTACTGGCGGCCGCCGTCCTGGAGCAGGGCTTTGGCCGTCTCCCGGCAGGAGCCGTGGAAGGTGCCGACGTACATCGCGCCGGCGGTCACGCGGCGGTCCTGCTTGGCCTTTCCGCAGCCGACGACGACGATTCGGAACCGGCCCGCGCCCTCGGCGCGGGCCCGCTGCCAGCCGTCCTCGGTCAGAGCACCGCCCCAGACGTCCAGCGCGTCCCGCGTCGCCTCCTGTCCACGAAGGACGTCGCGGCTCTGGTCCAGGCCGACGTAGCCGATGTCGGCGAGGGACGCCAGGGTCCGCAGGTTGACGGACTTGGGTAGCAGCCCGATCGGGTCCCTGGCCCCGGCGAGGAGGGCGCGGCGCTGGGCGGGGGTGATGCGGGGTGTGAAGGATCCGGCCGTACGCGGCCGGTCCGCGGCGCCTGGCGTGGCCGTGGCGCTGTTGCGGGGGTGGTCGATGGTCATCGTGTTCCTCGTGATGGGGTCGGAGCCGTCGGGGTGTCGGCCCAGCGGGTGGGCAGGGTGGTGTCGCCGTCTTCCTCGCGGCGCTGGTCTTCCAGGTCGGCGGCGCGGACGCGGCTGCGGTGCCACTGCTCGGCGGTGTGGCCGCTCGGCCGGCGGCACCTTTGTCGGGGCGTGGCCTTGCACGTGGGGCAGGTCAGGGACGCCGGGCAGGTGTCGCCGATGTCCTCGCCGTCGCAGAAGCCGCAGGGCGGCGCCGTGGCCGGCAGTACGCGCCCGGCCACATCGACGAGGAGACCGGCCGCGCGCCAGGCGCGTTCCTCGGCTCTCGTCGACGGCGGCCCGAAGCTCTGGCGGTTCACGCTCCGCCTGTCTCGGCTGCCGGATCCGCGCGGACGAAGGACTCGCCCTCGGGCCAGATCGCGATGATCTTGTGGTGGGACAGGAACTCCTTGGCGACCGAGCCCGGCTCGGCGGTGAACAGCAGTGCGCGGCGGGCCGGGGAGAAGAATCGCGCGCAGTCGCTGATCACTCCGTACGCGGCGATGAGCGCGCGGTAGTGCGATCGGTGACAGGCCATCACCACCTCTCCGGCAGTCGCGTCGAAGAGGTCGGTGGACGCCAGGACGGGATCCGTGACGACGCGGTGCCGCAGGACACGGTGTCCCTTGGCCGTCAGGTGGAAGAGGTAGGCGGTCAGGACCGAGTCCTCGAAGCGGTCGGCCTCGCCGTCGTTGTCTCGGCCGGGCTCGGGGCGGGCAGGATCGGAAGGGGCCAGGTAGGCGACGTGCGGACTGTCGGTGGTCATGGTGTGGGCGCCTCCGGAGTCGGGTGAGGCGGCGGCGCGGCGACGGCGCGGCGCAGCATCCTGAAAGGAGAGGGGCAGTTGGGCGGCAGGACGGTGGTGGGGCGCATCCGCCGCGGTGCTGGGGCCAAGGGGATTCCCGGCACGGGACGCGGGTGAGAAGACCTGAACTGGCCGACGCCATCGCGGTGGGGAACTGGCCGCGAGAGACGAGCGCTATCCCGGCGCACACCTGCGGATGGGGGCAGTATCAGCCGCGACGGTACGTGCCCGGCCTGCCCAGGACGGTTGAGGTCAGGCCGTAGCCGTCAGCTTCGATCACCCACCGCTCGACGGCAGCGGTGCCGCCCGGTCGAGCTTCGAGTACCGCTGGCTGACCTCGCGCGCCGAGTACGTGACCGGACGCCGGTCCTTCTCGTGGACCGTGACGACGATTCCGTCCGGAGACTCATCGAGCCCATCGACCCAGACGTACTGGAAGTACCGGCCGGCGGCGCTGTAGTGCATGAGGCGGTCCCCAGGGCCGACGGGGGCCTGGACAGTGCCGCCGGTGTACCGCTTGTAGGGCACGAGGACCTGCGGGACCCCTTCCGGCACCGCCAGGGCGCGATCGGTCAGCATGTCGGTCACGTGCTCCCTGATCAGCGCGTACAGGGCCCGGGGCGGCGGGTTCTCTGTCGCGAGTGCCACGAAGGCCAGTCGGAGCCCTTCGTCGTCTTGGGCAGGCGGGCATGCGCGGGTATCGGCGAGGGCGAGGACCTCTTCGGCGTACCGATGGGCGATGCGTCCGCGGTGCAGCTGTGTGGTGGCGGGGGAGTTCGCGGCGACGCACTCAGGACAGGACAGGGGAGCGTCGGTGACGCGCGCCGGGTCGAGCTTCTCGTAGTGGTGGACGACCGCGTACCGGCCCGCGTCGCAGGCCACGTCAATCATGAAGCCGGTGTGGCTGTTGAGCAGGCCCTCGTGAACGGCGCCGTCGTGGCCGATGAGGTTCTTGTGGTCCATCTCGTCTCAACCGCCCCCAGGGGCGGCGTCCTCGCCTTCGGTGGGTACGTCGGTGGTTGGCTGGACGACTTGTGGTCCGGCGGCACGGGCGCGGTGCGCGCTGTGGCCCCGCGCCCGTGCCGCCGGGCTCATTCGCTCAGGTAGAAGGTCACGCCACGGCACACGAAGCGGATCGGCCCCGTCGCGTTGATGGTCAGCTGGTACGCCTCCTCCTCGGAGACCGAGCCCGGCTCCGTCACGATCTCGTCGAACCGGGTCTGGCCCTGGAGGTAGCGGATCAGCTCGTACTTGGCCTCCGGCCCGTCGAGCGGGAACGTCGACCCGCGCGGGAGGTGGAAATCGGTCAGGCCGCGCCCGATCCATCCGGCCGAGAGCCGGACCGGCGCGGGGAAGGGAACGCGGTGCGCGAGGTGCCGGGCGACGGCCTCGTGGGCACGCTGGTCCCACATCCCGTTCCAGACGTCGCTCGCGTTCTGTGCCTCCTCGTCGTACGCGGCCAGAGCCCGGCGCATGTTGAGGTACTCGTTGCCCTCCCGGAAGTGCCGGGACGTGGCCCAGTTGCCGTCCGCGTCGAAGCCGTCGTCCATCGACTGCCCATCGTGCTGGCGGCCGACCATCCAGTGCCCCGTGGACTCCTCCACGCCGAGCCACATGCCCTCGAAGGAGCCGCGCCACGCCCGCCGCGCCTGGTGGACCACGGTCCAACCCTGGTGCTGTCCACCGGTCTTGATGCGCATGCGTGTCTCCTGGGCCTGTCTCGTCGGAAGGGGAGGGCGCGGGGCGCTCAAGCCGGGAGGCGAGCACCACCAACAAGAATCACAGTACACATAGAAACGCCAATACGCAACATTGCTTGTGTTCGTCTGAGCGATCCGCGCCCGCGGGAACAAGGAGTCCGTCAGGACAGGGACGAAGAACTCCCCTCCTCCGCAGCACCGCTGGTGGCCGACCGCAGGGCGGGGTAGGCGCCGGCCAGGACGTCCTCGGCGAGAAGGACGGGCGGGCGCGAGTAGACGAGCGACTCCTCGCCGTCGCCGGACTGCACGACGGCCAGATCCGCATGCCTGTCCGCGACTTGATTCAGGGCACGGCGGAGGTCGGCGGTACCGGTGAGAAGGAGCCGGCCGGGCCCCAGGGAGTCGGAGGCGAGCCGCGCCAGGCTGATAGAGCCGGCCGCGGGGCTGGCGGTCCGGGCCGCGAAGTCCAAGCTCGCGTACGCCTGGACGGGCGCGGGGCAGTGGCGGCCGGCCATGCGGCGCAGGGCCACGAGGTGGCTGCGGTCGGCTGTGCGGTCGGCGGGCGGCTCGGGGTCGAGCAGGTGGAGGGTGCGGAACGGGTTGGAGAGCTCGTCCTCGATGTTCGCGGCGGTGGGGTCGCCGGGCGCGTACATGCTCACCAGGCAGGCGATGTCCGACGCGAGTACCGACGCGGCCGGGGTCCTGTGGCCGGCCGCTTCGGCGGCGGCCGCCAAGCGCCCCTGCAGCTCCGCGCGGCTGGACCGGCTGAACGGGGAGTGTCCGAAGAGATACCGCCAGGTGGGCACGTGACACGGCTCGGAGCTCACCAACCACCAGTGCAACAGCCAGAGACTGGCGTCGAGTTCGAGGTAGGGGTCGGCCGCGGTTTCCTCGTCCAGGAGCCAGTGGGCACGGTTCGTCGGCACCAGGTCCAGGCCGTTGCGGGCGGCCAAGCCGAAGGCCTGGGACCAAAAGGCCATGGACGGGACCATGCTCTTGCCGACGCCCAGCACGACGGTCGCGTCGGGGCGGCGCAGGGCGGTCGGGTCCTGGCGCAGGGCGTCGTAGACCTTGCGGAGCCACCCGCAGCGCGGTGGGTAGCCACGGTGCCGGCCGAAGGCAGGCAGGCAGCCGGTCAGAGGAGTGCGGTTCGACACAATGGTCCTTTGCTCAGTCGAGTGAGAGGGGGCTGCGGTCGGAAAGGGCGAGCCGGGCGACGAGACGTGCGAGGGAGTGCGCCCAGTCGGCCGGGGTGTCTGGAACGAGGAGGTCCTCGCTCCAGACGGTGCCGTCGCCGATAAGCGGCCGGCTGGTCAGCCGAACCTGGGCCGGACCGGCCGCGGCGCGGGAAAGGTCGAGTTCGTAGGACCGGGTCTCGGTGTCGATGCACCAGGACAACAGTCCCTCAGCGTCGGGACATCCGCAGGTCAGCACATACACGCTGGTACGGCTGGGTGCCGGCATGACGGCGCACAGCGCCCGGGCTACGGCCTGGCTGTCGCTGTGGTCGTGGGCTTGTGCCACGGTTCCTCCTTCGGGCCCGGCCCACGAGGCGTGGGCCGGGACGGGGCGGCTACCTGCTGGCCTCGAGGGCGTTCAGCAGCTGCTCGGTGGTGCGAGTGGCGATGGCGAAGCCGATCAGTTTCATGACGTCGTCGCGGTGGCGCGCCATGTCACGTTGCCGGGCAAGGGTTTCTTCGGCCAGGTCGGGCTGTGCGAGGACGTCTCCGCATCCGACGACCGCGCGGGGGCCCAGTTCCCAGACGAGGGTGTTGACGGCGGCTCCAGCGGCGGCCAGGGGGTCAAGTTCGAGCATGACCCAGCCACGCTCCGCCGGGTCCTCGCCGTCGCGGCGCAGGTCCTGCGCCGCGGAGCGGAAGAGCCCTCCGGTACCGGCGGCCGGCTCAAGCGCCCACTCACCGCGGTGGTGGGGGTGCTTTCCTCTGCCGCCTTCGTCGGCCAGCATCGCGGCGATCAGATCGCTGATGTCGGGCGGAGTGTGGTACTCGCCGAGGCTGCGCCGGGAGTGATGGTGGCGTAGGGCTGTGATCACCCAGGACATCAGGTCGATCCGGGACCGCTCGGCGGGGTCGGTGTCTCCCGTGTGCCGGAGGACTCCGTGGCGCAGCGCGGCAAGGGCCACAGCACGCACGCCCGCGAGGTGGGTGTCGTGCAGGTCCTCCCTGGTCCAGTCGAACAGCGGGCGGGCGGTGGCCCAAAGGTCGGGGCGAAGGGCGTAGTAGTAGTTGGCGCTATCGGCCAGGCCGCGGACCAGGACGCGCGGGGGTTGCGCGGCGATGTACGCGGCGATCGTGTCGGCGGCCGCCGCGCCGGGGGACTTCTGGGGCCACAGGGCGAGGGCCGCGACGACCCCTACGGGGATGTCGAGACGGCTGCCGCCGGCGGCGTGCCAGGCTTCGGCGACCGCTTCGCCGAGGACGGAGCCGGCGCTACGGCTGACGGTGATCGGAGGACAGTCGGTCGTACCGGCGTGCCGGGCGCAGCTCGGGTCGGTGCAGTTCCGAGCCCTGTGGGTGAGCACCTGGTCAACGGCCTCGGTCACGAGGGCGGCGGTGGAATCAGCAGCGGGCATGAGGGTTCCAGGGCATGGGTGGGTGGTGTGTTGTGGTCAGGAACAGGAACAGGAAGCCGGTGCCGGGGCCGCGAGCGGGAAGGCGTCGTCCGCAGCCCCGGACCTGCACGTTGTGGTGATGCATGGCGCAGGGGCGTCAGCCGGCTCGTTCAGAGAACTCCGCGGCGGGCCAGCTCGGGCTCGCACAGGGAGCACGTCCCGCACGGCGCGCTTTCGGCGCATCCCGGCTGCGGGAGGGCGTCGCCCTTGTCGTTCCCGCGATGGACGAACTTGGGCCACTCGCGCTCGTACAGGAACTCCCCGGCCCACTCCCGGGACTGGAACCCCGGGATGCGCGAAGCGTCGTTGGCCGTGTCCGGCTGGGCGACCCACGTGGTGGTGCCGTCCGGGAGGGCGTGTTCCCACACGTACCCGTACGCGGTGGTGCGGTCGGCCTTGCTCACCACGAGGAACCCGCGGGTGTAGTCGTTGTGGGCGGCCTGGAAGTCGATGTGCTGGGCGAGGCCGGGCAGCATGATCACGTCTCCGGGGTGAGGCGGGTGCGGGTGGTGAAGGGGGATCCTGACCGCGCGCCCGGGGTCCGCCGCCTTTTGGTGTACGGGACCGGCGTGGGTTCCGGCGGAGGGGGCCCGGGCGCGTGGTCAGGAAGATCAGGTGTTCAGCGGTGCGGCGGACGCCGCGGCGTACTTCACGCACGCGGGCATGGACTCGCGCAGATCGGGGCCGCGCAGTCCGCGGCTTCCGCGAGGCAGAAGCCCGCACTTGAGACGCTCTCGACCGTCATCGAGCTGCTTCAACACGGTGTTGGCGCAGCCTCCGCAGACGGCGGGCGGGTTGTCGAGATCGGCGCCGAGGAGCGGCACCCGGGTCGCGGGGTGTTCCCCGCGGTCGAGGTGCATGCGTATCGAGCCGCGGCCCGATCGAGCCGGGGCGGGGATCAGGGGCGTGGTCATGGTCAAGGTCCTTCCAGGTGGGATCGTTTGTGGGGGCGGCGGCACCGCGGGCGGTGACACCGGGGCGTTATCCGGCTACTTGGCCTTGCGCTGGTCGACCCGGTGGGCCTGCGATGCCGCGCGCATGACCTCGTCGAAGTCGAAGCCGAGGTTCTGGGCGTAGGCGCGCAGTTGGTTGAGCAGCACGTGCAGCGCCTTCGAGAAGGTGAGGTAGGGGTCGTCTGCCATGTGCACGCGGAGGGCGGCAGCGGCGTCGCTGGCGTGCACGTACACGTCGAAGAGGTGGTCTTCGGCGGCCGAATCGTCCGTGTTGTGGATCGGCGCGACGGACGGGTCGAGGTTCGGCATGGCGGCCAGGGGCCGTTCGTCGAGTCGCGCCTTCGCGTCGCCGTCGAGGCAGCGTTCGACGTCGGCGCGCATGTGACTGGCCAGGTGCATCAAGTCGGTGGTGATGTCCACCAGGGTCAGCCAGAGGTCGGCCCAGCCCCTCCGGTAGGCGAGAAGGGCGGCGTCTACATCTGCCTCGTGGGCGACAGCAAGCATGGGAGGACTCCGGAGCAGTAAGGGGTGTTGTGCGGCGTGGACTTGGAGGTCCGCCAGCGATGCAATCAATCTACACACTGAAACGCTAATACGCAACATCCACGGTAGTTGTGAACGCCTCCCGGCCCGCACTCGGGGCGGGCCGGGCGATCACGGACCCGGGCCCACCATCCGAGTTCTCGGGTATGCCGCGCACCGGCCGCCCCTCTGAAGCCTTCTACTCGCCGGCGCCCCTGCGCGCCCGCTGCTGAGCGGGCGGCTGCCGACGGGGCATCGTGCCGACGAAGACCAGGAGCGCCGTCAGTGCCACCCCGGCCACAATGACCGCGCCGACAAGACTGGCGGGCTCCAGTACCCACACGCTGACCAGGGCGACGACTGCACTCGGCGCACCCCATCGCAGCGCCCATCGGCCCCATCGGCTCGGGCTCTTACCGTCGACAACCGGCATCATTTCCTCCTTGGTTCTGGATGCCGGCTGATACCTGCATCCGTGCGTGAGTTCTGTCGACCGGGAGGGGCAGGCACCCGGGCTGTGATCGGTTCAGGCGCGGAACTGCTCCCCGTCGAAATACGCGCCAGGGGGCATCCGGGTGTTGGGAAGGATGCCCGAGACGACCGGGGAGGTAAGGCCCGGGACGTCGACGAAGGTCGTGTATCGGTCCAGGAGCCGGGCGGCCACCCGGGTATCGCCCCATCGGTGCCCGACCGCGTTCAGGGGGCCGAGAGCCACGTTCAGGCCGTTCATGATGGAGAAACCGAGACCTTGGTAGTAGCTTTCCAGCTCCGGAAAGCAGTTGAGGGTCAGCAGTCGTAGCCGGCGCGCGTGAAGCGGCGTACGGAATGCCGAATGAGTTCGGCCCCGATGCCTCGCCCGCGCTGCCCGGGATCCACGGCAACTGCGGTGACGATCGCGGTCCGTTCCGCCAGAAGGTGCGCCAGCGGCACGTCGATGCCGGGATGGTCGAAGAGCCACAGCGGAACGCCTCCGATGAGGACGCCGAGCGTCTCGCCTTCGTCGTTTTCGGCCACGACCATCAGGGCCCGGAAGTGGGAGAGGGGTCCTTCCTGCGGCAGGGACAGGTTCGGCCGCACGTCCTCGAACGCAACGGGATCGTCGGGGTTCACGTCGGCGAGGAGCCGCATGACGGCGTCCGTGTCGGTGGGTGCCGCGTCGCGGAGGGTGATGCCGGGCAGGCGTGTGCGGGTGCTACCCATAGGGACTCCTGGGGCGGTATGAGGCGCAGTGCGTCGCCTCTGGGGTGGCGGAAAGGAGGGCTGCCGGAGGGGCCTCAACGGCGGTTCGGGCTCTGAGGCCGGGCCGACCGGAGCTGAGAGCTGCCCGGGCGGCCCGGAGCGCTGTGCCGAGGGACGTCAGTAGATGTGGCGGCCGTCAGGGACTGTCCGGCCGATCAGGCGCCAGGGCGGGCCGTCGTTCAAGACACCCATCGGGCACCGATCCGGCTGGTGCGTCGACAGGTCGGCCTCGATGGCCGTGTACCAGTGCTGCGTGAGCGGGCACCGCGTCCCGCGTTCGCATCCCGGCCGCTCCGCGACGAACACGTGGTAGACATCCGCCGACGTGGGGAGGGACCGGCGGAACGCGTTCGCGAGGCGCTTGCCGTAAGCCGACGGGCTCTCGCTCCGGTACCGCCCCCAAACCTGGATTCCGTAGACGAACTGGCTCTGGCCGTCGCGGTCGAGCCGCCAGCGCAGCACGGAGCCGTAGCGCGGGTTGTCGGGCTTGGACTCGTCTGCGCCCGCGGGCACCGCTCCGGTCATGTCGAGGACGGTCTGGCCGGTCCCGGTGAACGCCTGGGGCACGGCCAGCGCCCAGTACGAGGAGGCGTGCTTTCCCCACGGATGCAGCCTCCGCCGCCGGTACTGCGTCCCGGCCTTGCGGTGCTTTATGAGCGGCTTGTTCCGCTTCATGTATCAGTCCCCCGGATGTGCTGAGACGGCGCGGCGCCTGGAGCGGCGCTCGTCAAGTGGGTTGGTGTGGCGGGGCGTTGACCCGACCTGAGAATGACAATACACAGTGAATCGGGAATACGCAACATCTCAAGTAGTGGTGTCTTCGCCGCGCCGTGCGAGGTCCGCACCCGCTTGAAACCGGTCCCAGGCAAGCCGGTTGTCGACCGCGTCCTCGATCGCTCTCCAGACCAGCCCTCTCGCGGGGTCCTCCGGAACGTGGGGCTCTCCGCGGTTGCCCCGGATCACCGTGACCGTGTCGTCGACCGGTGGGCGGGCCCGGTGGACGAGGATGTTCCCTGTCAAGTTCAGCGTGTTGCTGGTTTTGGCTCTGTGCATGCTGTTGTCGGGGCGGCTCTGTCTGTGGCTGGGCGTGCGTAGCCGTCCACGCGGCGCTCGTCTTCGAGGGCGGGGTGCCGGTCCCAGAACTCCTCGATGGCGGTCCAGGCTGCGGAGCCGAGCGGCTGCTCCCACAGCGGCAGTACGGCCGGATCGGCGAGAGGGGCCAGGGCGGGGTGGCAGCCGGCGAGACTCTCCAGGGATTCAGCGGGCCGTCCGGACCCGGCGGGCGTTCGTCGGCCGGAGCCAGGCCGTGCTCGTGGGCGTGCCGGACGAGGGCCGCGGCGTGGCTCCAGAGGGCGGCCGCGCGCCGATCGCCGGTGTCGCGCGCGACCGCGGCGGTGAGTCTGTCGTAGGCGGCGGGGGGCAGGGTGCGTGGGGTCATCTCTCCTCGCAGGGGGATCGGGGGGACTACTGGCCGGCGGTCATCGCGGCCCAGACACCGGCGAAGCCGGAGCGGGCCTTGTCCTGCACGCCGGCCGGGGCGGTCACGTAGAAGTCCTCGACCGTGCCGTAGGTCTTGGCGTCCGGCCGGACGCGGGTACGCACGCGGTCGATGCCGGCGCCGTGGGCTTTCGTGGAGTGCTCGACGGGGCGGTCCAGGGCCGTGGCGGCGTTGTGCAGGAAGGTGCCGACTTCGGAACGGCTGCCGGTGCGGACGGTCTTCACGGACCGGTAGACCGTGCCCTTGAAGCTGCTGTCGCGGCACTCGGGCTTGGAGCAGCGGTCGCCGTGCGCGGTGTGGCACTCGGGCCGGCGGCCGGCGGTGTAGGCGCGCTGCAACCGGTAGACCGCCCACGGCTCCTCGTCCAGCCGGGCGTTGAACTGGCCGAGCGCCTCAGCGTTCTGGTCGTCGGTGACCCGCCTGAACAGGGTGTCGTCCTTGTAGAGGGAGCTGTTGTCGTTCAGGGCCATCGACAGGTACTCCAGGCGCAGCACGCGCGCGGCGAGGTCGGGGTACTTCCGCAGCCGCTTCAGGTGGTCGGGCTGGGGCGAGCACACCCCGGCGAACGGGCATACCGGGCAATATGACTTGGACATGTCGATGCCGAGGCGGTCCTTGACGTAGCCCTGCACGTCCTCGCGGCCCCAGCCGAGCCTGAGCAAGGGGTAGTCCAGGGCGAAGGTCTCGTAGCCGGCCTTCTTGTTGCGCTTGGCCTGGAACTTGTTCGCCTTGACCGCGCGCTTGTACTCGTCCGCGTTGCAGCCGAAGAGCTTGCCGACGGTCTGCCCGCCCGCTCGCTCGAGCTGGAGGCGGTCGATCGTCCAAGCCTTGTGCTTCTGGCTGCATACGTGACCGCCGGCGTACTGGGGAACCGTGCCGTTCTCCTCCAGTTCGTCCATGAGCGTCCATGGACCCCGGCTGAACACCTTGCCGGGGTTCTTGGTGTCGGAGAGGACTTCGACACCCGCCGAGTCGGGGCGCCCAGCCCGCGCGACCTGCGTGTATCGAATGCCCTTCTCCCGCAGCAACGGCAGGACGTGGTTCTCGACGTCGGCGATCGTGTCGGGAAACTCGAACCCGGTCATCGCCGTCACGATCGAGAAGTCGGAGAAGTCTTCGGCGATCCCGAAGGCGGTCGGATCGTTGATGATCGCCAGGGCCAGCGCCGTCGAGTCGACGCCGAGGCCGAAGTTGAGCGACTTGTGCTTCGTCGCGCGGAAGGATGCCAGAGCCTCCGCGGAGGCGACCTCGGCCGGAGCCGGTCCGCCGGACGACGGCGTTGCGGGGACGGCATCGAGGCCGGGTTCGAACAGCGTGAGGGAAGTCATGGGCGTACCTGTGGGGGAGGGGCGAGTGCGGCTGGGAAGGGTCGCACCCGCCGGAGGACAGGAGGATCAGGGCTGCGGCTTCGCGGCGCGTGCGGCGTCGAGGCCTGCGGGAGTGAGGTAGGGCCGGTGCTTCGGGCCGGTGCGGCCGTCGTCGCTCCGGATTTCGAGGTCGCGCCCTGGGCCGACCGGCTGGCCGGCCCAGGGCTCCCTCGTCAGCTGGTCGCCTTCGGCTTCGGGACGCGGCAGGGACCAGGGCCTTCGCAGCAGGCGGCCTCGCCGAGGTTGTCCCACTGACAGGTCGGGCAGCGCCAGAGAACGCCGGCCGCGAACGCTGCCTCGCGGATTGCCTGCTCCTGGCGGTCATCGGCTGCATCGAGCAGCCTGGTCAGCAGATCCCGCTTGGGTGTGCCCTCTGCACTGTCATCCAGCACCACGTCGTCTTCGACCTCGACGCGCAGTGGCACGGAGCCGTCGGGACGGACCAGCCGGTCTTCCGCGGAGTCGAGGTGCACGGAGATCCGCACGGCGCTGGCCTCGTGGTCGAGGTAGGCAAACACCAGGACGCCATCGACCTCGACGCACGGGAGGTCGTTGAGGTCGGTCTGCGGATGAAAGGTGGCGTCCCGGTTCGCCTGCTCGCTCGCGTCCTCATCGGGAAAGCGGTAGTCGAGCGGCACGATGCGGGTCCGGCCACACCTGGCGATGTCCTCGGCGTAGAGGTCGTAACCCTCGTCCGGGCGGCCGTCGCGCTCGGGGCCGTAGTAGAGCCGTACGGCCTCGCGGTCGTCGGTGGGCGGCTGGTCGGGGATGCCTTCCTCACCAACGAGGTTGTCCCAGACCCCGCGCACGTACGTGGCGAGATCGGCCAGCGCGGAGTCCTCATCAGCATGGAGCGACACGACGTCCTCATGGCGGTCCCAGCGGCGCAGCACCCAGGCCCGTCCCACCGGGCGCGGGCTGATGAGGCTCACCGCTTCGGGGAAGGAAGGCTGCTGGTCAGCATGTTCGGCGAGCCATGCCTCGCGTGCGCGGTTGAGCGTGTCCTGCTGGTGCTCGGATAGATCGCTGGGGTCGACTTCTTCCCACAGCTCCACAGCCGTCTTGACGAGGCATTCGATGTCCAGCGGGTTGAAGAGTGCAGCAATCACAGGGCTCTCCTTGAAAAGGGGCAGCGAAGGGGCAGCAGTGTTGATCAGGATTCGCACTGACGATCGCCCCTGCTCATCTCGAGAAGAGCAGGGTGATCGTCGGGGTTCTTTGGCAGGCGTGGCCGGTGGGTGAAGGGGCTACAGGTACCTGAGTGATCGGCGCCCAACTTGCAGTCGAACGGGATCGGTCGCCTACGGGCCCTGCGGCAGACGTGGGGACTCATGACGTGCCCCACGGGGAACAACCCGGGATTCGTGAACCCGACGGTCTAGGCTGGCCGTTACGTGCCCTACCTCGTGAGTTCCGGCGGATCAGTGCTTCAGAAATCGCGAACTGACGGGGGATGAGCATCGGGCACGCCTTCTCCGAATACATCAGGCAGGGCGGGTGGAGTCCCGGTTCCGGCGCGTACCCGATACCCACGTCCTGGGGGCGGACCAGCACGTAGAACCACCGCTCCAGCGGCCGTTCGCAGATCTGGCACAGGCCGTTCTCGAAGGCTCGGGTGCGTTTGCCCGGGTCGAGCCCGCCGAAGACCGGCAGACCGTTGTGCTCGAACGAGACGTACGGGACGACCAGGCCGCCGTGCGTGGGACGGTGCGCGCACGCCGCGGGGATCGCCGGGGCGCTCACTGGGAATCACCGCTAGAGAGCTCCCAGGAGGGGCGGGCGAGCTCGATCAGGAAGGTGTAGGCGGCGTCGCTGGCCTGGAGCTGGCGTACGACGGGGAGCTGCCGGTACCGGCTGAGGAACTCGCCGATCGTCAGAGCGGTGTCGTGCGAGTCGTCCAGGTAGCTGCCCTGGCCGAGGGGGACCAGGCGGTCGCCCTCGTACTGCGGCCACGTGTACGCGGCGAGGAGCATGGCCTGGCTCCAGTTGCGCGGGTTGGCGCGGACCTTGACCAGCTCGGCGCCCGGCGCCAGTTCCCTGAGCGAGTCGAGGGGCGGTGTCCGGCGTGGGTGGGGGGTGCTCGGGCCCATGACGGTCTCCCAGTTCGAGGCGGGCTTCAGCGGCCCGGGGCGGTGAGATTGAGGGCTGCGGGATTCGCCGCGCAGCGGTTCAGCGGCCTGGCGGCCGCCCTCACGGCGCCGACGAGGGTCGGCGTACGGGCTGTGCGGGAGAGGACAGCCGATCGACCAGGCGTGAGTATACTACACACTGAACAATAAATACGCAACGTCATGGAGTGGGGTATCCGCTCATCCCCTTCGGGCACGGCGGACCGGACCGACAGCAGCGCCACACAGAGCTGCCGGATTCCTCCGTGCTCTCACAGCGCCAGGGACTTGGGCACTGCGGCCGGCCACCACTGCACCGACACTTCGTCGCGCACCACGTCGACCGCGACTCCGTACCCGTCGTCCTTGCTCCAGGCGGAGCCGGGCCGCCCGTTCGCGGCGCAGCGGGTCAGCGGCTGGTGGACCAGGGCCGCTTCGCGCCCAGATTCAGGAGCGCCGCGACCAGGGCAAAGGCGCGCTTGAGCCCGGGGAGACCCGCACGCGGCGGATGGGCCCGGTCAGCGCAGGACGGGTCGAGACGACTGGGGGGCGCCTACGAGTTGACGTTGCCGTGAGCGGCCCGTCCCGCCTCTCTCGACTTCATGCCGAGCTCGACAGGGGGCGGGCGGAACGTCACACCACTACAGGGGCATAGCGGCAACCGTCGCAGGTCCGGCGGCCACCCGGGCATGGGTCGGCCTCGAAGCTGATCGTGGCGGGCATGAACTTAGCTGGCGGAGCATTTGGCGATGATTTCCTGTACGGCCCTTACGACCCGGGCAGTGTCCTCGGCCAGGTCGGAACTGGTGGACTGGTAGAACTCTGTGAAGTCGGCGCCCTCCTGCTCGATGACGGCCCCCCACCCCTGGTGGTCGTTCGGGCGGTAGCAGAGTTCGTTCTCCCTGGCTCGGCCACTGACGCCTGTGATCGTGATGAGACCCTGAGTGCCAGCGGGGACTTTGATGTATTCGCCCGCACTGTCGCCGGTCGCGTGACTCTGGACACCCGCGCGACCGAGGGCGCTTTGAAGAAACTCTCCCGCGGAGCCCTTCCACTCCAGTACACGAACAGGCGGCTGGACGACAACGGACAGGGTGGCGGACCAGAAATCCCTTGGGTCTCGGTCGTACACGATGTCGATGACCTTGAGCTTCCATGGTGCCTCGGGGCGTCCGACGAGGAGGTAGTCGCCCTCTTCGATGTCATAGCCCCAGCCGGTGGCGGTGACCTGATCGGGGGTCGCCGAGTACGGAGACAGCGTGTAGTCGTGACCCCAGCGGCGGTGGTCGTTGTCGTAGTTGTGGGTTCGGCCGGGCAGAACGGGAGCCGGGCGGGGAGTGCGGCGCAGTAGCCGCATCAGAATGCGTCGAGGCATGGAAGTCCTCCCGTGGATGGGACCGCTGAGGGGTTGCGGCTATTGAGGGATTGACCGGTCGACCGGCTGCTACAACAATACATATCGAAACCCTAAGAAGCAACATCGAGGAATCTCCCGAGTTTATGTGCGGCAAGGATGGTCTGGGGCGGGGTACGCGGCGCCAACTCGCCTGGCGCTCGACGACAGGCAATTGCACGTGTGCATCGCTGCTGTCGCCGTGCGGAGCCGACCTGACCAGTGCCACAGCGCTGGACCAGATCGCCCGCAACATCCATCCTGGTGTGGTGGTGCGAGCGACATCGGCAGCAGACGAGGAGCGCGCTGGGCGCTGCGGAGGCCCGCAAGGCTGTCGCGGAGCCTTCACCCGTTGCGGTGGGCGCCGAACACAAGAAGGTGGCCGGCGCGCTCCTCGGCGCGGCATGCGGCGGCGCCCTGGGCGTGCCCTGGAGTCGGCTGGCGCCCGGCAGTCCAAAGGATGCCGACCTCCGCCACACCGCCGCTCCGCCGCGTCCGCCAAGCTGGATCACCGCCCAGCAGATGACCGGGCTCGGTGCTGCGCCTGATCCCCTGCGCCTCCGCTGAGCAAGCAGAGGCCAGAGTCCGATGGGTAGAGGCCACGAGGGCAGGGCCGCGTCGTCCAGGTGATGTGTCCTGGTTGATCACATGATGCCGAGGGTGATCAGTGGACGGTTGGCGTCGCGGGTGTGGTGGCGGAGTCCAGCGGCGATGTTCGTCTGGTTGGCGAGTCGGAGAGCGCCGATGGCCAGGTTGCGCAGGGATGCCATGGCACGTGGAGCGGTGCCGGTGCGTACGCGGGAGGCGTCCTCAGCGTATGTGGTGTCCCTGACGTGGTGGATCTTTTTCTCGATGCCCCAGTGGCCGCGGACGCGGCGGGCGATCTCGGTTGCGTCCGCCTGCTCCGCGGTCAGGTCGGTCATCCCGTAGATGCGTTCCAGGGTGACTTTGCTGGCGGTGACGATCCGTCGGCGGCGCACGATCTGGACGGCCTGCACCGCGTGTGGGAGCGCGATCTCGGTGACGGCGGCGGCCTTGATTCGGCGGATCTCGTCGCGGTCGTGCGCGGTGGCCCGCGTCTTGTCGAGGAGTGGCACTTCCCGCCATGGCAGGGCCTTCAGCCACTGGTGCAGGGTGGGCTGATTGCCCTTGATCAGCGCGATGTAGTGGGCGTGCTTGTCCTCGACGAGGAAGCGCGTGTGGGCGGTCTGCGAGTGGAGGGCGACGAAGGTGACCACCGTGCCGTGCAGGTTGAGCGGGGCAAGCAGGGGCTGGAAGACGGTGGTCTCGTTGGGCGTGGCGTCCACCTCGCGCTGGGCGGTGACCAGGCCGGTCCCCGTCATCGCGGCGAGCAGATGGACCTGGGTGCCGTCGGTGCGGCGGGCGCCGCGCACGGTCTTGCCGTCCACGGCGAGGGAGGGCAGGGGCCGCCGGTCGCTGTCGTTCTCCTCCTGGTCGGCGGCGCGTTCGCGCCCGGCGAGCCAACTTCCGACGGCTGTATCCAGCACGTCGCCGTCGATGCGTTGGAGGACACGACGCACGGTGGCCTCGGCCGGGGCGACGGGGCCGCGGTCCGGCTCCCGGCATGGGCCACTGAGTCGGGCCAGGACGTTGGGCGGGGCGTCGGCGGGCCCACTCCGCGATCGCGGCCAGGGACTTCGCTCCGGCCAGGACCGCGCACGCGGCCAGGGAGAGGACGAAGGCGAGCGGGTGGCGTCGGCCCTGGTCCCGGCGGGGATCGGGCACCTGAGCCAGGCAGGTCAGCAGGCCAGGGAGGTCATCGGGTACGGTCGGCGTGGTGTCGGCGAGTTGGCCCAGAGGGCGCGGGATGAGCGGGCAGGCACGGTCTTCCGTCGTGGTGATCAGGTACTCGACACCTCATGATCACCGGAAGTCGTGCCTGCCTCCGCGTCAGCCCCCGCCGACCACCCCGCAGTCCTGCCCCAGCTCCTGAAGCTCCATCAACCCATTCACTGCCGGAACGAAGCCGCCCTGGCCACGAGGGCGTCGTCGATCAAGAGGTAGCTCATCAGAAGTCTCTCCGGTCCAGCCGGGCGCGCCAGCGCCCGGCCGTCGAGTAGGGAACGCCGGGGGAGGGGGTCCGGCAACGGTGGATCAGGCGAGCGACTTCTTGGCTGTGACCTTGACGGGCTTCGTCGGCGCATCCCTCTTCGCCGGTCCCGACTTCTTGGCTGCCGCTCCTGACTTCTTCGTGACGGCCTTCTTCACCACGGCGGTGGTGCCGGTGAGGCTTCCCTTGGGGGCCTTCTTGACGGAGACCTCGCCGCCCTTGGGCAGCTTCTTGCCGCCGCTGACCAGGTCCTTGAAGCCCTGCCCGGCCCGGAAGCGGGGGGTGGAGGTCTTCTTGACCAGCACCCGCTCGCCGGTCTGGGGGTTGCGGGCGTAGCGGGCCGGTCGGTCGACCTTCTCGAACGAGCCGAATCCAGTGACGGAGACGCGATCCCCGGCGACGACAGCGCGGACGATGGCGTCGAGCACGTGGTCGACAGCGTCGGCGGCCTGCTGGCGACCGCCCATCTTGTCCGCGATCGCTTCGACGAGCTGGGCCTTGTTCATGGCAGAACTCCTGTGAGTGGGCGTGCACTTCGATGCCCGACGTACGGCCGCTGACGTTCAGGGGGTGCGGTGCCGACGAAGGGAAGCGGGGCGCGTCATCCAGGACGGTCGAGCGCCTCCGGCATCAACTAAAGTACACAATGTAAAGGAAACACGCAACGCTAATCGTCATGTTGACGAGAGTGGTTCGGTCGTGTCACTCTGACGTGGCGACAGCGGGTTTGAGCGCCCGGCGAGTTGACGCCGCGCTCCCCGCCCCGCCCTCCTCAGACCACGCACGCAGCACACGACATCGGGAGAACACCCGTGAATGCCAAGTTCGTTGACCTCACGATCCCCACCCTGACCCCGGCGGCCCACCCGCTCAATGCCCACGCCACCGACCGCGCAGCCGGCGTCCTCCTCGGCGCTGCGTGCGGCGATGCCCTCGGCGTCCCCTACGAGTTCGCCCGCCGACTGGGCGCCGACGAACTGCCCGCCATGATCGGCGGCGGTCTGGGCCCCTACAAGCCCGGCGAGTACTCCGACGACACCCAGATGCAAGTCTGCATCGCCGCTGTCGCGTCCACCGGCGCCGACCTCACCAGCTCGACCGCACTCGACCAGATCGCCCGCAACTTCCACCGCTGGCGCGACGGAGGCGCCAGCGACATCGGGAACCAGACCAGTAGCGTGCTCCGCGCCGCGAAGAACCACAAGGCGGGCACGCCCGCCCAGGCCATGACGGCGGAAGCCGACGCCTACACCGCCCGCACCCGGTTCAGCGCGGGCAACGGCTCGCTGATGCGGACCGGCATCGTCGCCCTAGCCTACCTGGACGACGTTGAAGGAATGGTCCGGGCTGCCACCATGATCAGCTCCCTCACCCACAGCGACCCCGAGTGCGTCGAAGCGTGCATCCTGTGGTGCGCGGGCATCCGAACCGCCGTGCTGGAAGGCTCCTTCGACGGAGTCCGTGACGGCATCGCACTGCTTCCCGAGGACCGACAGGAGATCTGGCACGCGAGGCTGGACGAGGCCGAGGCGAACCCGCCGCACCACTGGACCCGCAACGGGTACGTGGTCACCGCCCTCCAGGCCGCGTGGTCCGCCATCACCAACACGCCCGTTCCTGAGCTGGCGCCGGAGCGTGGATCGTTCCCCGCCCAGCACTTCCAGCTCGCCACCGAAGCGGCGGTCCGCGCGGGGGACGACACGGACACCGTGGCCTCGATCGCGGGCGCCCTCCTGGGCGCGCGCTGGGGCGTCTCGGCCATCCCCCTCGCCTGGCAGCAGGCAGTGAACGGATGGCCCACGATGTCCGGCCCCGATCTCGTCCGCCTGGCCGTCCTGACCGCTCGCAAGGGCCTGGACGACGGTGACGGCTGGCCCTCGGCCCCGCGCGTCAAGATCCCCGGCTCCGCCGGAAGGGGCTACGTCGCACAGCACCCGGCCGACGACGGGGTCCTGCTCGGCAACCTCCCCATGACCGAGTTCGCTGGCACACCGCCGTTCGAAGCGGTCGTCTCCCTGTGCCGCGTCGGACAGGGGCCGATCTTCTCCGGGACCGACGTCGAACACGTCCGCGTCTGGCTGGTCGACAGGGAAGGCGAGAACGCCAACCTCCACTACGCCCTCGACCAGGCGGCCCGCCAGGTGCTCCGGCTCCGCAAGGAAGGCAAGCGGGTCTTCCTTCACTGCGTCGCGGGCCGCTCGCGCACCCCGGCCGTGGCAGCGACGTACAGCACGCTCCTGGGAACGGACCCCCGCACCGCGCTGACGGAGGTCTGGGCGGCCCTGGACAAGCACTGGACTCTGCTGGCGCACCCGCAGCTCCACGACGCCGTCTACGAGCTGGCCGGGCAGCCGCCGCACCGGCCGCAGCCCCGCCCTCGCCGCCGCTTCTTCCGCAAGCGCAGCTGACTCGGGCGACGCGCCACACCGCTGAAGCCAGAAGCGTGGCCTCCACCCGGGGGCCGCGCTTTCGTCATCGTCGGCGATGAAGAACTCGATGCTCTCGTCGCCACGGCGGACATCGCACCTGGGACCACCCGATAGATCGCACCACGATGTGCGAGACACCCAGAGGAAAGCCGAGAGCCCGCCGGTCGTCTGACCGGCGGGCTCTCTCGTTTCCAGCGACCGTCCGCCCTACCGTTCCGTGGGCTACCGGGTCGGTTAGCAGCCGGCAGCCGGTCGGCAGGACAAGGCCACCGAGGCTTCCTAGGTCCTGCGACCGAAGCGGCCGGACCCCCTGCGGCTGAGGACGAACCCGTAGACCGTCTCGCGATACCAGTGATCCTGGAAGACCCGAGGCTTCTTGCCGTCATCGGCCGTCCGGTCGGCGAACGGGACCTGTCCGCGGGCGTGGTAGGCGCGGATGGTCTCGCGTGCGAGGGCCTCGCCACGGGTAGTCATGCCCAGCACCTCGGCGAAGTCGTAGATGTCCAGCAGGTCCCGCGGGTCCCCTTCGGGCAGATTGTGGACCAGGGCCGGCCCGGTTCCCTTGAAGGCCGCCCAGACATGGGGACGGTGCTTCTCCACCCATGCGTCGACCTCGTGCTGGTCATACGTACGCGGCTGTGTGCTCCGCGGCGCAGGGAAGGCCTGACGAACGACCTTGTCGCCCTCGCGCTTCTCCTTGACCTTGGTCCACTGGAGACCGGTGTATTCGGAGACGCCGTACCGCGGACCAATCATCTCCGCAGTGAGCTCCGCCTGTTCGCCCTGCACCGCTGCTGTCGGCTCCGCCGCCGGGTCGGCGAGGTCCTCCTGGCCGGCGTCCTCGTCAGTTGCCGACGAGTCGTCCCACGCGTGGCCGGACAGCTGAGCGCGTCGTTGGGCCGTGGCCCAGGTCCGCCGGCGATTCTCGCGCACCCACTCGTCGACCTCGGCCGCGCTGTAGCCCTGCTCGCCAGCCTCAGGGAACCCCTCAGCGCGGATCCATCCCCGGGCAGTCTGCCCGCTGACGCTGTACGTGGTCGCGATGCCCTGGGCGTCCAGGTGCTCCGTGCGCGCGATGGTCGAGCGGCCCGGAAGCTCGCTGTCGGCTGCAGGGGCCTGCTTGCTGACGGCCAACTCCTCGGCCGTCGTCTGCCGGCGCATGCGCCGCTTACGGTTCACGAAGTTGTAGGCCGTCTCGCGGAACCACTTCCGCTCCGTGACCTCCGGCCGCTTCCCGTCACCTGGCGTGCGGTCGGGGCCAGGCAGGACCTTCCTGGAGATGTACCCGCGCAGGGTGGCTTCCGGCACCGGCTCCGTCCGTCCAAGGGCCTTCCCCTCCCACGCGCAGATGTCCGACAGCGTCACCAAGTCCTTCGGCCTGCCGGCGGGCAGGCCGAACGGGTTGTCCGAGTCCTGCCCCTTCGCCCAGTGGACCGGCAGGTTTTCCTTAAGCCAGGCGTCCACCAACGCGGCGTCGCGGACCAAGGTCCGTCCGGGACCAGAAGGCCAACCCTCCGGGAAACCCGGGAGCGTGGTCCAGTAGGCCACGTTGCCTTCGTTGGCCTCGTACTTCTCCGCGATGTCCTGTGAGGTCACGAGTTCATCAGCGTCGGCGGGAATCACCGTTACTCCTTGTCGGACCGGCAGTGAACCCGCAGGCCGTGGTCGAGGTCCCGCGGGTGGGGGCCTGGTCGTCAAGCTCGAGGTGGAGCCAGCACCGCCGGCTCCACGGCTGCGCCGGCCCCGATCGCGCAGGGGCAGGCGCTAAAGTACATCACGGTAAAGTAATACGCAACGCGCGCTCGAGGTGGCGCCTCCGTACGCCGGCGGAGGTGCCTTCGGGGCCGGGCGTGTGTCCGTCTGGCCCCGAAGACACCCCCCGCGAGTATTCAGTACGCCAGCGTGAACTTCTGGCCCGCGCGAGCGTTCTTCGCGCGCAGCTTCTCGTCGCGCGCTCGCTGAAGGCTGCCGAACGTCTCCTGCCCCTGTCTTTTGAGAAGGTGCGGAATCCGGTTCGCCGGGATTCCGACGAGGGGGGACTCGCTGAGCACCGCCAGAAGGTCCGATTCCGTCTGGTCGGTATAGTCGGCGGCGATCAGCGCCTCGACGTCAGGGAAGACGTCCGCGTGCCTTTCAGTGCTCAGGTCGATGAGGTGGTCCTCTTTTCCTCCGAGGCTGTAGCACCAGAGGAAGTTCTCGGGCGGATCGTTGGCGACAAGCCGCTTAAAGCGGCTGATCTCCTTGGTGTAGCAGTAGAAGCGAACGCCCGGTGAGCTGCGCATGATACACAGCCAGGTGAGAAGGTATTCGTCGGAGAAGAACTCGCCTGAATCGTGCACGCGAATCCACTTGCCGACGTACCTCTTGTGCGTGAGTTCCTCCGTCATCTGCCTCTCGAATTCCTCCGGATTGTCCCGGCACAGGAGGAGATTCCGAATGTGTGCTGCGCGGACGTTCTTGAACCGGTACGTGCCGACCCGGGCGTAGCACAACTGTGCGCACGCGCCGGCCTGAGGGCATACGTTGAAATGGCTTCCATCAGGCATTTCGATCACGAAAGCTGGCAATGTCCAGTTGAATACGCCGATCCTCCTCAGATCCGAGTTCTGGGTGAGGAGCCGCTTGGCGGCGGTGCGGGCGGTCGCGTTCGTGCTCTCAGGCATCTCGTTCCTTGTGTTCCGAAGGGGAGGCGGGCGGGCGTGGCGCCGGGCATCCCGCGTGCGGGCGCATGCGTGCGTGGATCTGAGCGCGATCACGCCCCAGTCGGCTCTCGCGAACTCGGCCGGTCCTGGCGACGGCGCTGGCGGTGCGCGCTGCTCTGGTGGTGGCCGCCGAACTGGGCGTCGTCATCGTGACTGGCGATCAAGCCGGTGGGCCGTGGGAGGTGCGCTTGACCTCGGGCTTCAAGAGGCCCTGGAGCCCGGCGACGTCGACGACGCGGACGTCGCACAGTCTCCCCGGGGTTGCGAGCACCCGGCCGAGCGGCTGCCGGCGTGGTGAGGTGTCGCCTCACGCAGGGCGCCCCCGGCTGAATCAGCCGGGGGCGCCCTGCGGGGAGGGGAGCGCGATCAGTTGCCGCGTGCGAGGCAGCCGTCGGCGTGCGCGGGAGAGGTACGGAGGCGGGGGGATCCCCCGAGGCCGTCGCGGGTCTGGAGGAGGTGGTCGCCCAGGTCTTCCAGAAAGTTGATCTCTTCGATGGGCACCGGCTTGCCGCACCGGTCGCACGGGCCGATGAGGTCGAAGGTGAGGCGGCGGTCGTTGTCGTAGGTCGCGAGGAAGTTCAGTGTTCTGTCCGCGAAGGGGATGGACAGCGCCACCGCGGGGAAGTGCTGACCGTCCGCGACGAGCGGATGGGTGTCGTCGTCCTCGGTGCGGATACTGACCGGGCGGCCAAGGGAGTTGAGCGAGAGGCGGTGGCGCAGTACCGCCTCCACCCACCGCAGCTCGGTGTCGTGGCCATGGAGGGCCGGGTCCGGACCGATCTGGCTGGCCTGTCCGGTTTGCGCGCGCTTCACCGCGGCCTGGATGGCTGCGGCCTCAATGGGGTTGGAAGGCGTCCTCGTAGTGCTCGGCATCGGATCTCCGAGAAGAAGGATCGGGTCCGTATCGGCACGCTGGCGCGCCTCATGGACACCGGGGCTGGAATCGAAGGCCGCGGACAGCGGCTTCGGCCGGCGGAATCTCCCGCCCGACATCAATCACAGTACCTATTGAAACAAGAATACACAACACAATGGTGGAATTATCGGGCGTCCAGCCGCTGCACCCAGGGATACGAGTGGGGCAGCGACTGGGCCGGCCTGTGTGCTGCGGACGTGGTCTGCCTATGCCGGCGCGATGGTGAGCTGGCCGACCTGGTCAAGCAGGAGTTGGGCCCGGGCGAAGGCGGCCGCCTTGTGACCATACGAGGGGACGACCAGGTGCATGGTCTCGTGCGCCAGCGCGCGATCGGCTTCCTCGCGCGTGGTCACCAGCCCGAGGTTGATGGCCATCAACGGCACCTTCAGCCGCGCGGTCTTCGGACCCAGATACACCTGGGCGGCATAGTGCGAGAGGTAGGACATGCCGCTGATCGAGGCGTAGGCCACGAGATCGGTGACGAGGTGAAAGTTGCGCTCGGACACCGCGGCGAACAGCCTGGCGCGCTGGCGCAGCCAGCTCACGTCGACGGGAAGGTCGCGCTCGTGCTCCGGCAGCGGGCTCCGCAGATCAGCGTGCCGCTGTTCGGTCACCGGATGTGCTCGATCTGCCATGTGCTTCCTCCTCTCGAGTGGGGTCCTGCTCTTCCGCCAGAGCGGCCGGCCGGCCCAATCCCAGGGCCGGCCAGTGGTCCGTCTCGCGGCGGTCGGGCCGCGGGGACATCATGCCAACACGCCCCGCGGCCGCCCGTCGGCACCGGCGACAGCGCTGCTCACGCATAGCGTCCGTGCCAGGAGTCCGCGTCCAGCCGCCCCAGTGCGGCGTCCTCCTCTGGGGTAAGGCGGTTGGTGAAGTCGTCCCAGCGGTTCAGCTGCTCGAGTTCGGGGCCGTCGGCCGGCTCGACCCGTGCCTTCTGCCCCGTGGTCAGCTCCATCTCCACGCCGTCGTCCACGAGGTCGGCACTGGCCACCGAAAGGGATCGTCGCCGAGCCAGGTTGAGGTTGAACAGGTAGCCGCCGCCTTCGGCGTCCTGGCCACCGACCAGAGGCCTGATCCATATGACATGGTCGCCGTCGTCCTCGAAGCGGTGGTGGCGGGCGAGAGCGGCGCGGAAGACCTCCGTCCCGTCAGGGCCCGACACGACCAGTCGCGCGCCGGCATCCACCGGGTCCCCGGTCGCACTGTGGTTGCCTGCGACGAGGTCCGCGAAGCGCTGGCGCCACTGCTGCTGTGTTGCTGTCATCGAATCGCTCCTGGTCAGCCCTAGTAGTCGGATTCCGTGCACAGAACATCCTCGACGGGTTTCCCACCGAGCTGGGTGATGCCCCGCGCGGTGAGGGAGGCAAGGATGCTGCTGCGCTCCGCGGCGGTATGGCACACGATCCTGCTGGGAGCCTCGGCCCCAAGCAGGTCGATCCCGTTCCGGAACATGATTTCGTTGCTGCCGCCCGAGAACTTGGCGATCTTCATCGGGTCCCGGGTGATCGCCCCCGCGTTGTAGTTGTGGTGCGCGGGGTTGATGGCGCCGTAATGGTCGCTGTTGTAGGCGTAGTAGTCGCTGCGCTGCATGAGTACGCTCGGGTCGTCCCAGATCAGCCGACCCCCACCCGGGGAGCTGGGCGTCTTCTTGACCCGTAGGAACACGCTGTTGGCGCCGCCGGTCATCTTGTCGGCTTGCTCGCTCAAGCCCAGTCCCCCGCCGATGCCCATCACGGCCCGCTTCTCCGTGGAGGCCAGAACCCCGATGCCGAGGAGACTGGCGAGATCGCCGCCGTTGAGGTTGTGGCTCAGTGACCGGCCCTTGAACGCGCTCTGGATCTCCGCCTTGTTGCCGGTCACATCGAAGCGGGACCAGGTCAGCCACTTCCCTCCGGTCGAGGGCGTCGGCTCGTAGCCCGGGCTGGCCGCCAGTTCGGCGCCGCTGGAGAACCCGGAGGCCTTCGCGACAGCATCCCGGACGACTTCGACCTTCATCGGCAGCACCTTGTGGGATGCCTCCAGGTGGATCCTCTTCATAGCCGTCTGCAGCGCGTCGCTGTCGAGCCCCATGAGGGACTCCATGCGCTGGTGCACGATCTCCTGGACCTGCAGATCCTGAAGTCCCTGGGCCGTCTCCATGGCGGCCTTCATGCCGGCGGAGCCCTCCAGCCCCTGGGCCTGGATGTTGTTCGCCAGGTACGTCCACTCGCCCTCGGCCGCGGTCATCGGCTTGTTCATCAGGTGCAGCTGTTCCAGCCGATCCACGAGGTCCTTGCCGTGGCCGGCGCCCGCAGGGGCGTGGACTTCAAGCTGTCCCCGCAGCGAGAACTCCGTGTTCGCCGGGTCGTTGTCCTTGTACGGACGGTAGACAGCCTTCCAGCCGTCGCCCATGTCGATCTCGTACTCCGTGCCTTTGGCGGAAGAGCGGCTGACACCGTCCCAGGACGTCTGCCCGGTGGCCGGGTCGAGGTTCGCCTGGATCCTGCTGGCCTTGCGGACCGTCGCGGCCAGCGTGCCGGGCTCCGGATCTCCGTCGGGCACCGGTATCTGCTTGGTGACCATCTTGGTCGCGGTGACCTCGTAGGCGTCCATCCACGGCATGACTGACCCGCCATTGTCGATCTTGTCCTTCACAACGTCCAGCTGGTCCATGTAGTGCTGGGCCATAGCTTTCTCGTCGTCGCTGATCGACGGGTCGTTGAGGACGGCGGAGACCGCGTCGACGGCCGCCTGGTGCTTGGCGATCGACGCGTCCGACATCGGCAGGCTGCCCTTGAGCTTGTGCTGCACGGAGGTGATTGCGGTCTTGGTCAGCTCGGCCAGCTTCTTCTCCTTGTCGAGGTCGAGGCGCTCCGTGACCTCTTCCTCGACCTGGATCTCCTCCATGTGCGTGCCGGGGATGCTCAGCGCGTTGAGGAGCTTCTCCTCGGCTTCCTCCGATATGTGCGTCAGCAGCACCTCCCGCGGGCCGTCCGGCGAGTCGTAGGCGACCAGGGTTGCTTCGGAGTTGATGAAGTCGTCCCCGCCCACCAGAATCGGCGTCCCGGTGGGCTCGCCCACCGGCGGCGCCGCGGGCACCGGCGTCAGCGGGGGGTCTGTCTCCTCCTCTTCCTCCTCGACCTCCTCGATGTCCTCTGCCTGGAGCAGCACGTCTTCCTCCGCCGACGGCTCCTCACCGCTGCTCTGCAGCTCCCCCTCGGCGGACGCCTCCTGAGCCTCTTCCTCAGACGGCGCAGCGGCCGCAACAGGCTCGGGCTCGGATTCGGTGCCCAGGAGCCCATCGAGCTCCGCCAGCGGGTCCTCGTCGACAGGAGGTTCCGCAGGGGAAGCCAGCTCGGCAACAGGCTCAGGCAGCTCGGGCACCTCGAACGCCGCCTCCCCCGAAGCCCCCACGGCCACGCCCGCCAGGTCGGCCCCCTCACCTGCCGCCGGCGCGCCGGTGATGTCCAACGGGGCGGCAGGGACCTCGGCGAGCGCGGTGGGGCTGACCGCGTAACTCTGGTGGCTCGACTTCGATCCGGTTCCCATCAGCTACCACCGCCGTGCTTGAGGGAGGCGCCGGAGGGCAGACCCAGCTGCTGGACGAAGAAGTCGGAGAAGTTCTCGCGCAAGTTGTTCTTCCTCTCTACGGCGTGGTCCAGGAACGCCGTGGCGATCTGGTCATGCGTGACCTGGGATTGCGGGATCTTCAGGGCTTTGGCCGCTCGGCTGCGCATCTGCGGGACCCAGGCCACACCGGATTTGGCGCCCTCGTACGCGGTGGAGTGCAGGACGGAGCGCAGCTGTGCGTCCGGCATGGACTCGAACTTCTTGATCACCGGGTGTGCGGCGGCTGGATTGATCTTGACGCCATTGGCAAGGCCGCCCGAGAGCGCCGCCTGATAGAGCTTCTGGTGGATGGGAGTGACCCCGTTGGGGTCGTAATTGACCGAGAGCTTGTCCGCACCGAAGAACTTGTACGACTGGCCGTGATCAATTTGCACCAGTCCTCCAGAGGGCGTCTGGAGCCAGTTGTCCTGGTAGCCGTCGTGATCGCTGATGAGCCACGAACCCACGTGCGACCGCACGATGGTGTCCACCTGGGTCTGTGTCCACTGGCTCGGGCTGGAGGTGAACGGCTTGGCGCCCTGCAGCAGCGGCTGGACCGAGCCGGCTGTGCCGTCCTTGGTCTTGTGGTGGTAGACCGGCACCGACGGGACGCCGCTCAAGGCCAAGATTTGGGAGGCGGCGGCCTCGGTGTGGCCCAGTGCGCCGCCATGGTTGTGATCGGCCTTGAACATCCACGGCGATCCGTCCGGGGCGGCATGGATGGTCTTGGCGTGTATCCCACCGAGGTGGGACGCCGTCGTGCCGGCGCCGAAGGTCCAGCTGGCGACCTCCTTGGCGTCAACGCGGGCTGGCAGGTCCTGGTTGGTCGCCTTGGCATGCTGGACGGCAGCCATCATGGCCTGGACGTTGGCGTTGAACGAGCCCGGCTTCGGTGCCTTCACCGGCTTCGCCGCAGGCGCGGCCGGCTTCGCCGCCGAGCCCGTGCCCTTCGCCGGCAGTTTGCTCGCCAAAGCCTGGACTGCCTCGTCCGACGCCAACCCGCCATCGGGCTTCGTCGAAGGGGCCGCGGCGGCTGCCGCCTTGGCGGCCTTGGCCGCCTCCTTCTTCGCGACGTCCGCGTTGACCTTGTCCTTGATGGCATGCTGGTCGTACTTCTTGTTGAAGCTCGCGGCTATGTAGTTCTGGACCTGGGCACGCGTGGCCTTGGCGTTGTTGTCCATGCCCAGCTCGCCCGCGACGGTGCGCAGGTCGGAGAGCTTCTGCTTCGCGGCCCACGACTTGAAGTCGCTGGTCAGATCGCCGGGGTGAAGGTACTTCTCCGGTCCGAGAGCCGGGTGCTCTGCGTACGGGGTGTCGCTGGCACCGCCTTGCTGGGTGTAGGGGTACCAGCCGTTCACGTCCGTCTGTATGTCCCGGACATCGCCGGCGTTCTTCGCCCATACGGCGATCGCCTGCGGCGCGCCCGGGTCGCCTGCCGGTGGCAGGTTCAGCGGCTGGTCGCCACCGGGAGCCATCGCAACGTGGGCGGCGTAGCCGGCGTCGAGGTTCGCCAGCTGCTCCTGTCGCTTGGCCGCAAGGGCCTTCAGCGACTCCACTTCGCTCTCGGGTGTGCTCGGCCGCATCAGTGCCACGAGCTGGTGACCACCGAGGTGCATCGCCTCGGTCTCGCTCAGCTGCCCCGAAGTGAGAGCCTCCTGTACCAGGGGCTGGAGCTCCTTCGGTGGCAGATACGTGTGGTGGAGAGCCTCGTCGACCGCCGACTTGGCCTCGGCCTTGGCCTTCGCCAGGTCCTCGCCGAGCGCGGGACAGTCGGCCGATGCCAGCTTCTGCTCAGCCGCGAGCATCGTGTGCAGGGCCTTGACCCTCTGTTCCTGAGACTGGGGCCCGTAGGTCTTCTTCGCCTCGTTCCAGGCGTCGATCGACGAGGTCACTGCCTGGGCGGAGGAAGCGACCTCGTCCGGTGTGGCTTTCCATGCGCCGCCGCTGACGGGCGGCTCAGTGCCCTCGATCTCGTGCAGGTCGGCGAGCGTCATTCCGCCGACCGTCTTGCCGGCGAGCAGCTCGTTGTACCGGCTCAGAGCGGCGGCCTGGATCTTGGCCTTGGACGGAATCTCACCCGGGTACGCGGGGTCGAGCCAGTGGACCAGAGGATGCTGGCCCTTGCCGGACAGGCCCACCAGGGCGGGGTGCTCGAAGCCTTTGGCCTCGGCGATCTCGTGCAGGTCGTCCTCGTCGAGCGAGTTCAGATAGGCCAGCGTCTGCGCCTTCAGCGCCTTGGTGTGGGTCTCGATCTCCTCGTCGGAGGCGCCCTGCTCCTTCCGTTTCTCGATGGCTTCCTGAGCCTGCTCGACCTGGCCGACGAAGAGGTCGTACCGCTCCACGGGGTCCGTCGGGACTTCGTCCTCGGGGTCGACGTTGAACGGCGGGTCGGCGATCTCCTCCATGAGGTTCATCGCCATCAGGAGGTCGGCCTTGGCCTGGACCTCTTCGTCGGACATCGGCTGTCCGGGCGCCTCGGCCACCACGGCGTGCGCGTCCGACGCTGTGGTGGGTCCCACCGCGTAGGAGGCGTGCGAGGACTTGCTGCCGGTGCCCATCAGCCGTCACCCCGCGGCGGGAGCGCCGGTATGACCTCGGCGAGCAGTCCATCCAGAACGATGTCGGCTGCGTGCGCGAGGTCGAGCGCGCCCTCCGGGACGTCGGCGGGCTCAAGCGAGCAGGCACCCCCGGACTGAGCGATCCAGCGCGCGACGTCCTCGCTGGTGGTGGTCTCGCTCAGGCGCTCGCGCCAGGGGCCGGCCACTTCGTAGACAAGGGGAACCCAGCGCACGACCCGCTGCCGGCCCTCGTCGAGGCCGAGCACCGCGACAGGGTCGACGGGGAGGCCGAGCGCGGGGTGCCAGACGAGCAGGATCCACAGTCGCCAGGACGGAGCGGCCGGCGACGGTTCCGCCGTCTCGGCATCAGTGGGGTGGGGTTCAGTCGTCACGGAGGCTCCTCCCAAAGGTGCTTTCACCTGCTACAGGTGTGGGAGGAGCCGCCGGTGTGACAGTGCGGGCGAAGAAGTTTTCAGCGGGCGGGCAGGAGCGAGGCCATGTACTGGACGGTCGCGGCGAAAGCGTCCTCGCTCCGGGCGTGGACGTCCTCGCGGCCGTTGGCGGTCATGACCGCGCCGTGCAGGGCGTACTGGTGGGGGTTCTGGGAGATCAGGGTCAGCCGCGGGCCGAAGATCTCGGACATCTCGGCGATGCGGTTCGCCCGGGACAGGCCGGTGAGGAAGACCGGCATGTCCTCGGGAAGGGTCTCGGCCAGGAAGTGCAGGCCGGGCCGCTCCCAGCTGTCCCAGTCGGCGTTGTCGCGGACCGTCTGCACGTTGATGGCGATACCGGCCGGCTGGGTGTCCTCGATCCAGGAGAGGTGGCGCTGGAGATCCTCGAGCCGGAACCAGTACACGTTCGGTACGACGTTCACGCCGGCCTCGGCGAATTCCTGCGCGAGCAGGAGCGAGCGGCGCATGTTCAGCAGGTGCTCGGTGCGCGGCCAGTCCCCGTAGATGCTGTAGTTGCACGAGAGCACCAGGTCCCACTCCTGCTCCGCGATCCGCTCGACGAGCCTGTCGCGGCCGCGGCGAGTCCAGAAGGCCTCGACGAGCGGGTCCTCGCCGTAGCCGACTAGCACGGCCTTCTGGTGGTCCCCGAGGGCGAGGGCCTGGCGTGCGGTCTGCTCGGTGAAGCGCTTGTAGAGTGTGTGGGTGTCGGGCGAGAATACGCGCCGCAGACCGACTCCGTAGGCAGGCCAGTTCAGGCTGGCGTCGAGCTTGGTGACCGCGGAGCCGTCGGTCATGGGGATGAAGGCGGGCAGGCCGTCGGGCAGCGTGCTGTCGACGGTGATGTCGTCGAAGGTCAGGGTGCCGCCGACGTCCGCCATCCACCCGGCTATGTCGGTCCGGCTCCCGCACCGGATCGGGCACTTGCGGGTGACGCACGCGTTCGCCGGAGCGTCCGCCTCGGCCGCCGAGCACCCGCAGAACCGGCAGTCGGAGTTCTGGCCGGTGCATAGGGGCTCGACGGTCGCCGGGCCGCCCCGGCCGTCGGGCCCGGCGTAGAATGCGCAGCTATTGCAGTTGCAGCCGCGGCCCGGAAGTGGCACGCCGACGGTCGGGATGGGCAGGGAGACACTGGTCATGCTGCTTCGCTTCCTTCGGTGGTTGCATCGTGGTCCGTCGCGCCGTCGGCGGTGGCGCCTTCGAGGTGGTTGTGGAGCTCGCGCAGGGCAAGGCGCAGGGAGCCGCAGTCGTACCGCGCGATCTCCTTGCCGGCCCGGACCTCGGCCAGCAGCCCGCGGATGCCGTCCAGGGCGGTACGGATCGTGTTCGACTCCACCGCCGGACGACTCGGGGCGGTGTCGGCCGGCATCGCTTCTGCGGCGGCTTCCGCTGGCGCCGTCGGCTGCATCGGATGGCCCAGCTCCGCGATCGCTGGCCCTTCATCCGCGCCGAGGGCCGACGGAACAGCAGCGTCATCGCCTTTGTCGGTCTCCTCCTGGTCCTCAGCGTGGGTGGGGACCCGGGTGAGCTTCGCCCGGCGGTCGGCGTTCGCCGCGTCCTGCCGTTCCTCGGCTTCGGTGATGACCTCTTCTGGTCCGAGCTCGGGCTCCTCCAGGCCGACGTTCACGGCGGTCGGGAGCAGGTGGAGCCGCTTGGAGGACTTCAAGGCTGCCCAGATGCCCTCGGCAGCCTGTGCCCGGCCGTTGCGGAGCTCGGCGAATCTGATCCTCGTGTTCAGGCGGATCGCGGCTTCGTCCATCTCCTCGGTGAGGTCACGCGGCAGCGCGCGGAAGGCCCGTACGAGTTCACTGGCCTTGCGCTCGTTGAGCTGCAGCCCTAGGCGGTCCAGCACCTCGCTCCAGGGCGCGGCGCAGGAACTGTCGGTGCCGCGGATCTTCTCCAGGGCAAGGAAGCGTTCGGCCGGGTCGGGGATCGCGTAGACCTCCTGCGGCACGGGCTTGCCGACCTTGAGGAGCTTGCCAACGAGGATGGCGCACCGCTGGTACAGCAACGCGGCGGCCTGCTCCCCGGGCCGCAGGGGCTCGCGGGCGAAGTTCTCGACGAAGCGCCACATGTGACGCTCTTCCTCGGACAACGGGCCCGGGCATACCACGGCTGGCAGCGCCTGGAAGTGCGGGTTCTCCGGCCGGTTGACGGCGCCCCAGCGCATCGCGCGCAGGCGGCGCTCCCCGGTGACCAGGCGGATTGTCGGCGCCTTGCCGTCGACGATGATCTCCTCGGCCAGGACCGGCTCCAGGAGGCCGATGACGGACATGGAGGAGATCAGGTCGGCGAGTTCCGACGGCGGCAGGGTGTCGGAGGGGTTGCGGGCGTGGGGCTCAGTGAAGGGGGCGCCCTGGCCACGTAGCGGCAGCATCTCGAATCGCCGCTGCCGCAGCTTGACGCTGCGGTGCAGGATCTCGGTGAGCCGGATCATGCTCCCGCCGTCCGGCGGAGCCTCGAACGAGGTACTGGTCATGGCGCTGCTTCCTTCAGGGCCGCGGGGACCGGCCGGTCACTTCGTGGCGAGGTAGAGGTCGGTGGGGGCGGGCCGGGTGGCCGGAGTGCCACGCAGCAGCGGAGTGAAGATCGGGGCGAAGGGCCCGTGCTCCTGGAGCTGCTGCAGGGTGGTGACGCCGATGTTGATGTCGCCCTTGAGCCGGCTAAGGCGGACGTCCGCACCGGCGCGCGTGTAGAGGTCCTCGGTGCGCGCGGCCAGCCGTTGCGGGCGCCGGTCCGGCTCCCCGGCCTTCGGCGGCGCCGCGTCGAGAACCACCAGGACCCGGGGAAAGACCGGGTAGTTGTACATCCACGCCGGCCTGGTCGCGTTCGGGGTGCGTCGCGTGCGATCCGCGCTCTGCGGGACGTACTCGTACAGTCGGCCGTACGCCTGCAGCTTCGCGGCGAGCCGCGCGGAGGTCATCGTGGCGCGGTCGAGTTCGACGAAGAAGCTGAGCATGGTGCGCCGCCCGTTCTCCACGTGCACGTAGTTGAGGACGGCGTCGCTGATGACGTGGTCGTCCTCGAAGCGTCGTTGGCCGTCGCGGATCCGGTTGGCGACTTCGGGGGTCCAGTCCAGCGGCCCGCACTCGTGCCCCAGCCAACGCGCCCACTCGACGAAGGCGACCCCGACCTCGTTCACCGCGAGCGTGTGCGCCTGCCGGGCGCCGGCGACGGACTCGGGCGTCACCCGGTACGGCCGCGCGGGCAGTTCGCCGGCCTCCTCCACGGACTCGGCGCCGGCTTCGGTGAGGAACCACAAGAACGGCTGGCTCTGCACCCGCCCGCGGCCGCCTGGCCCTTGGGCCCGGATCCGGTCGACCAGTCCGGCCTGGTGCAGCTCGGCGAGCTGCCAGCGCAGGTACACGGGGCGGGCCGGCCGCTTCTCCGGCAGGGTCAGCAGCACGTGCATTTGGTGGGTGGAGAGCACCCGGTGCTGGTACAGCAGCTCCAGGACCTCGCCGCCGATCGCGTGGAAGCTGCGCGTGGGTGACGCGAAGCTACGCGTAGGCGCCGCCGCGGCCGCTGCTTCGATAGAGGGCAGAGTCATCCGAGCCTCGACTGGTTCTGGTGGGGGTTCGTCGGGTGGACGTTGTCGGGGGCTTTCTCGGCCGGGTTCGGCTTCGAGCCGCTGATGACGGTGCCTTCGCTGTCGTGGACGCGCGGCCTTGCCGCTCCGCTGTCGGACGCGGTGCCGTCGACCGGTCCGTCCGGGCCATCGGGGTCGGGTGGTGCGGCCTTGTCGAAGTCGGGCTCGTCCGGCGGCAGATCGGCGCCGGCCGGTTCGTCGTCGTCCGGCGGGACGGGGAGGGTGACGATGAACCGGCGCAGCCGCGAGTCCAGGCGGCGCAGGTCGGTGAGGATGTCTCGGACCGAGTGTCGCTGCAGGTTTTCGTCGATGGCCCGCGCAAGCCGCTCCTCGTTCTGCGGCCGGTAGTAGTCGCCGTACAGGTCTTCCACCGAGGCTCCGCGGACCCGGAACGGGTCGGTCGTGCCGGCTTCGAGCGTCACGGACATCACGTAGCTGTAGCGGTTGAGCTGAACGACCGTATCGGGAGCGACCTTCTTGCCCCAGCGGCGGGTGACCAGCGTCGCCTCGTCGACGTCGGCCGCGGTCGTCGACAGAATGGACAGGTTCTGCAGCAGGCTCTGCCTGGTGGTGGCGCTCAAACGCTGCGCCATCTGCGTCAGGGCGAGCAGCTTCACGTTGTACTTGCGCAACTGCTCGCTGATCTGGGCGAGGGTGCCCTTGGACGCACCGTCCACACTGGTCAGCTCGTCGATGAAGGTGTAGAAGTCACGCCGCTGTTCGGGCGGGGTGTTTCGCCGCGAGAGGCCGGCCCGGAAGAGGTCGTAGATCAGCAGGGAGCTGATAATCCGGTCGACGTCGCCGGTGCCGGCGGGGCAGACGAAGACGATCTTCCCCGTGTCCATGGCGTGCCGGATGTCGTACGTCGACCGGCTCGACCCGAGGAACGCCTTGACCGCGTTGCTGGAGGACAGGCGTTCGATGATGTTGGTGACGACCGGGATGGCTTCCCTGCTGTAGCCAGGGAAGACGTTCTCCCAGAAGGCCCGGATGTCCTTGGGCAGGTACGGCAGCACTTTGGTGCGCCAGACCGCGTCCGTGAGGATCGTGCGGATCTGGAAGACGGTGGGAGCCAGGTCGGGCCGGCCTGCGCGGCAGACGTGCCACGACAGGTACACCAGGGACTCGACCGCCCTCGTCAGGATGGTCTTGGCCCGGCCGGCGCTGTCGCTCCAGTTCAGTGCTGCGGCGAAGCCGGTGACGATGTACTGGACGATGTCGGGGATCTCGGACTCGCGCCGGCGCTCCATCGAAAGCGGGTTCCAGGAGCCGACCATCTTGTCGAGCTCGGGGCTCGTGAGGTCGATCTCCCAGATCCGGTCGGCCAGTTCCTTGTGTGCCAGGTACGGCCGGGCACGGGTCCAGCCGTCACCATGGGGATCGAGGAAGAGCACGCCGAACCCGCCATGGGCGATCGCGATCGCCTGGACGAGCGACATCTCGGTCTTTCCGAAGCCGGACTTGCCGAGGAACAGGGCGAAGAGCAGGTACTTCAGCGGGACACCGGCGAGGCGCTCCCCGCCGCCAGCCTTCGCTACCCACCCGAGAGGCAGCAGACCGCGCTGCCCCGTCCACGTCGGGAGCGCTGCGGGCGGCGGCGGGACGACTCCGCCCGAGCGGGTGATGTTCGGGGCCATGTTGTGCTTGGTGGGCGGCTTGAGCAGCCCGGCGATCTCCTGGGCGGTCACCCAGGAGTGCCGGCGCGGTACGAAGAGTCCGGTCTCGAAGCGGCGGTCGAACCTGCCCCGGTAGATCCAGTGGTCCGCCCGGACGCGGGTGACCCCGAGGTGGAGACCGACGGGGCGCAGGTGGTTGTCGCCGGACCACGGCTCCAGGGCGGCGAGGACCTGGTCCAGTAGCATCTGGGCCCGGTACTCGTCGCGTGCGCAGGTGCGCACGAGCAGCTGCATGGAGAAGACGGGCTCGGCGCCTGGGGCGAGCTTGCCCATGGCGGCTTTCATGTCCATGATGCGGTACGTGGTGCGTTGTTGGTGATGCTGCCGCTGCCGGGCACCGCCGCCTTGATTGCCCTTCATCTCGGTGGCGATCTCGGACATCACCGCGCCGAGATCGAAGCCGAACCGGTTGGTGCGCTGCTGCGGCATGCCGGGTATGGCCGGCCCGACGGAAGGGTTGCGGCGGGCCTGGGCCAGCAGGCGCCGGCGGCGGCTGCTGACACGGTTCGGGGGGACGGGCACGAGGTCCAGGACGACGTCGGCGCTCTCGCCGAGGTCCTCGCGGACGTCGGCCACCGCGTTGGCCAGGGCCTCGAGCGGATCCGGGGTGAGAGGCACTTCGCGCAGGGCGAGGTGATCGGGGAGAGCCAGGGCGAGCTCGGCGCGGGCGTAGTGCATCTGCCGGGTGGCCGGCTTGCCGCGGCCGCCTGCTCCCTGCTTGGCGAGGTCGACCGGCGGGGCGCCGGTCGTGTCTGGTGCGATGGTCATGGTCTACCTGTCTGTGGTGTGCGTCGGGGCGTCAGGAGCCCAGCCGGATCTGCGGCTGCTCGCGCGCAGCACGGCCGTCGGCTTCCACGGCCCGCATCTCGACCTGGGCGTATCCTTGGTGACGCAGCACGGACATCGCTCGGTCCGGGCCCTCGACCCTCATGGACAGCGACCCGTTGGAGCACGTGAAGCGGACTCGGAGGGCACTGGTGCGGGTCGAGGAGACGAGCCAGCGCGACACGCTCTTGTGCGCGCGGGCCATCTGGTGTCCGAAGCGGATGACCTCTTCCGGCTTCGGGTCGAAGCTGGTGGTTGGTAGCACTTCCAGAGCTGTTCGGTTGGACATCGGGCCGCGGGACAGGGCCCAGCGGATTGCGGCAACGGCACCGCCGGCAGCCAGGGCGAGCAGCGCGACCCACCAGGCATTGGCCATCACCCAGTCCGTCAGCCGCTCGGCATGGCCGGGAAGGTCCCCGAGGAAACCGATCGCGCCGTCGACGAGGTCGGTCGTGGTCATCGCCGACCGCCCGAGGATGAGGCGCGCGGCGGCCGGAGCGGGCACGGGGGACTCGGGAGCACGGGGGCACCTCCAAAGAGCAAACGGGCCTTTCACCTGCTACAGGTGTCGGGATCCGGCTCGGTGTGACACTCCGCTCCGAATTTCTTCGCGGTGCTGCGTGGGCCGGTGCCACGAACCCTTGCAGGGGCTCGTGACACCGGCCGACGGGTCAAATATCGACGCCGTGACCGCGGAGGTAGGCCAGCGGGTCGATGTCCGATCCGTACTCCGGTCCGGTGCGGATCTCGAAGTGGAGGTGCGGGCCGCTGACGTTGCCCGTGGCCCCGGAGTATCCGATCCGGTCGCCGCCCTTCACCTTCTGGCCGACGGAGACGTTCAGCGAGGACTGGTGCGCGTACTGCGAGTACTTGCCGTCCCCGTGCTTGATCACCACCTGATAGCCGTACGCGCTGGACCAGCCAGCGGTGACCACCGTGCCCGGACCGACCGCGTGGATCGGAGTGCCGGTGGGAACCGGGAAGTCGACACCTGTGTGGTAGCCGCTGGACCACATCGAGCCCGAGGCGTGATACTGGGTGCCGATGGTGGTGTCGGTGACCGGAGCGACCCACGTCCCGCTCGACACCGGGTCGGTGTAGGGCGGCCGCTTCATCACCAGGATCTGTGACGTCCAGTACGACAGCGGCTTGATCCGGACGGTCGCGCCGGTGTGCGGGGCGTCGATGGCCTGGCTGGCGCCGATGTACATGGCCACGTGTTCGGGCGCCGATGCGCTCCCCCCGGAGAAGAGCAGGTCACCGGGTCGCAGGTCCTTGAGCGACGTCACCTTGGTGCCGATGCCCACCTGACCGTATGTGTCCCGGGGCAGGTTCACGCCCACCGAGCTCCAGGCGTACTTCACCAGGCTCGAGCAGTCGCAGCGGTTCACGCCGTCGAAGGGCGGCTTGCAGTTGCCGCCGAACAAGTAGGGCGTGCCCAGGGCCTTCTTCGCCGCGGCCACGACCTTCTCCAGACCGCCGGAGACCTGCCCGTCCGCAGGGGCCGCCCACTTCTCCGCCCGCTCACGGATCTCGCGGACGTAGTTGCGGGTTTCCTCGTACGGAGGGATCCCGCCGTACACCTGCACCGCGTTCGCGCCGGCGTTGTACGCGGCGAGCATGTTGTCCACCACGTCGCCGGGCACCTTACGCACGGCGTCGGCGAGCTTGCAGTCGTAGGACACCATCGCCGGGACGGCGTCCTTGGGGTCGAGCGGGTCCTTCTTCCCGTCGTGGTTCCCGTCGACGCCCTCGGCTGCCCAGGTGCCCGGGATGAACTGGGCGATGCCCAGGGCGCCGGCACCGCCGCCGTCGGGCGGGTTGGTGCGGAAGCCGGACTCCTGGAAGAGCTGGGCGGCGATCAGCGAAGGGGTGACCTCGGTGCAGCCGTACTGCGCGACGGCGTCGAGGATGATCGGGCGCAGCCAGTCGGGTATGTAAGCGTTGTCTGCGAGGCCGCCTCCGAACCCCGCGTTCTTCAGGAACTGGCTCGTGTTGTCCTCGCCGATAGCCTCGGAGAGAGCCAGGACCGCGGTCAGGATGAGGCCGAAGCCGAGCAGGGCCGTGACCAGGACACCGATCAGCAGGTTCCTGCCGAGCTTGGACTCCTTCTCCTCAGACATTGGGCAGCGCGCTCACGAGCCAGCTGCCGTCGCCGTCCCGCACGAGCTTGAGCACGACGTGCTCCTGTGATGTGGCCGGCGGACCGGCGGCCGGCTTCTGCGTCACCGCGTAGAGGACCTGGACGTAGCCAGAGTCCTCGGTGGGGGCAGGGGCTCCGTCCGGCAGGGAGACCCGCAGGACCGAGGCGGTGACGCGGACCCGGCGGTCCTCCCACTCCAGCCACTGGCGGACGCCGGCGCTGCCGCTGTGCCGGGTGCGCAGGTCCGCCGCCAGGTCGCCCGCGGCATAGGCGGCCGCGCGCTGGGACGCGTCGTCGTACGAGGAGTCCCCGCCGGGCCGTGCGTCGTGGCTCGCCCACGCGACCACGAAGGCGCGGGCCGCGTCCTGCATCGGCTTGGTCACCGGCAGCGGTGCCGCGGCTGTGACGGGCGCGGACGACGTTGGCGCCGTGCCCGGTGTCGGCGTGCGCGGCGCGGGGGACGCGGCGCCGGCGGTGGAAGGTGACGGCGAGACCACCGCGGGCACCGGTGTGCCGGTGGCGGAAGAAGCTTTGCCGCTGCTGGTGCCGGACAGCAGCGTCGCGCCGACGGCCGTGAGTAGGGCGGAGGCGGCGAACAGCGCGATCGTGCCGCGGCGGGCGCGCCTGTCGTCGGTTTCGGGCATGAGGGTCCCCCGTCGGGTGGTACTGGGCTGGTGATCCGGGCGGCCGGGGCAGAAGTCCCCGGCCGGGTGTGCCTACGGCCGCGGCTTGGGCGGGCCGGCCGGGCGGGTGGCGCGCCGCACGGTCTTGGGCGCGGACTTGGGCTTCGGCGGCGGGGCAGGTGTGGGCGGGGTGGGCATCGTCGGCACCTGCGTGGGCCCGGCCGCGGGGGGCTTGGGCAGGGGCGGCGTCTTGGTGCCCGGCACCTTCGGGGCGATGGCCCCGGCCCGCGGCCCGGGCGGTGCAGAGGACTTGGGATTCGACTGGATCGGGGCCAGCCCGAGGTTCACCTGAGCCTTCGTCCCCGTCTGCGCGACGAGCCGGCCGGCCGCGGCGACGTTGTGCTTGTACTCGGCGCCGAAGTCCTTGGCCTCCTGGACCTTCTTGTCGACGGTCCGCGCCTTGACGGCCTTGAGCTGTCCGCGCACATCATCGGCGCGGGCCTTCGCCGCGGCCGCGCCCCTCTTGGTCGCGGCGACGCCTCGGGGAATGCCGACCGGCGCACCGACCGTGGCCATGAAGGCGAACTTGCCGGCCTTCGCTCCGTACTTCGCGGTGGCGGCGGCGGCCTTGCCGGTGGCCATCGTGGCCCGCCCGCCTCTGGTCTGGGACATCTTGTTGGCGGCCGCTGTCGCCAGGCGCTTCTTCAACGTGGCCTTCGCCGTCTGCTGGGCCGCGACCTTCGCCGCCGCGCTCGCGCCGCCGGTGCCGACGGCGGCGGCCGCGTTGGTGGCGAGACGCGCCGCCGTCCGCAGGCGGCTTGTGGCCTTGCGGTTGGCCTGCGGCGAGCCGACCCAGGCGTTGCGTGCGGTCTTGAGGCCCTTGCCCATTGGCTGGGACACGCGGCGCGCTTCACCCCGGGCCTCGCTCCACATCTGCTTGAGCCCCGGCGCGGTCTCGGCGTAGCGGCCCGGGCTGGCGAACACGCTGCGGCGGGAGCCGCCGACGCGGGCGTTGGCGAGCCGGCGGTTCAGGTTGACCGCGATGGTCTGTGCCGTGTGCTTGATCCGCTTGTGCCCGGCCAGGCCGGCCACGGCTGTGACGTCGATGACGATGAACTTGACGGCCAGCACGTCGCCGGTGTCCGCGTCGATGAGGGCGAGGACGATCAGGATGAAGATGGCCAGGAACAAGATGGCGAGGACGATACCGAGGACGGCCTTGGTGATCGCGGAGAGCCAGCGCCACAGGGTCGCGCGTCCGCCGCCGGGCAGGATGCCGGCGGCCAGGGCCCAGTGGCCGCGGATGGCCTCGAACGCCAGCCAGCCCTGCGCGGTGAGGAATCCGCCGGTGACCAGGACCATGAGGATGGCCACGATGATGGCGGCGATCGCGACGAACAGGGCGGAGAAGGCCAGGTCGGCCGAGGCACGTTTGGCCTTGGGCTTGTCTTCGCCACACGCCGCTTCGAACTTGTCGGACGCCTTGTTGAGGGACCCGATGAGGTTCGTGTCGTAGATCGAGTCCATCACTACGACGTTCCAGTAGTTGTCGCCGGCCTCGTTGAGGTTGAACTCGGCGACTTTGAACTCGCGGAACGCCTTGTCGCAGGATCCGTCGAAGGTTTGCCCGTAGACCATGAGTTCGTTGGGCTTGACGATGAACGCGTCGACGAGCGCGTCGGTGATCGGCTTCGCCACGTTGTCGGGGTCGGCGCTGCCTTGGGCGCTCGCCGGATCGTCCGCGAGCACGATGGAGGCGATTTCCAGCGTGAAGTCCTTGGACTTGCCCAGCAGGCCCTCGTCCGACAGGAGCATGGTCGAGCCCTGCGGCCGCGCTTGGTGGTGCTGGCCGAGCAGGACCTGGGCTGGCGAGACCAGCACGGTGGTGGCCACCGCGGCGACCACGAGGGAGACGCCGATCTCGGCGAAGCCGCGCGCGCGTTCCTTGAAGAGGATCAGCCAGCCGGAGTAGAAGCCGGCAAAGAGGAGGAACAGGCCCGGCAGGCCGAGCCGGTCGATGACCTGGTTCTTGATCGTGGTGGAGATGTGGTCGACGGGGCCGATCAGGACGTCGGCCAGGCCGAAGTTGAGGGCCCACTTGATCAGCCAGCAGGTGAAGCCGACCACCCACTTCGACAGGCCGAACAGCAGCTGAGCGACGATGTTCCAGATCTTGAGGTCAATGTCCTTCCAGCCACCGGTGTCCGTTTTGACGGTGTAGGCGGAGATCGGGACGCCGTCGCGGTCGGTGACGTTGAAGGGCTGGAGGATGCCGTCGCTGGCGTCCTTCAGCTGCTGGTCCTTCAGCTTCTGCGCCACGTCCTCGGCCTTGGAGTTTTCGTCGGCCGGCTGCCCGGACGTGGCAGAGGTGCTCGGCGCAGGGGTGGGGGCGGCGGAGGCTGCCGGCGCCAGGACCATCGTGAACAGAACCAGCAGCAGCGCGATCAGCCCGAGGCGCCGCCGGTTGGCCGCCGTGCGGCGCGCGGCGTTCATACCAGCGCCCCGTCTGTCACCGCGTCGAGCTCCGCGGCCTCGTCGTCATCGTCGTGGCCCTGGCCGGGTGTGGTGTGGATCGCCGCGGCGACGTCCTCGTCTGCCGGGATGAGTACCTTCAGTCCGCCGATTCGCTTGCGCAGGTCCCGGTAGAGGGATTCGCCGGCCCGCAGGGCGCGCTCGGTCTCGCTGACGTTGAGCGGGCTGAGGTTCTCGGTGATGACCTTGATCATCTCGACGTCCGCCGGGTCCAGGTCGATGAACTCCAGGCAACGCGCCGCAAGGGTTTTGCTGCGGTGACGGAACACGAAGATGTGGGACAGCAGGGCCCGGATCTTGTCGCCGACCTCGGACCTCGGGCCGATGTCGTAGGGGTCGTGGCTGCCAGCGAACGCGCCGGCGTTGTGCTTGCGGCCGTCGGCGATCAGCTCGAGCAGGAGGCTGGAGCCCTCAGCAGACGCTGTCAGCCACCAGCACTCGTCGAGGAAGACGCCGGTGAACTCGTTGGGGTCGGCGAAGGCGACTTCCCTGCACAGTGCCGTCATCAGGTACATCAGCCGCCAGCCGAACCGCTTCTCGACCTCCAGACTCGGCAGGCGGTGTTCGGAGAGCTCCTCCTTGGTGGGCAGGCCCAGGCGGTCGACGGCGAAGACGATGCTGTCGGCGTCCGTGATCCGTACGACCGGCAGCGAGGGGTCGAAGATGACGCGGCCGAGGTCCTTCTTCGCCAGCGACCGCAGCTTGCGGACTAGTTCCGAGGCGGCGGCGCGGACCGCGGCGTCGTTCGGCTCGTCCGGGTCGGGGGTGCGGGCCCTGTTCGCGAGGGTGTCGATCAGGGCGGTCATGCTCGGCCGGGGGCCGAGCCGGGTGGCCTCGATCGCCTCGGCGAGGGTGATGCCCTCGATGCTCATCGAGCCGATGTCCAGGAGCGGGGTGAGGAAGGACTCGGTGTAGCGGGCGGCGCGCGGGCCGCGGAAGACGCGCAGGGGGTCCAGGGAGACGCCGGCGTTCTCGTCGACGTTGATGATCTGCGTGGTGCCAGGGCAGGCGCTCGCGAACCGCGACCATTCCTGCTGCGGGGTGCGGTCGATGACCAGGGCGCGGCCGCGGGAGTTGCGCTGTCCGGCCCGGTGACCGGTGGTGAGGATCGAGTACATCGCGCACTTCATCGCGACGCTCTTGCCGCTGCCGAGCTCGCCGACGAACGCCGCGCTCGCGCTGGCGTTGACACGGGGGCCGTGGGAGAAGTCCGCCAACACCGGCCGCACACCGCCGCCGTTGAGCTGAAGGCCGAAGAGGCTGCCGGTATCGTCGCCGAGCTGGGCCCCGCAGAAGGGCATCGACATGGCGAAGTCGCGGGCGAGGAGGTACTGGGTGTAGTCGAGCATCGGCCGGGGCGTCGTGATGCCGGGCAGCATGCCATGGAAGAGCGCGGTCTGGTCACCGGTGGGCCGCACGAGCGTGTAGTCGTTGCCGCCGAAGTGATTGGCCAGCAACGTCGCCTTCTCGTCGGCTTCCTCGGCGGTGGTGCCCCAGACGCAGGTGGCGACGGTCGCGCGGATCTCGACCTCGGTCGCGGAGGCGGTGAGCCGGTCGCGGTACTCGTCGAGGGCGAAGGAGGCCTTGTCGAGGGAGGCGGGTACGCCGGTGGTCTCACCCTCGTATTCGCCGCGCTGGTGGGCGAGTTCCCGCTGCTGGCGCCGACTCTTCGGTTCGGCCTTCGCACCGGACTCGACGTGCAGGCGGACGGCCCAGTCCACCGGGAAGTTGAAGTCGTCCAGCGCAGCCAGATACTCGCTGCCGGGGAAACGGAAGGTCTCCGGCATCTCCGAGAGCACGCAGAACGCCTGGTAGGAGTCGCCGTGCTCGGAAGTGGCGCGCAGGTAGCGGCGCTTGAAGGGGTTGGTGGGGCCCTTGGAGGGACGGTTGCCGCGACCGCCCTCGTCCAAGATCACCTGGGTGTGGGCGGCCACCGTGTGGCCGCGGCCGCGCAAGGCCCGCGGCGCGCCGTCCTCGGGAAGCAGCGGTTCGCTCAGGCCGCGGCGAGCGCTGTGTCCGTAGATCCACAGGATCTCGGCCTCGGTGGCGGGCCGCATCTTGATGCCGGAGGGCCAGCCGGCGGCCAGGCGGGTCGCCTGCTCCAGGCGCCGGCGCTCCTCGGAGACGGATACGGGGCCGACGGGCAGACCGAGCGCGCCCATCACCTCGGCCTGCAGGGAGGAGATGACGGCGCGGGTGCTCTGCTTGAGGTCGAGGTGGGGCAGGGGGACGGCGAGGAAGTCGACGCGGCCGGTCAGCTCCAGGTCCTGGAGCTGGTCAAGGACCTTCAGCGACAGGTCGACGTACTCGGGGGACTGGTCCAGGTCGACGCCGGCGGTCATGCGGGTGACGACGGAGGCGGCGTCGACGCTCGGGCACAGACTCAGCAGCAGGGCCTCGCCCCGCAACGATTTGAAGAGCGCCTCCAGGAAGTCCAGCCGCTCGCGCTTGGTCGACTTCGAGGCATGGGTGTAGTTGTCGGTGTCGACGCGCCAGACCGCCCACACGGTGGCGGCGGTGGTCCAAAGAAGGTGGCCGCTGATGTGCCGGACGGGGAGACGCATGGCGATCTGCTTTCTGTGCGGGGCGGTGAGCTGGCTGGTTAGCTCTCGTCGAGGGAGGCGAGAAGGGCCTGCAGCCCGGTCTTGGGAGCCGGCCGCGCGCCGGTCACCGGCGCGGCGGCCGGCCGGGTCGTCCGCGCCGGAACGGACGCCGGCTTCGCGACGCGGACGAACCCTGATGCCGGCGGGGGCCGCTCGGCGGACCGCACGCGCACCGTGCAGGTGACGGACGCCAGGCGCGGTCGAGTCGCCCGCTGCGGCTTGCCGGCGAGACGGCCCTGGGCCGGGGTGGAGGAGTAGATGAACAGGCTCCGTACCGCGCGGGCAGGGTCCCGGCCGTCCAGCCGCGCATAGCGCAGCACCCAGGCAAGGCCCCACGGCACCAAGACCATGAGGACGAAGTTCATGGCGCCGAAGTGGGCCCACAGACCCCTGGTCATCACCAGGAGCCCGAAGGTGATCACCATCGTCATGACCTGGGTGATCGTGTAGGGCCCTCCCGGGAGCCGGCCAGCTCCCGGGAGTTTGCCGATGACGAGCGGGTGTCTGCGGGCTCGCGTGTACGAGCGCCCGATCAGCTCCTCCTCCGACGCGCTCACGACGCGCGCCAGCCGTCGCCCGTCAGCGCGGACGCGTCGCCGATGACGTGGACGACGGATATCGCGGCCGCGCCGTCGTCGATTTCGGATCCGACCTTGGTCTTCAGCACCGACAGGTTGCTGATGCCCCACAGCACCAGGGCGGCCAGGACGAAGGCCACGAGGGTGCCGACGAAGGAGCGCGTGCGCCACCAAGCCATGAGGACGGCGATGATCGCCATCAGGCCGGCGACGGTCAGGACCAGTGTGCGGACCTGTCCGGTCTTGGTGTTGGCCCAGTCCAGGATGTCGCCGGCGAGGACGACGTGGTCGGGGTTGGCCAGTGTGCGCATGAACGATTCCTCTTTCTTCTTCAGGAGGCCGACGGCGAAGGCGTCGCCTCCGCGGCGTCGGGGGCAGGGGTGGTGTGCGGCGCTGCGGAAGGAGTGCCGCTCACGCGCAGGGCCGGGGCGTCGTCGACAGACGCGACTTCCCAGCGGCCGGCGCGTGACTTGAGGGTGAGCGCGTAGCTCAGCGAGACCGTGCTTCCGCCTAGGTCGGTGGCATCGACCTGGACCAGCTGGTGGAGCACGGTCCTGTCGGCGGGCACCTTCTGCTGGCTGGCACTGGTGGAGTCGTCCTGAACTCCGGTCACCTTGGCCTCGGCGTACGGCGTAGGGCTGATCGGCTGGAGCCGAGTGCCGGGCGAGGTGTAGCGGTCGAGTTCGGTCGTGCCGGTCAGGTAGGCGGCCAGGAATCCGCTCGCGGTCTCGACTGACGGGTCCGCGCTGCTCGACCCTCGGTCCGTCTCGTACGCCAGGCCACCCGGCTTGAGCGCGGCAGGCGCGGCCACCTGCGCCGGCAACGACGTCGCCGCGTAGGCGGCGATGGCGCCCTGTTCGGTGCCGCTGGCGCCTGCCGGATCGGTGGCCTGGATGCCGACACGGAAGTACTGGACGCCCAGCCGCGTGGACTTGCCCTTGTCGTCGTGGGCGGTGACGTCGGCGGCGACGGTGACGGACCAGTAGTCGGGCTGGACCTCGCGGGACGCGATCACGGTGGACTGCGTGGCCGTGCGGGTCCCGGGCTTGACCGCGAGCGCGACGGAGCCGGAGTAGTACGGCGCCAGGTCCCGCTCGGTGCCCTGGCCGGCCTGCAGATAGGCGGAGACGAACAGTTCGGCGAAACCGGCCGGCCCGACCGACGACGCCGTTGTCGCTGCGGCGGCCGGTTTGGACACGCCCTGGGCGGGAGCGGACGAGGTGAGGAACGCGAGCGTGCCGAGGAGCGGGCCGGAGACCACGAGCGCCCAGACACCGGCACGGACAAGCCGGGAGAGGCTGGCCATCTGGGCCGTGCTCGTTTGCCACCCAGTCTCATCCGGCTCGTCCGCCGGAGCTTCCTGGGGCTCGTCGACCCCCTCGTCCCAGGCCTCCGCCTCGACGAGCTGCTCCTTGGCCGCCTTGCGCGAACGACGATGTCGCGTCACAACGCCGTCCGCAGGGCCTGGACGGTCAGGACCGTCGAGATGCGCTCCTTGAGCTGGTCCGGTGTGCGCTGCAGCAGCACGTCCCACGACGCCAGAGAGGCCTCCGACTTCTTGTCGAGAAAGGCGCGCATCTGCTCGTGCAGGTCACGGTCCATCGGCCGGATCACCAGCGCGGCGGCGATCTTGGTCAGCTCGCGCGAAGCACAGGCCACACGGGCCTCGTCGGCGTCGAGCAGCTGTCGGCCGGTGCCGGCCGGGGACGTCGTGGTCACGTCGGTTCTCCCGGAATTGAGAAGGGGCGGGGCAGGGGTGTTCAGGTGGGGCTGGGCCGATCTGGCGGCCCTCTCGTCTGCTACAGGTGTTGAGAAGGCGCGCGGTGTGACAATCGGGCCGAGGATTTTTCGAGCGACTTCTGCGGCGCCCGATCCGAGGGGCGCCGGCGGCTCTCAGGCCGCGGCGCGGTACTGCGCGAGGTCCGACTTCGCGCGCAGCGTGCGAACGGCACGGCTGGCGTGCTGCCGCAGCAGGTCTCCCTCGTGGCCCATGGACCGGGTGGTCATGTGGCGCTGGTCGGGGCGCTGCGAGGTGGACAGGTAGTACCGGGCGATGCGCTGGGCTTCGAGCTCCTTCAGGGCTCCGACCTCCACCGCCCACAGCAGCAGATCGAGGACCTCCGTCCGCGTTTCGTGACGGGACAGCGCCGGCTCGTCGACATCGACGAGCTCCATCTGGGCGGCCCGCACCAGCAGGTCGGCGAGCTCGACCGTGTGGTGCGGGGTGTCGGGGTCCTCGCTGGCGACAACGTGCGCGTATCGGGTGTGGCACTCGGCTGCGGCCAGGGGCGCGACGCCGACGGCGAACTCCTCGACGTCCTCCACGTCGTCGAGGCAGGCAGCCAGGGTGCGGCGGGTCAGCTGCAGGGTGTCGAGCGCGAGGTTGTTAAAGATCCGCCGCGGCCGCCGGTCGAGCGGGTAGGTGCGGATGACCTCGAAGGCCGCGCCCAGTACCGTCGCGCACACGTCGTCCCACGGCAGGCCGTAGCACCTCCGCTGCGTCTTCGCCATCAAGACCGCCTTGGGCAGCAGGACCCGCACCGCCAACCGCCACGCGAGGTGGGCGTCGAAGCCGGTCCCGCTGGCCCGCTCGACCAGCAGGTGCATCACGCGGTCGTGGCCATCGAGGTCTCCGCGGCGGTGGTACACGGAGATCTTGTCGACCACGTCCTGGGGGCCGGCCGCTCCGGCGAGGTCCGGGTGCTCCCCGGCCCACGCGGCGACGCGGTCCGCCGCTCGGAGGTCGCGGCAGAGCGCGGCCCAGTCGCGGTTCATCACGGTGAGCGTGTCGTAGCGGGGTGTGGACCCGGAGAAGTTGAGCGCCGGGGTGTGCTGGGTGGTGGCCACGTCCGTGTCCGTCCTTTCGCGCCATCTGGTCTCGATGGCGCTCACACTCCCGACGGCCCCCTAGACCGCGGTCTGACCGCGATGGCGGCATGACGAGGTCAAGGGGAAGCCAGCCTGGGCACCTGGGTGGTCCAGCTCGGTAAGGGGGCCGCGGTCAAGGGGTGGGTGGAGTGGTCAAGGGGGGACGGGCGCGCGCCACTCTCCCGAGGACGGGGTGGAGACCACTGGTAGTGGATGGACTGCGGCGCATAGGCCCGGTTCCATCCACTGAAGCGGATGGAGCACACCGAGTGGATGGACCTGAACCGCCGCAGGGCTTTCAGATCCACCCGCACTCCGGTCCCCGGTGGGCCGCCACTCCTACCGATCCGTCCATCGCGATGGACGCCACCGGGAACTCGGGCTGGAGCTCCCGGGCTGCCGTCGCATCCGCACGGCGTTCTGTACGACTCCGGCGGGCGGTCGGGAGGAAGTCCACTCCGGCCGCGCCGCCCATTTCCTGGCCGGCCGTCGTCTCTCGGGTCGGCTGCAGTTGGCGTTGGTGCAGCCCCAGTCTCGTCGGGTGACGCAGAATGAACGGCCGCCGCCTTTCCCCTTGCCCCGGACCGAGGTCAAGGAGAAACGGCAGGTGCCTTGGCCCATGGTCAAGGGGGGCGAGGTCAGTCAAGGGGGAGCAGCTCGTGCGGTGAGTTTGGTCAAGGGGGCGTAGCGGAGAGAAGGCGGCATCGACTGAAGGTGTCCGCCGGCGGACACGGGGAACGCGGTCCGCTCCACCGCGACCGGTTCGTGCTTCGGGCTGACGGTGTCTTCCCGCCTGTCGCCCATCCCCCATCGGTGGGCTGAGAGTGGGTGCCACCGGCGTAGTGGCATCGGGCATCGAGTGGAGTCGACCGTGTGGATGGCCGCTCCATGGGGTGTTGTCCATCCCATCGCCATTGAATGGGGTGGGCCGATGGGCGCCACTCGGTGACGGAGGCCGGACTCCACTCCACTGGGTGGGCTCCACCGGGTTCGCGAGCCGGATGGAGGCCCACCTAGTGCGCGGTGCGGGCGATGGGCGGCGGGCTTCTCGTGTGGGCCGGGGTGGAGGGTGTGGTCGCACAGGCCGCGGTGTAGGCGTCCTCTCGGCGGGTGGACGACTCTCCCGCCACACTTCGCGCTTGCGCTATTGATGCCCCAGCACTGGGCGATTGCCGACGCGGTTTCCTCTCGACCTGGACTGCGGGTCAAGGAGGAACCCGGCTGTCAGGGAGGCCGGTCAAGGGGGCCTTGGGCCTGGGCCCGGTTTATGAACGTCGACCACGCCAGCGCCCCGGTGTCCGGAACGGCCGCTGAAGCGGCGGTGCGGTTGGTAGCCGATCTCTGCCCCATCGGCGTCCGCGGAGTGGAACGTGCTCCGGTGGTTGGGGCTCAGCCCCACCCGGCAATGTCGAATCTCGGGCAGGGCGGAGCGGACGGCTTATGACGCGGCCCAATCCATCTGGCGGGTCCGGCACCGGACGCAGATGCCGGTGGAGCCGAGCGCCGGACGGGTGCATCCACTCCCGTCCCACCCCGCGCACACCTCTGGATGCTCCGAGAGGAACGGCCCGCTGACACGTCCACTTTCGTGCTCCTCTCGGCACGGCTTGCACCGGGGTGCGGCCGAGGCGGCGGGGGTCAGCACCAGGACGGCGCAGCCGCACTCAGGGCACCGGCCCCGCGGAGCCGCAGGAGCGGACCGCGGGACGGGAACCCGAGCGGGGGTGGGGCGGACGATGGTGAGAGTGGAGGCGTAGGACTGCGTGGTGCCCTGGCACCGGTCGCGGACGATCTCCTCGCACACTGAGCACTGGCGGCCGCTGCTCCACAGGACGCCGGCCTCGCAGTCGAAGATGCCGCAGCCCCAGCGGGGCAGGCCGACGCCGAGTATCCACCGGCCGGGATCGCGGATCTCGTCGGTGAACGTGCGGCAGACCCGCGTCTCCAGGCGCTGCCGAAGCCTGGCGTCATCGATGCCGGAACGCAGCTGGCTGCCGACTTCCCGGGCGATGCGCCGCTGCATGTAGACGCTGGTCTGCCGATAGAGCCGGTGCACCGGCTCGAGGACGGCGTGCACCCGGGCGTTGATGGTCAGCCCGGGCCCGCCGTAGGCGCCTGCGCGGTTGGTCAAGGGGGTGCCCGAGGGCTCGGTCAAGGGGGTCTGGTGGTCATCCGCGCGCAGCGCGATCCCACCTTCGCCGGTGCCGTGCTGCGGCTGCGGACCGCGGTTTTCCACACCTTCACCTACCTGTACCTCGCCTACGGCGGGTGAGAAGAGGGCGCGCTCGTCATAAGGTCGGTCAGTCCTAGGTTCTTCCATAGTCGCGAGTGATCCCGCACCAGCCGACGAACTCGATCCCTCACCAGGACTAGAGGTGGAGGAGGGCGCGACGCCCGTGGAGGACGGCTGTCCACAGGCCGCGTCCTGAGCGGCGGTCGGGATGTCGTGAGCGACGAAGTGGTGGCGGCCGCGTACGCCCGCCCGCCGCTCCACGGTGATCCACCGCGTCGCCTCCAGCTCGTCGACGATCTCGCCGGCGGCCGCGGTGGTGAGCGGCTGACCGGCCCGCTGGCCGCTGTGGTGGTGCAGCGCCCCTGCGATCTCCGACTCGGTGAGCGGGATCTTCTGGGCCTGGGCATAAGCGATGAGCGCGTACGCGCGCAGTTGGCGCGGGGTGAGGTCCTCGGACGCGGCCACCGGGATCCACACGAACCGCTCCGTCGCGGACAGCGGTCGGGTACGGCGCACCGCCGAAGTGCCGTTCCCGCCGGGCAGGGAACGCCGGGTCGAGGACAACTCGACGACGCCGTCGGGTCCGGGGCGCATCAGCTGCGTCATCCCGCGCTCGACGGAGGACTTCGACAGGCCGAGGTACTCCGCGATGGTCACGGTCGCCGCCGTGCACCCTTCCGGACGCGACGCCAGCGCGGCGATCTTCACGTAGACGGTCACCGCGACGTCGGCGTAGTGCGGGTTGGCGACGAGGCGCAGGGGCACCTTCACCCGCTGGCGGCGCTGCGGGCGCGCCTGATCGCCCGCCGGCGGCGGGCTACTGGGAACTGCTGCTGTGCGGAGCACGCTTCTCCTGGCGCACCGGTGCCGCGGGGCGGCGAGTCGGGTGCGCTGGGTCTCGACGGCGTCCGGCAAGGACGCGCGGTCTGGGGTCTGGCCAGAGGCACTCGGGCGGAAGCTGAAGGAACGGGTCCTTCAGCTGCTACGGGTGTTGAAAAAGCCGACGGTGTGACAGTCCGGCCGAGAAAATCCCTGGCGAGCCTGTGACCTGCGGGTCAAGGGGGTGTCCGGGGCGGCGGCAGACCCCCTTGACCGGCCACCTGGCCGGGGCTGTGAAGGCCCGTCGGGCAGGCGTGGGAAGCGAGGTGGTCAAGGGTTGCCGGCTGCAGCGGGGCAAGGGCCGACCACCGGGCCGCGCTGCGCTCCGGCCGGTCCCGGCGGGAGCGCCGGTCGCGAGAGAGGGTACGCAGCGTGGCGCTGAGGTCACGGACGGGCGAAAAACAGCCGTGATCGGCGTGCTTCGGTGGCGTCCGAGCTGACAAAGGGCATGGATGTACTGCAAGATGGACCCCGTTCTCCCGGGTCGCCCCGGGAAACGACAAACCCCCTCGGGGGAATTGCTGCTGGAGGGCAGTGATTGCCGGACCATTCGGTCTGGCCCTCGCTCAAGCTGGGCCGCTAACCCAGGACTGAGCGGTGACGGCCGGCAGAGGAGCTGCTAACTCCGAAGCCGGCGGAGAGGGGCGAGGAGCAGCCTTTGCTAGAGGCGCCCGCCCGGAAGACCTACGACATCCTCAACTCCCCCTTCCAGGGGGCATTCGCGCTTCTGGGCCCGGACACGCCGGGCAGCGCCCACGGCAGCTCCGCGCCCGGCGCAGTGGATCCGCTCGGGGCCTGTGCGGTGCTGGTCATGGGAGAACCGCCTTCTCGGTTCGCCGGGCTCGGCGCCGTGCGCCGGGGGCCCGAGGGGAGGCGTATTGGATCAAGCGAAAGTCACCCTATCCCCTGACGCCCGTCGTGCACACGCACTCGGCGCGTTGTCCACTCGACGTTGAAAAGTGCGGCCAAAAGGGGCAGTTGACTCGGAGAGTTTCTAACTGGCGCTTTCCGTACGGATGGTCACGCGATCCGCCCGTACTACCGTCAAAAGGTATGAAGTTGGGCGCTCATCCGTAAAGCCGACTCTTCGAATCTCGAACACCGTGGTGCCGACCTTGGACTTGAGGAGCGAGCACTCCTCGGTGGTGGCCGGCCTCGCGTCCCAGTTGCTGGCGTGGCTGTCCTCGCGCCGCAGCGGGCCAACCGTGAACGGCGCGACGGTGGCGGCTTCGGCCGCGGTCACCGTGAGCGCGGCCGGGGTGAAGAGGGTCTGCAGTGCCCATGGAGTGCCGGCCTGCAGCAGCACCGCCTGCCGGACGGACAGGGCGGCGTCCGGCGCGACGGCCAGAGCCTCGACGGCTGCGGCATCAGTGCCGGGATCCCCGCGCCTGATGTCGTCGTGGCCGCTGTCGCCGGGATCCCTCGGCCGGAGCAGCCCGTCCTCGTGCAGTCGGACCTGTATGGCGGAGGCCGGCTGCAGTACCCGACTGCGGCGGCGCGGTGCCGTCTCGACCAGGCCCTCCTTCTCGAGGAGTCGTAGGGCCTGGGCCACGGTGTTCGGTGCGACGCCGAGCTTCTCACCCAACTCGCGCTGACCGGGGAGCTGCTCGCCCGGGGCCAGCTTGCCGCTCAGGATGTCGGCGCGCAGTGCGGCCGCGACCTGCTCGTGCGGGTGATGGGACGTCATGGGCATGGGCACATCTTGCCGCACCCGCCATTGCGCACGGCTCATCCGCTGGACCTTCTTCCTTGACGTGATCGCCAACAGCATGCATCATCTGACGCATCTGCCTTAAGGCAGTTAAGGCAGATGGCGCGTGGAAAAGCAAGCGACCCCCGGGGCTGGTCCCCCCGGAGGCCGCGAACGCGCCTCACCACCCACCAGAGCGTCACAGGAGATGAGAACGCGTGAACACCATGATGGCAGCCCGCCCGCCGGCCTCCCGCGCCATCCCGGGCACGGCCGAGGCCAGCATCGCCCAGTTCGTCGCCGCGACCGATCCGCTCGACAGCCTCGTCGCCAGCGGCTTCCTCGACCGACAGGACGGCCACTACGTCGCGCAGGAGCTGCGCACCCCGCAGCTGCGCCAGACGATGAAGTACTCGGTCTGCCTCACCGCCGACCCGGACATCGGCCACTTCTACCAGGAGGACGGAGAGCCGGACACCGACTGGCGCCGGCGCCGCGCCCAGACCGTACGCGACCACTGCTCCGTATGCCCGGTGCGCGCCGCGTGCGCTGAACTCGCGCTCCGCGAGGGCGACACCGTCGGCATCCGCGGCGGGCTGACCCCGGAGAAGCTCAAGCGCCGGCTCGTCATGGAGCGCGACCGGCTCGACCAGGCCCTTGCCGAGGACCAGCGCTCCGCCCAGAAGCAGCAGGCCCGCATCGCCGCGGCGCGCGAGGTGCAGCGGCTCGCCGGCCAGTACCTCGGCACCTCCGGGAAGCCCAAGAAGCGCCTGGAGAACATCGAGAACATCCGCGAGGCCGCCCGTCACCGCGACGAGCTCGTCGCCGCCCACCGCCGCTCCGCCGGCTGGACGGCCGCCGCATGAACCCCGCTGGCGACACCTACGCCCTCAACCGCGCCCTGGTCAGCACCCTCGCCCGCCGCGACGACGTCCTCTTACTCCCCGTCCTCGTACCAGCCGGCGCCGGCGTGCCGCCCGTCAACCCGCTCACCATGCTGCTCCTGGCCCTGCTCGGCCAGGCCAGGGCCGAGCGCGACGCCTTCAGGGACTGGATCACCCAGGACCCGACCCCGCCCAGCGACGACCAGCTACGCGCCCGGGCCGCCCAGGCGGCCAGCAACCTCGCCCGGAGGGACTCCCCGTGACACCCGACCTCGCCCCCCACGGCGCGGCTCTCGCCGAACTCCTCGACAGCTGGCAGTTCGTCCTCGGGGCGCTCGTCCTCACCCTCGGCCCGGCGATCGCCCTGCGCCGACGCCGCATTGCCCTGGCCGCGCTCACCGACGGCGAGCGCGCCGCGGCCGCCGACCGCCGCGGGCGCCGCATCGAGGACCTCCTCACCGTCGTCATCGCCGCAGCCGCGGCAGCCCTGTCGGCCACCGGTCTGCGACGGGTCGGCCACCACCAGATGGGTCTGGACGCCCCGTTCGACCTCCTGCCCTTCGTCGCACTCGACGTCGCGGCGATGGTCTGCGGCCGCCGAGCCCGCCGCCGCGCCCGCGACGGCGACGGATCGGGTCTGTCCGGAGCTCTCTTCTGGATCCTCGCCGGCATCAGCTCGGTCTTCTCCGCGTCCGAAGCCGACTCCCTCCTCGGCGGCGCCGTCCGCGCGGTGTGGCCGGTCCTGGCGGCCGTGCTCTGGGAGATCGGCTCGCTCGAGGAGCGCCGCGCCGCCCGCAACAAGGGGGGACGCCCCGACCGCCGCATCGCGCTGGTGCGCCTGCTCCACCCCGTCGAGGCCTTCCGCGTCGCGCTGCTGCTCGCCGCCCGCCAGGACCTGGCCCAGGAGGAGGCCACCGCCGAGGTCCGCATCTCCCGAGCGGCCTACCGCTGGTACCGGCTGCGCCGTGCCCAGGACGCGGTCAAGCGGGCCGGCGGGATGACCCGCTGGGCATACCGCCTCGCCGAGATGCATGCCGACGGCCGCGCCCAGGATGCCAGCGAACGAGCGGGATGCTCCGACCCCGCCATCCTGAAGCGCGTCGTCGCCCGGCTGCAGCTGCGCGTACGCCAGTCCGACATCGCCGGGATGAACCTGCGCAATCCCGTCGCGTTCGAGGGCATCCTCAACACCCTGATCGGCTCCATCCCGGCCATCCCATCCCAGGCGGCCGACCCCCAGGCCGCCCCGTCATCCCACTCCGGCGACGAGGAAGACCAGCAGGTCAAGGCCGGGATGGGCGAAGGAGACGAGCCCGAGGAGGACACCGGCGACGAGGACACCGCCTCGCCGGACCCGGACGTCGACGCCGGGCAGGATGAGGACGCGGCCGCCGGGCCGAAGACCGACGAGGAAGTCATGGCCGCCTTCGTCGAGACCGTCCCGCGCAAGGATGACGGCACGTTCGCCTGGGGCATCAACAAGATCTCTGCCGCTCTCGGCATCGGCAACGGGCGGGCCAAGAAGTTCCTGGACACCCAGGCCGAATGGCTGCCCAAGGCGCTGGCCGCCCATCCCGCCGCGCACGACGCCCACGGCGAAGAGCCCGACCACTTCGACCAGGCCCTCGCCCTCGCCAACGAGCCGCCGCAGCCGGCCGCCCACCCCCAAGACCCCCAGCCCGCCCCGGCGCCGGCCGGCCAGCAGCCGCTCGACGAGCTCCTCCGCCTCGACCCGAGCGCGGGTGACCACTTCGAGGAGCACGACAGCGGCCTCCTCGTTCCCGCCGCCGGCAACCGACCCTGACGCCCCGCTCCGCAGGGCGCCCTCGCCGGGCTGCCCGCGAGCACGACCGTGAGGACCACACATGTCCGCCACCACATTCGACCAGCACGTCAACGAGGCCCTCGCCCTCATCGCCCCGGCCCGCCGCCCGGTGACCGCCCCATCCACCGGCACCCCGCAGCACGGCCGGACCCGCCTCGCCCTCGTACGGCACCCCGCCTCCCACGAGGGGAGCGAGCAGTGAGCACGACCCCCTCCACCCGCGGCCCGATCAACCAGGCACACACCGACACCCCCGAGAACGAACCGCCCCAGACCTCGGAGACGGGCAACGGCATGCCGGACGACGAGACGCAGCTGCGCCGCCTCCTGTCCCGCATCGGCGTCCGGCCGCTCGGCCACGCCGAGCAGCCCGTCGGGGAGGAGCCCGAGCCGGGCACGGATCGCCCCGCCCAGGACCTGGAGTCCGCCGGTTCCACCCGTCGGATCTCAATGTCGCCCGGCGGACGGCTGCCCGTTCCCGGCCAGACCATCGACCTCACGGACCTCCCCGAGCAGCAGGCCCCGGCCGACGAGCCGATGCCCGCCGACGACCAGGACGCCACGTCTGACCCGGCCGGGCCCGCGGAGGCACAGCCGGCGAACAGCACGTGGCCGCCTCGTGTCCCCTGGCGCCGGCGCAAGGAAGACGACCTGACCGAGGGAGCCGAGGGCCCGGCCGTCGCGAATGCGGGCGAAGACCTCCCGGGCCCGGGGGACGAGGGGCCCGACTGGTTCCGCGTACGGAAGACCGCCGATCCGCAGGCAACGGATCCGTACCCCTACGAGGTGCACAACCACTCCTACGGCACCGGCCAGGAGCCGTCGGCACCCGCAGGGGAGGGGACCGGCCTGGTCGGCCGGGGCCGCAACCGCAGCTCCCTCACCGCCTGGTGGGCGTCGCTCACGCCGCTGCAGCGGTTCATCCTCCACAACGGAGCCGCGGCAACCGCCGGCGCCTGGAGCTGGGGCGTGTTCACAGCCCAGTGGGACACCGGCCTGCCCCAGTGGACGCTCGCCGTCATGCACGACGCTGCGGCCAGCAGTAACGAGCCGTCCACCCCGTTCATCGTCGGCGGTGGCGTGATCCTGCTCGCCGCGGTCGTCGGCGGCGGCATCTCCGCCTTCGTGGAGAAGTGGCTGTACCGGCTGCCCTCGTTCTGCGCCGCGGTCCGCTTCCTCACCCACATCCCGGTTGCCTCCGCCGGCATCGCCGTCCTGCTGTTCTCCGCCCCCACTTTCTAAGGACACCCGTGACCACCCTGCTCGCCGCCGGGGCCGGAACCAGCGCCCTCGGCCCGATGTCCGCCACCGCCGTCAGCGTCATCCTGATCGTCACGCTCATCTACGGCATCTGGGGAAAGGGGAAGAAGAAGCTGGCCCGAGGCCCGGCCCAGGCCATCGGCTTCTTCGCCGAGCTCGCCTTCCTGCGCGCCGGCTCCTGGCCCCACGACCTCGGCACCGCCGTCCAGGACATCCCGCGCCAGATCGCCGAGAATCCCGACCTGGGATCCATCGGCATGACCGCCGTCGTGATCATCCTGCTCGTGCTGTCCGCCTTCGCTCCCATCGTGCCGTTCACCGGCGCCCTGTGGGGGATGCTCACCGCGGCCGCCATGTCCGCAGCTCAGGGCTCCATCTGGCGAGCCGTCATCGCCGTCGCCACCGCCGGGCTGTCCCTGGTGGGGGCATGAGCGGGAAGCCGGACAAGACGAACACTGCCAAGCAGGGACGGCGGAAAATCAGGCTGGAGCACATCCCGTTCGTGCGCGAGGTGCCCGTCGTAGTCAGCGCCACCATGGTTGCCCTGCGCTACGTGGGAGCTTGGCTGCGAGACGGCGACCAGGAGAGCGGGGGCTTCCTCGTCCGCCTCAGTGCACTCGGCCTTGTCGGCTACGTCGCCCTCTACTTCGCGGAGAAGCACCCAGGGCTGTTGTACGTCTACGGCGTCGCCGGACTCGTCGTCGTCACGACCGTCGCCGTCCGTACCGGGCTGTCGGCCGGCCGTACGGTGAAGGACCTGGAAGACGCGCACACCACTGCCGAGGAGGAGGCGCCTCAGGGGACCGACACCCTAAACGATCATGAAACGGCGGGGGAGTGGGACCCCGAAACGACGCAGGCCCAAGCCGCTGCGGCCGAAGCCGACGCCGCCTTCGCAGCGTTCGTCGAGCACAGCGTCGCCTTCGCCGTCCGCCAGGGCCGCAAGGGCGTCCACACCGACACTCTCCTCGAACGGATCCACCGGGAGAGGATGCTGGCCGACTGGACGGAACCCGTGATCAGACAGAAGTGCAAAGCCCTCGACATCCCCGTCCGAACCCAGATGGGCATCCAGGGGAGGAACTACTTCGGGGTGCACATCGCCGACCTCGAGCAGGCCCTCGGCAGGGCCCTACAGATCCCCGCCCAGCTGGTCCCCGACCTCACCCCGAACGCCCCCGCCGCACCCCCTGCCGAGCCCCCCGCTCCACCCCCCGAAGTCGCCTTCCTTGAGGCCCCTGCGGACAGTGCCTGAACCATCCGCCCGGGAGCTCCCCCGGCCGCCGGCCAGAGGGAGCTCCTGGGCGCCCGAAACCTCTCTCGGCCGGCCATCACTCCCCTCCCCCGCGGAGGCGCCACCAGCCATCTATCGGTGACATCTACGACCGTCTGACCTGCGCATCTATCCCAACGCTAGAAGCGTCTACCGCCCCCATCTACCGTTCCCTATCGGCTTGTTCCCATCCCGTAGGGCGCGGCACCCCGGTACCGTCGAACCACATCCGACAGGACCGGCGCAAGAGGAGCCCGCAGTGGCATGGCGGTACGAGTGCGGCCCGTGCGGGATCACGACCGGGTGGCTGCCGAAGGGGCAGGCCGCCGCCAAGCGGGACGAGCACCGGGACACCGTCCACCCCGGCATGATGCCGACGGCCGAGGTGTTCGAGTCCAACGCCAAGTCGATCGCTAAGGATCCGGCCGCCCTGCGCATGTGGGCGGTCATCGCCGGCGTCTGCCTACTCGCCTGGATCATCCAGTCCATTAGCTGACGCGCAAGCGCTCACACAGCGCTCTGACGCGCCCAACGCCAGGGCTGCCCAACGCCTCACGACGAGGAGACGGGTCGGCACCCCAACTGTGTGTTGCGTATTGAGAATTCAATGTGTACTGTGATCTTCGCGGAGAAAGTTCCGCCTCTGTGTCACACGGCGCTCGCGCACAACACCTGTAGCAGACGAGCGCACCCACACACCTCCTGGAGCCCAACGTGCCCACCCCCCGCACCCTGACGCTCGGCACCGCCCTAACGGCCGCCGCGCTCCTCGCCCTCACCGGCTGCGCCAACGGGCCCGTCAAGCACGGCGAAGTCATCGACAAGCGCGGCTACGCCGGTCACTGGATCCCCGACTACGAGGACGTGTACCGCCGGGACTGCTCGACTATCCGCACCAGCTCGTTCACCACTACCGCCTTCGAGGGCCGCAGCGGCGGCTCCAGCGGCAGCAAGTCCAGCGGCAGCAAGTCCAGCTCGTCGGGCAGCACTGGCAAGAAGAACGACACCACCCCCGACGGCTCCGGCGGTTCGTCCGGCGGTGCCCAGCCCGGCAAGTCGCTCACGAACGGAGGCACCTCCGGCACCACCCAGCCCGGCTCTTCCGGCTCGACCACAGGCGGCAGCAGCCAGCCCACCAAGCAGTGCCAGCGGCAGTACGTCGGCCGGAAGCAGACCGGTCAGCACTGGCAGCCGGGTAAGTGGGAGCTCCAGCTCCGCGACGGCGACCGAACCGGCTGGATCACGGTCTCCGAGACCACCTACAACGACACCGATCTCCACGACCACATCTGACCGACCCCGGAGACCCACGAGGAGGACCCGTCATGCCCGATGCACCCGAGTACACGCCCTACAGCATCTACGTGCTGGAGCCACACGCTGATCATGCGACCGCCGGGAACGGCTACATCCCGATCGGAGCCATTGCCGAGCGCGTCTACGGCAAGCCGTACAACTCGCTGCGCGACTGTCAGCGGGACGACGAGCACATCCCCAATGACAGCGTGAAGCTGTACGAACTCACCTCCGACGGGGACTACGAGGAGGCACTCGAACAGCTCGATGACGCGAGGGTGTACTTGGGCTGGGACTCCAGTATCGGTGAGGTCGTTTACAAGACCGGCATGAGCGAGCTGGACTACTGGCTGAGCATCCGCGTCGCTGACGAGAACACACCAGCCACTGTCGAGGCGAACCCGCCCGAAACGCAAGACCTTGAGAACGCCGTGTTCGAGAGCCGATTCTTCGCCGATCGCGCCTTCTCCCCGTCGCTGAACCTGGTCCTCGCCGACCTCATCCGACGCGGCGAACTCCCGCGCGGTGACTACCTGTTCCGGCACTGGTGGTGATCGAAACGGCACGAATACCGACGCCACAGAGCCCCGGCGAGGCACACCTGTCCCTCTTCCCTGGCGATCCGCTGCCACGCGACCAGTTACCCACCCCAGCACCCCCGCCCCCCGACGACCGCCGATGCGGGGCCACCACCCGGTGGCCCCGCATCATCCAGTGGGAGACACCAGACGCACCCCTTCGTTCTCGGAACCGTGTTCGGAGCCGCCGGCACCCTGCTCGCGCTCGCCCTCAGCCAGCGCCTGACCAGGAAACCGCACTGCCCCTGGTGCGCCACAGCCTCGGCCTGGCCCAAACCCCCTGCACCGCCGCGGCTACGTACAAGAACGCTGCCGCGAGCGCCTCCGCGACATTGACACGACGCCCGATCCCGGAACCGAACCCCTGGGGCCACGCGCACCTCCTCGACGAAGAACGGTGCTAGCCGCAGCCCAGGCTCCGTCCCCGCCAGCCCGGAGCCCCATACAGCCACTTCACCCAGCCCACCAGATGAGGACCGATGGCCCGCTGCCCCGCCACACTCCCGACGGATCACACCACCTGCGCCGGCCCCGGTGCCGTGACCGTGCTCGACGCGGACAACGCTGGCGCCGATGGATGCGAACTTCACGCCGCACGCCTCCTCGCCGTCCTCGACCGCGGCCGCGTCTTCGCACTGCCCCACGCCCCCGCCGGAGCGGCGCACCGCGTCGTCAAGGCTGCAGCTCCGCAGGGCGTCAGCCTTCACCGCCTAGCCGACGCCATCGTGACCTCGCCTGCAACGACCCGATGAAGCCCGGGCCGACCAGGCCCCGCTAACCCGCCACCAGTCACCTGAAGGGAACCCTCGTGCCCGTCGGCCAGCACCCCGAACACACCGTAAAGGTGTACCGGGACGAACGCCCGTCCATCACCCGGCTCATCCTCGAAGCGCGTTGGACCCACTATCGCCTCACCGACGCTCTGGAATACGACCCCGACAGCGACGCCGTCCCCGTCCTGCGCCGCTTCAACCTCCTGCACGCCGGCGCACTCGTCGACGTCCTCGCCCTGCGCACCCGAGACCCCGACCTCTACGAAGCCGCCCGCGACCACGGCGCCCTCCTCCGCGAGGTCGACGGCCTGGCCCTCGACGACCACCCCCACAACGGTCTCGACCACCTGCGAGCCCAGTACGCCCGACTCCACCAGCACACCCACGGCGACGCACGCCGAGCCCCCCAGGCCACTGACGACTCTCTGCCACCCAAGCGCCCCTTCCTCCGACCCGCCCCCCGGGTGGTTCGCCAAATGCTCGACACCTACGCCTGGGCCAACCTCGGCCTCGCTTCCCGCTTCCCCGCCGTCGACGTGGCCAGCGAACAACGGCGACACCTCATGACCCGCGGACTCCTACTCGACTGGGCCGCCACCGCGGCACCGGCCGACAGCGCCGCAGCCGTGGCCGCAGCCACCGCCGGCCACGCCCTGCGGGCCTTCGACCGCCGGCCAGCCTTGAACGATCTGCGCGCCCGCGCCTACCTCCTGGACGCCTTCCGCGACTTCGACGACCAGAACGAAGACGAGGACCCGCACCCCCACGACTGCGCAGGGCGCTGCGACGGCACCGGTGAAGTCCTCACCGTGCTCACCTGGGAGCACCACGGCGACGACACCTACACCGCCGTCCATCAGGAGCCGATTCTCTGCTTCGGCGCCCCCACCGCCCACGCCCCGGACTGCGCCACCTGCGGTGGACACGGCTTCACCTACACGCCCGGCTACCGCGACCTCTGCCTCGACGGGCGCATCTCCGACGGCGAACCCAGCGCGGCCACCGTGGCGTCGCAGGGAGCATGACCCCGCCGCGTCCCAGGCAGCCAGAACAGCCGGCGCCGAGCGGCACGCCCCACCTGCGCAAGCGCTGGCCGTCGCAGGGCCGCTCCGTTGGACTGTGATTTCTCTCCCCCGACCCGAGGGGGAGAGAAATCTCCCCCAGGGCGGCAACTGAGAAATCTCCCCCCTGACCTGAAAGGAGGGAGATTTCTCCTCCCCTCCCCAGAGATCCCGCGGGGGTGATTTCTCTCCCCTCCGTGAATGCCGGAGGGGAGAGAAATCACCCCCCGCGAAAGACGGGACTTGGCCACGCAGACCACCGCCAGAGGCCAACTTGCCCTACAACTTGCCCCACAACATGCCCTACAACTTGCTCTACAGCTTGCCTTTCAACTTGCCCTACAACTTGCCCCCAGGCTGCGCCCTCGACACGGAGACCTGCACTTCAGGGCGACGGTCAAGGGGGTTGGAGCGCGCCGACTACTTCTCTACGAGACCCCCAAGGGCTACGAGGACATCAGCGAAGAGCCACGGGCGAAGGGGAAGGAGAAGGCCGGCGGGGAGAGGAAGAAGCGACATGGATGGGAGAGCAGCAGCAGGACGGGATGGAGCGAGGGAAAGAGGAGCAGCGAAGAGCGAGAGCAGGCGGAGCGACAACAGCAAGCGAGAGGAAGAAGCCGCAGAGCACAAGAGCCGAAGAGGTGGAGGAACAGAGGGAGCAACGACAGACGAGACACGGACAGACCACGAAGCACGAGACAGGACGGGAGAACGGAAGCGGGACGGCCCAGGGACGGTGAGCATGACGCAGAGCGCCGCGACGGGGTGGAGAGGGTCGAGGAGTTGAGCAGATCGCCGAGGGCTGCGGAACGCAAGCGGCCCCGCCCAGCGAAACGCTGAGCGGGGCGCGAGCAAGGGAGGAGGGGGGAGGGGGCGCGCTGGGAGGGCGCGGCGCGCGAGATTACGAGGCAGTCCGGAGCATCCGCAGTGCGGCGGCCCGGCCGCTCGCGCGGAAGCGTTCTGCCGCGTGGAGCCGCAGTGCCCGCTCTCGACGGAAGGCGGCGGCGGCCTCGGGGTCGCCGCTCGCTGCGCGGGCAAGCAACTCATTGAGCTTGCTGTCAGTCATTAGGGGTCCTTTCGGGGCGCAACAGCGCGAGCCGTTACCGGCAATGGCGCACGGTCTGAGCTTCGGCGGCGGGGTTCGAGAGCGCGTGCGAAGCATCCATGGAGATCTTGAGGCAGAACACGGTAAGGACGATCGCAGAGACACCCAGCAGGACACCCAGGAAGATTCCAGTCCTGCGCCCGATCCTGCGCCCGATCCTGTGGTTCATCATTGCTCCCACTTTCCTAGCTTGTGAGGGTGGCGCGGAGATGTGCGGTCGGACTTGGATGCCGCCCCCACCGGGGGGCGGCATCCGGCGTTAGAACCAAGTCGCCTCACAGCCGAGGTCGTTCCGGGCAAGGTCCCGAAGCGCGGACAGTTCACCGTGCGCCCCGCACTCAACACATGTGCCGCCGCGCCGGTCCCCGTCGGACTCGAAGTCGCCGATGAGAAGGATGTGCGGGCGGGCTATGGGGGTTTTGATGGTGGACACGACCAGGCCGGACTCGGGGCGCGCGGCGGCGCGTGCCGCGAAGTACTCCATGCGCTCCTGGATGTCCTCCAGGTCCTGCTCGGCGAAAATCCAGGCCAGCCGCTCCACGGAGCCAGGCTCGCCGTACGGGAGCCCAGTCTCGGAGCAGATCGCCGACGTCTCGATCGCGGGCCGCATCGCCGACTTCTCGGCGGGCGTAGCGACCTTCGGTGAACGGCGGCGAAGCAGGGCGAACATGGAATCTCCCAGGAGTTGGTGCAGGTACTGACCGGCTGATGTGATTACAGTACACAGTGAAACACGAATACGCAACAACGCCGTGGCTCAGCCCCGGGGGATGAGAGAGGGGCCGGGGCTGGGCCTGGAGCGGGCGCGGGCGGCCCTTGGAGGGTAGGGCCGCCCTGCCCTGGTCTAGAGATCTACAGCTGTCTCGGGGAAGGGCTAGCAGGGAATCCGGGGGGATTGCGCGTCCAGCCGTCCCATGCGGCAATCGGGGCAGAGGTCCGCCCCCGCCTCCATCTCGTTCCCGCACTCCTCGCCCCATCCGGGGCACGTTCGCTTCGGCCCCAGACCGTGAATTTTGAAGCCGAGAGCTTCGAGCTGTGCCGCAGTCTCATCGCTGAGAGCTTCGGCCGCTGCCTCGCTCAGCGCGCCAAGCGCTTCGTCCAGCAACTCACATTCGCGCGCGGTGAAGATCGACTGTGTCACTTGAAGTCCTTTGGGTCCTGTCGCGTTGCGATGACGGGGCTTGGTGTGGGAGGGGTTGGAGGGGCCGCCGTGGGCCGGTGGTGGGCACCGGCGGCCCCTGTGGGGGTTGGGGGGCCGCCGGGCCTGGGGGGTGGGGGGTTAGGCGGTCTTGTAGCCGTTGAGCTTCTCGACCAGTTCGGCGCGCATGAAGGCGAGTGCCTGCGCCTTGTCGTCGAGCTTGTTGATCTGGGCCTGGACGGCGTCGGCGCGCTGGGCGTTGAGGAACTTGGTGTACGCGGCCTCGCGCTTGGGGGTGGCCTTGTCGGCCTGGTAGGTGGTGACCAGGCCGGTGACGAGGTCGCGGACCTTCTCGAAGGTGTCCTGGCTCGCGTGCTCGGCCGGGGAGTTGGTCTCGAAGGCCGCACCCATGATCCGCTTGCGGAACGTCAGCAGCGGCGCGGCCCCGTTGTCCGTGGCGGCGGTCAGGTCGGCCGGGTTGACCAGGTGGCTGCCGACCACGTACGGCAGGTCCATGTCGCCCAGCTTCGGGGCGTCGGTCCGCTCGTGGCGGTCGGTGGCACTGCCCTTGCCGAACTGGACGTTCAGCAGACCCTCGGTCTTCGGGAACAGCTCCCAGTTCGGGTGGACCACGACCGTGCCGATCGGGAACACCCCGTCCTGGAGGACGCGGGACAGGTCGTAGACCGCCTCGCCGTTCTCGCCCGTCTCGACCGCGTACGAGTAGGTGTTACCGGCCGGGGTGGTGAACGTCTTGGTACCGGACATGAAGATCCCCTCCAACAGGGTCAGTAGGTGGTTTCTCGGCCGGTTCTTCGTTCCCCCGACCTCGTGATAACTATAGTACACACCGAAACATGAATACACAACACCGGAACGGGATCACCCCAACGCGCTCAATCAAACCCACCCCCAACTAGGAACCTCAACCCGCCACCCCACCCCCGACGACCATCCACACCCACCACCGGGACCCGCACCGCCGACCCACCCCGAACCCACCGGAGCCACCCGACCCCCACCCCCGCCCAAGCCCGGATCTAACACCCCCCAACCACCCGGCGCGAATCTAGCGCCACCCGGAAACACCCCCGCCAACCCAACCAGCGAATCTAACACCCGCCCCATGTACGACGATTGAAGCAACCCCGGATCTAACACCCCCGGGTCCGCCGAATCTGACAACCCGCCAATTCCCGGACCGCGAATCTAACGCCACCCTCACACGCGCCCCGGATCGCCGCACGCGGCCCCCCTGGAGCCTCACCCCGGAAACCCCTTCCCTGACTGCCGGGACCCCCTGTAGGCTCCCGCTGGAGCCGCACGGGGCCGCTCGGCCGGACCGAAGCGAACCCCCAGGGCCGGGAGAACGGAAACCCCGTCAATTCCCGCCGCACAACTTGAATTCCAGGCCCCCAAGCCCTTAGAATAATCAGACCGCACAGGAAATCAGGACCACCCGCAGAGAAACACCAACGGGACAACCTGAAAACCCGTCGAGAAACCACAGAAAAGGCCCGCCAGGACCACGAGGGAACCCCCTCCCACCTAGCCAGCCATTCTCTGACCACAACCCCCGGAAAGAGGAACTGAATTAGAGGCCGAACCACCCGCCGGCCTCCGGCCCGCCCCGCGGGCCGGCTCCACGGCCGGCCCCTTGGCCGGCCGGTCAGCGCTCTGCGCTGACGGTCTTTCAGAGGGCGCTCTGCGCCCTCTGTACCCGC
>NZ_JBHZAN010000026.1:0-30216 GCF_042754285.1 Streptomyces sp. NPDC059224
CCGTCGAGACGACGGCGGCGGCCCCCGGCCGGCGGCACCACGCCGGCGGGGCGGGGCGCGATGTCGGTCATACGGCGGTCACTTGCCCCCCTCGGCCGGAATGGCCTGGTCCTTCATCGACTTCAGCGCGGTGGCCTGGGCGGCGGCGAGCGCGTCGGTCAGGGCGCCGTCACCGGCCGCGGCCTTGGCCATCGCGTCCTGGAGCGCGAGGTTCACCGTCTTCTGGGTGGGGCCCCAGCTGAAGCTGGTGTCGATCTTCTTGGACGAGTCCGCGAAGACGTCGAAGATCTTCTCGTTGTTGTAGTACGGCACGCCCTTGGAGAGCGCCGGCAGCTTCAGCCCGTCGAGGGCCGCCGGGTAGAGACCGCCCAGCTCGTTCTCCATCGCCAGCGCCTGCGGGTCGCTGTTCAGCCAGGTGTTGAACTCGACCGACTCGTAGAGGTGCTTGCTGCCCTTCATGAACGCGACGGTCGAGCCGCCCCAGTCACCGGAGGAGCCGCCCGCGCCCCAGGTCGGCATCGGGACGATCGACCACTTCCCGGCCTGCTTGGGCAGGTTGTCGCGGAACATGCTGTATCCCCAGGCGGCGCCGACGTAGCTGGCGATCTGGTCCTTCTGGTACGCCGCGTACATCTGCGTCGACCCGTTGGCGAGGTCGGTGCGCACCAGCTTCCCGGAGATCAGCTTCTGCCAGTAGTCCGCGACCTGCCTGCTCTGCGCCGACTCGACGCTGACCTGCCACTTGTCGCCGGAGTAGCCGTACATGTGGGCGTCGTTCTGCCAGAGCAGGCCGTTGAACCACTCGGCGTTGTTCGGGTCGAAGAACGTGATGTCGAGGTCGGGGTCCGCCTTGTGCAGCTTCTCGGCCGCCGTGGCGTACTCGTCCCAGGTCGTGGGGACGGCCACGCCGTACTTCTTGAAGATGTCGGTGCGCACGAACAGGGCCATCGGACCGGTGTCCTGCGGCAGGGCGAACACCCCGGTGTCGCCGAAGCTGGCCTGCGACCAGGTCCAGGGCACGAACTTCGACTTGGCCGCGGTGGCCGCCTTGCAGGCGGAGGCGTCGACGAAGGCGTTCTGGGTGCGCAGGTTGGGCAGTTCGTCGTAGCCGACCTGGGCGAGGTCCGGCGCCTTGTCCGCCTTGAGGGCGTTGCCGAGGGTGCCGTACTGGTCGTTGGAGATGTTCTTGGTCTCGACCTGGACGTCGGGGTGCTGCTTGTTCCACAGGGCGACGACCTTGTCCATGCCCGGAACGGTGTTCCAGTACTGGAGGGTGACCTTGCCCTTCGCCGGTGCGCAGGACGAGGCGGAGGACGCCTTGTCCGACGTACCGGACGAGGAACATCCGGCGAGTACGACGATGCCCGCGGTGGCGGCCGCGGCGGCGAGGCGGGTGCGTGTGGCTGTGCTGGTCATGTCTTCCGTTCCAGAGAACGCCTGGCGAAGGTCGGCAGGCGGGTCGACGTTGACACCTGGAGGCGGATGCCTTCTGGTTGGAATCAGGTTCCGTGAGCGGTAACGTGAGCGCTCACGGGAGCGGTAACGGGAAGTGATTGGGAGTGTGGGCTCCGGTCCGCCGGAGTGTCAAGACTCAAAACGTCGGACCCGGCATACTCGGTGTCCCTGCGACGCGGCCGCGTCGGCAACTGCACGGAGGTGAGTGATGGCGCCGTCGGGGACCGGACCCCGCAGGGTGACGATCGACGATGTGGCCGAAGCCGCGGGAGTGTCCCGGCAGACCGTGTCACGCGCGCTCAACGACAAGGGCGAGATCGGCGTCTCCACGAAGCAGCGCGTCCTGGACGCCGCCCTGGAGCTGGGCTACCGGCCGAGCCGGTTCGCACGCGGGCTGGTGCGGCAGGACACGATCAGCGTCGGACTGGTCATCCCCGATCTGCTCAACCCGTTCTTCACCGAGGTCGCCGCCGCCGCGCTGGACGCGGCCCGGAGCCGCGGCTGGCACGTCGTGGTGTACGACACCGGTGACCATGTCGAGGAGGAGCGGGGCACCCTGGAGGTGATCGCCTCCCAGGTGGACGCGGTGGTGGGCTATCTGAGCCTGGCCGAGGACGAGATCGCGCGGCTCACCCGGGGGCTGCCCGTCGTCCTCATCGACCGCAAACGCCCCACCGAGCGGTTCAGCTCGATCCGGATCGACGGCGAGGCGGGCGTGCACGCGGCGATAAGGCACCTGACAGCGGCCGGACACCGGCACATCGGCATGCTGGACCACGCGGAGCGCTCCGAGCCGAGCGTCCGGCACGAGTGGTTCGACTCCGCGATGTCCGCGTGCGCGCTGGACGCCGGTTCGGTGGCCCGCGCCGACCAGAGCGTGGACGGTGGCGAGCACGCGCTCCGCGAACTCCTGGCCCGGCGCCCGCACCTGACCGCCGTGTTCACGTTCAACGACATCATCGCCTTCGGCGCGTTGCGGGGCGCCCGCCGGCTCGGCCGCCAGGTCCCCGGGGACCTCGCGGTCCTGGGCTTCGACGGCCTGGGCCTGGGCACCCTCGTCGAACCGGCGCTGACCACGGTGGCCCTGGACACCCGCCGGCTCGGAGCGCTCGCCGTCGAACAGACGGCCAGGCTCCTGACCGGCGCCGCCCCGCTGCGCCCCGACGAGCTGGCGGTGGGGGCGGAACTGCGGCTGCGCGAGTCGGCGTAGCCGCCGGTCCGCGTGAGGGGGGGCGGGGCGCGGTCGTCGACTCGCTGCGGCCCGGTGGGGCTTGTCGCGCAGTTCCCGCGCCCCCGAGAAGGTGGGCCCACCTGTCCCGGCCCAAGGGGCGCGGGGAACTGCGCGAACGGCCCCAGCGGCCCGCAGCCGCCCGACGACCGCACCCCGCACCCTCACGCGGACCGGCGGGCGCGGCGGTTGCGCCAGCGGGTGACCAGCCACAGGACGTTGACCCCGCCCAGGGTGACCAGCACGGCCGCCGAGTCGGCGTTGCGCGCGAGGCCGTGGTCGGGGCCCAGTCCGCGAGCCGCCCGGACCAGCAGGGTGAGGTCGGCGGGAAGGGTGACGGCGGCCATGAACGCCAGGCAGGCCGCCGTGCCGGCCACGAGGACGACGCTGTAGAGGCGGACGGCACGCCGCTCGTGCGGGGGCAGCCGGGTGCTCGGGTCGGTGGTGGCGTGGCGGGTGGCGCGCAGCAGCCGCCGGATCCGGTAGCGGGCGTAGGCGAGGCCGTCGCCGTACAGGTTCCGGCAGCCGGTGACGTCCTGGAGGACGAAGTAGAGGTCGGTGCGCGTGAACACCATGCACTGGAAGGGCAGTGGCAGCAGGGCCAGCAGCAGGGCCGCGGCCAGCAGCCGGTGGGCCGTCGTCCCGGGGTCCGTCAGGGCGAGGACCGGCACCAGGGCCGAGGCGACGGACAGGTTGAGGGCGATACCCGCCAGGTAGGCCGTCAGCCTCAGGCGGCGGGGCGCGAGTTCGATGCCGCTGATGTCGGTCTGCATGACGAGGAACTGCAGCCGGGTGCCCAGTCGCATCCGCCCCGGCACGCCCGCGGCCCGGGCGGTGACCAGGTGCGCCAGCTCGTGGGCGAACAGCAGCGCCCACCCGGCCGCCGCCCCGGTGACCAGGACGAGGCTGCCGTGCGGGCTCCACAGCAGGTCGCGGTAGCACGGAATGAGGTCGGGACGGTGGACCAGGACGGCGACGGCGGCGGCCATCAGCAGTCCGACGCCCACCGCGAGCGCCGGGTGCTGGGTGAACCGGACCGTGCGCGGACGCAGCCACGGCAGGGACGCGCGCGGCGGTTCGGCGTCCGGGACCGGGCAGTCCCCGATCCGTGCCACGAAGCCCAGGGCCGCCAGGTCGCGGACGAAGTCCTCGACGTCGAGTTCCTCGCCGGTCTCCTCCCGCAGCAGGTCCGTCGTGCGGGCCACGCTCAGCCCCTGGCCGAGGAGTTCCACCGCGCGGGCCCCGGCCGCGGGCAGGGCCACGAAGGTCCCGGTGGCCATGCGGCCCACGATCCACTCGTCCCGGTCCCGCCGGATCCCGAGGTCGTGCAGCACGACGCGGGTCGACGGCTCGATCCGGGGCCGGTCCACCGCCGCCGTACCGGTCACGCGGACCCCCCGGCCGTCCGCGCCGACCCGGCGGTGCGGGCACTACCGGCGGTTCCGCAGGCGGGGCAGTCGGGGCGGCGCTCCGCGCGTTGCGTGACGGGGTCGCCGGGCAGCATGAGGTTGAGGCCGAACCGGCATCCGGGGTCGACCGGCGGGATCCCGCACAGCAGTGTCAGCGCGGCATGGGCCAGCAGGCTGCCGGACAGACCCGCGGTCACCGCGTTGACCGGGTTCCACGGCATGCGGGGGGAGGCCGCCTCCTCGTCCTGGCCGGGCGCGAGCCGCAGATCGCGCCGCTCGGTCTCGGCGCTGCGCAGACACTCCCAGCACGCGCCCCGGCCGGGCCTGAACATCCCGACGCTCACCAGCGGACCGCGGTACCCGGCCTCGGCCCACGCCGTCCCGGTGGCCAGACAGACCTGGTTGGCCCACCTGCGGATCACCGCGGGCCGGTCGGCCGCCAGCAGCAGCACGTCGTACCCGGAGCCGTCGCCGGGGCCGCCGGCCAGCAGTTCTTCCAGGTCCGTGGGCCCGCGCACCTCCCGGCGTTCGCCGGTGACCGTCGTGTCCGAGTTCAGGGCGCGCAGCGCCGTCAGCGCCGCGTCGATCTTCGGCGTGCCGAGGTCGCGCTCGCCGAAGAGGGTCTGCCGGTTGAGGTTGGACAGTTCGACGACGTCCGGTTCCACGCAGTGCAGGCGCCCCACCCCGGAGGCCACCAGGTCCCGCGCCGCGGTCCCGCCGGTGCCCCCGACGCCCACCAGCAGCACCCGGGCCCGGCGCAGCCGCAGTTGCGGCTCCCAGGCGCTCTCCCGGGGCCGGAGGTCCATCCAGCGCAGCAGGGTCATCCCCCTGCCGTACCGCTCGCGTTCCCGCTCGGACAGCTCCGCGGGCGGCTCGGCACCGGCGTCCTCCACGTACCCGGCCGTCGTCAGGTCCGTGATCGCCTGGGCGATGTCCGGGTCCGGCAGCCGCAGTCCCGGATGGCGGCGGGCCACCTCGGCGACGATGTCGGCGGCGCTGCGGGTGCCGTCCATGGTCTCCACCAGCGTCCACACCCAGCCGTCGGGATCCGTGATCTCGGCGCCGATGCCGTGCACGACGCTCCCGATCCGCACATGGCCGTCGACGGTCCGGTAGGCCCGGTGTTCCGGCTTGATCCGAGGCCGCCGCATCGCGGGTACGGTCATTTTCGCGCCAATCTCCTGAGTCTCAACCAGCTTGTGGACCAAGGACGTTGACAAGGGTTGCCGGTACGGCCAACTCTGGCAAGAGCACGTCAATCACCGCACGCCACGGCCACCGTCGGGAGGAGATGGCATGCCGAACAAGATCGAGATCCGGCCGCTGGACAAGAAGGAGACCACCGGCGAAAGCGGTGGCAACGGCGGCAGCTGACCGGGCACCGATGCCTGACCGCTACCTCACGGTCGCGGAAGTCGCCGACTCGGCGAGGCGGCTGGTGTCCCGGTTCCCCGGGACCGGCCGGCTGCGCCGGATCGGCGCCTCCCGGGCCGGCCGCCCGATCCTGATGCTGTCCGTGGGACACGGGCCGCACCACGTCCTGGTGGTCGCCCGGCCGCACCCCGACGAACCGGTCGGCGGCACGACCGCGATCGCGCTGGCGGAACGGCTGCTGAGCGCCCCGGCGACATCCCCGGCGCACGGCGGCCGGCCGGCCGCGGCGACCGACCTTTCCCTCGTCACCTGGGATCTCGTCCTGTGCCTGGACCCGGACGGCGCCGCGCTGAGCCAGGGCATCGAGGAGGCGACGGCCCGGCCCGGCCGCACCCCGGCCGACTACTACCGTGCCGCCTACCGTCCGGTCGCGGCGGAACAGCCGGAGTGGGCCCCCATCGAGTCCCGGCACCTCCCGGAGAGCCAGGCCCTGTTCGACGTCATCGACGAACTGCGGCCGCTCCTGCAGTGCTCCCTGCACAGCGTCGACGCGGGCGGCACCTGGGTCCAGCTGACCCGCGCCCTCCCCCGCCTCGCCACGCCGTTCGAGGAGTCCGCCGCCTCACTCGGCATCCCGCTCCAGCACGGCACGTTCGACGCCCTGTACTGGGAGAACCCCGGCCCCGGTCTCTACGTCCTGCCGCCGCCGGAGAGCGCCGCCCGGCTGGCGGCCGGTTCCGAGAACATCGCGGTGTCGACCTGGTGCGCACCCGGACGGTACGGCGGGGTCACGGCGATCGTCGAAGTACCCCTGTGGGCGACGGACCTGGCCGACGACCTGTCCCCGCACCCGGATCCCGCTGCCGCCCTGCACGACCTGGCCGGGCTGGTACGGGACGGCGGGCGCCAGGTGACCGCCGTCCTCGACAAGGCGCGCCCCTTCCTGCCGGCGGCCCGCGACGACGCGCGCAGACGTGTCCTTGAGTGGATGGCCGACGGTCTCTACGACCTGGTCGCAGGCTCCTGGGAACCGCTCGCCCGGCAGGCGGCCGGCGATCCGCCGGGGCTGACGACGGCCCAGGTCTGCGCCCTGGACATCGTGGCCCGCCGCCAGCCGCTGCGCGCCGCGGGTCTGCTGCTACGGCTGCTCGGGGCGGCGGCCGACCCCGCCGCGCCGGGGCTGCGCCGCGACCTGGACGACCTGTTCACCGCCTGGTCCACGGAGTTCGCGAGAACCCTGCGGCTGCGCTGGGTCCCCGTGCGCCGGCAGGTGGCCCACCAGACCCGCACGGTCCTGGCGGCGGCCGAGAGCGCGCTGGCCGCACCGCGGTGACGGTCCCCGGGCACGGCCCGGCCGGGCTCGGGTCTCGGCGCCCTGGTCCACGTGACCCTGCTCGACGCCCTCCGGCCGGGGCGGAGCGGGCTGCCCGCCGAGCCCGCGGTCGCGGGCTCGGCCGACAGCCGGACGTCGCCTTCGGCCGTGCCGCCGGGCGCGGCCGTCACCCTGACGGAGCCGGGGCGAGGCGACGAGAACGCGCTCTTCTACTGGACCGTCGCCGCGCGGTGCTGGGCGAGTTGAGCGGCGAAGAGGTGGGAGTCGAGCAGGGCGGGGTCGGCCGTACGGGCGGCTTTCGCGTAACCGGTGAGCATCCGTTTGGTCAGGACCAGTGCCTGGGGCGAGCGTCGGGCGAGGGGTCTGGTCCAGGCGGTGACGGCCTCGTCCAGTTGGCCGAGGGGGACGGTCCTGTGCAGGAGACCGAGGCGACGGGCCGCCTCGGCGTCGAAGTCCTCGCAGGTGAGCATGAGTTCACGGATGCGGGCGGCACCGGCCTCGGTGATCAGACGGCCCATGGCACCGCCCCAGGCGGGGGCGAGTCCGAGGCCGATCTCCGGCATGCGGAAGCGGCAGGTGTCCGCCCCCGCGCGGAGGTCGCAGTAGGCGGCGAGCGCCAGGCCGGCACCGACGACCCTGCCGTGCAGCCGGGCGATGGTGACGACATGGGTGTTCTCCAGGGCCTGGCACAGGCGCTGGGCCTTGTCCGCGATACGCCGCACCGTGGTCCCGGTCGGATCGGCGGCCAGGGCGTCCTGGTACTCCAGGCGGTCGGCTCCCAGGCAGAAGTCCTCGCCCAGGGAGGAGAGCACCAGGATGCGGATGTCGGGCTGCTCGTGGAGGCTGTCGAGGACGGCGATGAGCTCGTCCACGACGGCGACGCTCAGCACGTCGTCCCGAGCGGCTGGATTGAGCCGGACATGGAGGACCGGACCGGTCAGGGTGAGGGCTATGGGTACGGGCACGGACTCGGCCGTGTCAGCGAGTTCCGGGACGGGGGCGCGCTCGGACGCGGAGGCGGATGTTATTGGCGAGTTCATGTCAGTGATACATCCAGGTTCAACAGGCGCCTGAACGCCACCCGGGACGCCTGCGCGGGGCGGCGGACCAGGGTGAGTCCCGGCAGGCGGGCGATCATGTGGCGGAGCAGGGTCTGCGCCTCCAGCCGGGCGAGAGGCGCGCCCAGGCAGTAGTGGATGCCCCCACTGAAGGCCAGGTGGGTCGGCCTGCGCCGCGGGTCGAAGGAGTCGGGGCCGGCGAACCGCGCCGGGTCACGGTGGGCGGCGCCCACCATGAGGTGGACCATCTCCCCGGCGCCGACCTCGGTGTCCTCCAGGAGACAGTCCTGGGAGGCGACCCGGCTGATCACGTGGGTCGGCGGATCGTAGCGCAGGGCCTCCTCGACGAACCCGGGCACGAGGTCCGGGTGTTCGGCGAGCAGGGGCCAGCGGCCGGGGTCCTCGACCAGCAGGAGAGTCATGGTCGACAGCATCGTCGCGGTCGTCTCCAGAGCCGCCAGCAGGACGAACAGGGCGAGGAAGTAGACCGCCTCGTCGGCCCTGTCCTGGTCCGGTTCGAGCTCGTCCCACGTCCGTATCCAGCCGGAGACCGGGTCGTCGCCGGGGCGCCCGCGCCGCTCGCGCACGAGGCCGAGGAAGTAGGTACGGAGCTCGGCCATGGCGGCGTCGGAACGGGCCAGCTGACTGGCGTTCGGGAGGAGCTCCTGGGTGAACACCTGGTCGTGGGTCAGTTCACGCAGGCGGGGCCAGTCCGCGCTCGGCAGCCCGAGCCAGTCGCCGATGGTGGCGACGGGAAGTTCGTCGCTCACCAGTGCCGCGAAGTCGGCCTCCCCGTCGCGCAGTCGCTCGTGCAGGGTGTCGAGGAGCCGGTCGACCACCTGGCTCACCCGGCGGCCGATCCGGTCGATGGTGGTGCGGTCGAAGGTGCCCGCCGACCGGCGCACCCGGGTGTGCTCCGGAGGGTTGAGCGCGGGCAGGGTGTGGCTGATCTCCCGGGAAGAAGGGGCGCTCCAGCGGGTGCGCGCACCCTGCTGCTCCCGCCACCTGGTGTCCGGTTCGAGCCAGGCACCGTTGCGCAGTACCTGGTCGCAGGTGCCGTAACTGGTCACGAGGTGACCACCCCAGGGCGCGGGGCTGACTCCGCCGCGCGCCCTGAGTTCCGCGTAGATAGGGAAGGGATCGGCCTGTCCTTCAGCCGTCCGAAGACGGGAGAACAGGGAGATGACGGCCCGACGGTCCGCTGACGGAGTCGTGACACTCCCCACGATGACGGCTCCTTTCTGCCAGCCGCCATCCGTACCCGTCGAGTGCTTGAAGCATCCAATAACACATTGCTTTCATAGGGTTACTTACATCACTCGCCATTCACCCAGGCCCGGAAACGGCTGAACAGCCCGCCCTTGGGCCGCGCTGCGGCGTGGACCGGACGCCCTGCCGAGGCCGTCTGCGGGTAGTCGGCGGGCGACTGCGCCGCCATGGCGGAGGCCGGGGTCGCGGGCCTGGTAGCGGCCGCGGGCCGCACCGTGCGGGGGGTGTACCGGATGGGCACGGTCACCAGCGAGCGGCTCCACGGAGTCGCCACCCACGCGAGCTCCTTGAAGGGGACGCGTATCTCGACATCGGGCAGCCGGTTGAGCAGGGACTCGACGGCCGTCGCCGCGATCATGAACGCCGGGTCCTTGGCCGGGCACGCGTGCGGGCCGGCGCCAAAGGCCAGATGGGCCTTGGAGCTGAGCTTCTCGCGGTGCTCGGTCAGCCTCGGGTCGGTGTTGGCGGCCGCGAAGGAGATCAGCACCGGGTCGCCCGCCCGGAGGGTCCGGTCGCCCAGCTCGACGTCCTGGGTGGGGTAGTGGGCGGCGTAGTTGGCGATCGGCGCGTAGTTCCACAGGGTCTTGACGACCGCGTCCTCGACGGGCAGGCCGGTCGGCCAGTCGTCGTTGAGGTACAGCGCGGTGCTGGTGCCGATCGAGGCGGTCAGGGGCGCGGTTCCACCGGAGAGCAGGGTGACGAGCTGGTGGAGCACCTCCTCGTCGGTCAGCCGGGCGGAGTGCACCATCAGCCGGGTGGTGAGATCCTCGCCGGGCTCCCGCCGCTTGAGGGCGATCAGTTCGGCGAGCGCGCCGCCCAGGGTCTCGTCGGCCCCCGGGGTGCCCTGGAAGATGCCGGTGATCCCGACGATGACGCGGTCACCGATCTCGGGCGGGCAGCCGAACAGGTCACCGAAGACCAGCAGGGGCAGCGGCTGGGCGTAGGCGGCCATCAGCTCGGCCTGGCCGAGGGCCTCGGAGCTGAAACGGCTGATCAGGTAGTCGGCCGACTGCTGGGTCAGCCGGACGAGACGGCCCTGGTCGACGGTGGCGAGGCTGTCGGTGACCGCCTGCCGCAGCCGGGCGTGCGCGGCGCCGTCGCTGAACAGGGCGTTGGGGCGGTAGCCCATCATCGGCAGGGCCGGGCTGTCCGCGGGCACCCGGCCCTCGTTCAGGGCGTTCCAGCGGCGCGAGTCCCGCACGAACAGCGTCGGGTTCTGCAGGATGTACAGGCCGGCGTCGTAACTGGTCACCAGCTCGACCTCGACGTCCGGCGCGATGTCGACCGGGGCGCTGGCCCCCAGCGCGCGCAGCCGGGCGTACGTGCTCTCGGGGTCGGAGCCGAAGTCCGTCCCGTACAACGGGACGTTGCCGTGTGCGGGGCAACCGGCCGGTATCCCGGCCGTGTCGAAGGGCTGTTGCATGCTGGCTCCTAGCCGAGTGAGGACAAGAGGTGCTTCACGAGCGTGATGAGTGCCTGCATCGAGGAGTCCTGGTCACGGACGTCGCAGTCGATGACCGGGGTGTCCTCGGAGATGTTGAGCGCCTCGCACACCTCGGACAACGGGAACTGGCTCTTCCCGTCGAAGGTGTTGACGCCGATGACGTACGGCAGACCGAACGCCTCGACCAGGTCCAGGACGGGGAACGTCTCCTCGAGCCGGTCGGGGTCCACCAGGACCAGCGCCCCCAGCGCACCCCGGGACAGCCCCTCCCACATCTGCTTGAACCGCTCCTGACCGGGGGTTCCGAAGATGTAGAGGACCAGGTCCTCGCTGAGGGTGAGACGACCGAAGTCCATCGCCACGGTCGTGGTCGTCTTGTCCGGGGTCTCGGAGAGGTCGTCGAGGCCCTCGCTGGCCTCGGTGATCTCCTCTTCGGTCTGGAGCGGCTCTATCTCGGAGACACTTCCGATGTATGTGGTCTTCCCGACCGCGAAGTGACCCACGACCAGGACCTTCACGGAGCGGGAGACGTCGGGATCCAGATACACGGGATTACGCTCCGGTTCGAATTCGCATCAGGCCGTCGAGCACGGCGGTGAGCAGGACGGGGTCGTGGCGTTCGGCGTGAGGCACCGGATTCCGCACATGGATCAGGCCGTCCTCGGCCATCTGCGCGAGCAGGATGCGGATGATGCCCAGCGGCAGTTGGGTGTGGGCGGCGACCTCGGCAACCGAAAGGAAGCCGACCTCGATCAGGTCCAGCACCGTACGGGCCTCCGGGGCCAGCGTACGAGCGGTCGCCAGGGCACCGTCCTGGGCCGTGATGATGGTGGTGTGCTCGTACTCGCTGTCGCGGGGCAGCGCGCGTCCCTGCGCGATGACGAAGAGTGGGACTAACGGGGCCGTCAGCTCCAGTTCGTCGTCCAGGTCGTCATGCATCGCCCGCCCTCCCTCCCCGAGCGCCCGGCCCCGCGGTGAGCGTGGGCATCGTGTCGCTCAGACGTACGGTGAACTCCTCGATGTCGCAGCCGTGCTCGGCGGCCGCCGCGAGGAAGGCGCCCTCGCCGGCCGCGATCAGGAACACCCACCCGTGCTCGAACTCGATGACCGTCTGGATCCACTCGTCGTCCTGCTGCCCGCCCGCGAACGGTGCGGTCGCCCGGCTGTACGCGTGGATACCGGTCATGGCCGCCGAGATCGTGTCCGCGAGATTCCTGCCGATCCCCGCGCTCGCCCCGCGCGGCAGGCCGTCGGCGCCGAGCAGCAGCGCGTGCAGCGCGCCCGGCACCGAGGCCACGGCCTTGTCCAGCTCCGCGAGAACGAAGAGCGACCCGCCCTCTCCGTCACGCGGCAGCGAGGGGTCCTCCCCGGCCTGGATCGCGTCACCGGCGGTCACCCGCGGCGGGGCCGTGAGGTTGTTGCCCAGCCGGGAGACCAGCCGGTTCATACGGAACGAGAGCTGCTCCATGTCGACGTCGGGCTCCGCGGCCGCGGCCAGGTAGGCCCCCTGCCCGGCCCCGATCAGGAACACCCAGCCGTGCTGGAACTCGATGACGGTCTGGATCCACCGCCGCTCCGGCGAGGGTCCGGCGAAGTGGGCGGTGGCCCGGCTGAGCGACTGCATCCCCGCCATGGCGGCGGAGATGGTCCGCACGTCCTGGGTGGTCAGGCCGTCCGTGGCCCCGCGCGGTATGCCGTCTGCGGACAGCACCACGGCGTGCCGTGCCCGGGGCACGTTGTCCACGATGTCCTGGACCATCCAGGACAGGTCTGGCGTACTCATGCGTTCTCGGACCCTCCGGGCGTCGGGGCGTCAAGGGAGGCCGCGTCGCGCGCGGTCTGGGTGCCGCGCTGCAGGGCTGCCAGGCTGCCGGGGCCGCGCCGGACACTTCGCCGGGGCGCCTGTTCCGCGCCGCTGGAGGTGCCTGTGGGCGACATGCGGGAGCCGCGCTTCGGCAGCCCGCCCGCGGTACGCGCCGGCTTGCCGGTCTCCACCGGCCGGATGCTGCTCACGGGGGCCTCGGCGGCCGGCGGCAGGGTCTCCTCCATGGTCCACAGCTCCTCGGGCAGCAGGACGACGGCTCGCACGCCGCCGTACCGGGAGACGCCGGTGACATCCACCGTGAAACCGTGCTGACGGGCGATCAGGCCGATCACCGGGAAGCCGAACTTCGGCTGGGTGCCCAGCTGGGACAGCCGGGGTACGTTCTCGCCGGACAGCAGGGCACTCGCCCGCTGCCGGTCCTCGTCGCCCATGCCGACGCCGGCGTCGTCGATGACGATGCACAGGTTCTTCTGGACCTGCCGGAACGTGACCTCGATCGGAGCGTCCGCCTGGGAGAAGCTGGCGGCGTTGTCGAGGAGTTCGGCGACGGCCAGGGCGACCGGCGCGACGGCGGAGGCCTTCAGCGCGATACCGCTCGGCTGCATGATCTCGACCCGCTGGAAGTTGCGGATCTGGCCCTGGGCGCTGCGGACGACGTCGTAGACGCTGGCGGGCTGGTTGCGGCGGCCCAGCGGCGCGCCGCACATGACCGCGATGCCCTGCGCCTTGCGGGCCATCTGGGCATTGGCGTGGGTGATGTCCATCAGGTCGGTGAGGACCGCGTGGCCGCCGTACTCACGCTGGACCCCGTCCAGCAGGGTGGTCTGCTCGGCCGCGAGGCTCTGCAGGAAGCGTGCGGCGCCCTTGAGGACCGCCTTGGTGTTCTCCTCGGCGGCCTGCTCGGCCTCACGGATGACACCGTCCTGCTCGTCCCGCAGCTTCACCAGGTCGCCCTGTGCGCGGTCGAGTTCGCCCTGGGCATACCGCAGCCGCGCCTCCAGCGCCGCCTCGGACTCCCTCTTCCTCCTCCCCAGGGCTCTGCTGCGGAGCATCAGAGCCACGACTGCGGCTATGGCTATCACCGCTATCGCAACCAGGCACCAAAGAAGCACGTCTTGAGTCATGGAAACCTTTCCCGGCGCGTGGCATGTGGGCGTCAAGGGGGTACGCCTCGCAAGGATCCGCAACCCGTCCGGGGCACTGCATGGCTGCTTGATGCGGAGAGCTGACCGCGTCCAGACGCTGGGTCTGAGCAAAAGTGGATCAAGGTCGCAGACGGCGGAATGCTACCACCGTCAACTCCAGTAACAGAGTTCACTCCTTCGGGTTTCACAGGGTCAACATGTCTACCCGCAGGGGGCGTTGGCGGTACCGCTCCGGCGAGCCCCGCCCGGGCCGGAGCGAGGTGCGGCGAGTCCCGCGCCAGGGGACCACGGAGTTCGACCGGCACGTCAGGGCCGTCGAACGCCAGGACCGTCCGCCGATGCCGGTGAGCGGCCGGACGCCTGACGCCACCGCGACGGGAACGGCCGGCCGAGCCGGCCGACGCGCCCCGGCCCCCTGGGCCGACGGTCCGAAACGCCGGACCAGCACACAGAAGCCCCAAAGCTCCCTGTGAAAAGCCCGCGCGCCGGGGCGGCTCCGCACGGCACGGGAGTTGTCCGCATGCGCGTCGCGAGAGGCCGTCCGAAGGAGAAGGGGCAACCCCCTCACATGGGGTCGAACGTGTGATTTGATGCGCGGTCGCGGGGGCTTCATGTACCGGGCATCGGAGGGGGTTTTCGTCGTGGGTGATGACAGACGCGGCGGCATATCGAGGACAAGGACCCGGTGGCGCGGAACGGCGCTCGCGGTGACGGGCGCGCTGACGGCGGGACTGATCGGCGTGGGCGTCTCGCAGGCGCGGGCCGGCGAGACCACCGCGTCGGTGGACTCGCTGCGGACCGGCTGGGACCAGGGTGAGGGAGCCCTGAGCGCGGCGGCCGTGCGGTCCTCCTCGTTCGGGCAGTTGTGGAAGGCCCCGGTTGGGCGAACGCCATGGCACAGGCAGAGGAAGGCCTCGGCCTGCCCGAGATCGACGGACGTGCCGTGCGTGGTTCAAGTTCGCCGAGGCGCTGCCCGCCAGGCTCGCCGAGGCAACGCTGGCCGCCCGAACGGTGGCCGAGGCGGGCGCCCGTCTGGCCCTCGCGGAACAGGTCCGGTTCACCATGCTTCAGCCGGGATTCTGAACAGCGACCGACCGGCCCGACACCGGCCGACGCGCGAGTCGCCGCGAAGGATGGCGATCGCGTCAACCGTGACCAGGTGGACAAGGCGGATCGAGTCCCATCTGGACTCAGCCACTCCGCACAGGAGGAGCAGTGCGGGGGCGGGCCCCGCTCGCAGTCCCGCGGACGGGGGGCCGCGCGCTGACTGTCTCGTGGCCCGGGTCTCGCCGAGTGGCTACGGTTGACCCATGACCGCACTGCCCGACTGGATGCGCCCGCCGCGCGAGGAAGGCTGGCTCGCGGAGGACCTGGACCGCCTCCCCGAGGCACCACGCCACACCGAGCTGATCGACGGAGCGCTTGTCTTCATGATGTCGCCGCAGAGGTGGTGGCACGGCCACCTCGTCACCATGCTCACCGTCGCTCTCATGGAGCAGGCGCCCGGCGATGTCAGGGTCGGCCGTGAGATGACCATAAGGCTCGACGAGCGTAACCGGCCTGAGCCGGACCTGCTGCTGACGACGGCCGACTACGACGGAGACCGTACCTGGTTCGCGCCGGACGAGGTGCGGCTCGTCATCGAGGTCGTCTCACCCGAGTCCGCGCACCGGGACCGTACGGTCAAGCTGCGCAAGTACGCGGAGGCCGGCATCCCCCACTACTGGTGTATCGAGGACGAAGACGGGGCCCCCGTCGTGCACGTCTACGAACTCGACGAACCGACTGGCGTCTACGCACCCGCAGGCATCTTCCGGGGCACCCTCAAGCGTCCCGTGCCCTTCAGAATCAGACTGGATCTCGACAAGCTCACCCCATCGCAGCACGACTGAAGGCGGCACCAAGTCAGCGGAGGCACACGGAAGGGGCCGGGCTTCCGAGAGACCGGCCCCTTTTGACCTGCGTTCTTGGCGAATCGCCTGGCGCACGGTAACGCCGGGGTCAGACGTTGAAGCGGAACGTATCCAGGTCGAATCTGACCTGCGGCGGGGCGCCGATCACGGCTCTGACCAGGCACTCTGGTGTTGCCATGCGTCGGCTTTCGACCGGGGTCTACGAGCGTTCTGCGGACTGCCTGCGGACCGCCTGCCCTCCGCAGGCAGTCCGGGCCTACCATCATCGGCTCTCACCGTTCCAGCCTCAGGTCCGAACGGCCGCGCCGGCGGTACGCGAAGGAGCCATACCGGCGGTACCGTGAGTCCTCGGGTCAGGCCATTGCCTGGGCCGGCTCGCTGGCCGCAGACGCGTCGCCGATGCCGGCGAGGTAGCGCTCGGCGTCCATGGCGGCGGCGCAGCCGGTGCCGGCCGCGGTGATGGCTTGGCGGTAGGAGTGGTCGACGACGTCACCGACGGCGAACACCCCGGGGATGCCGGTGCGGGTGGTGGGGCTTGGACGGTGATGTAACCCTCTGAGTCGAGGTCGAGCTGGTCGGCGAAGAGCTCAGTGCGGGGGTCGTGCCCGATCGCGATGAACAGTCCGGTCACGTCCAGGCGGCGGATCTCCTCGGTGAAGACATCGCGCAGCGTCACTCCGGCGAGCATGCCGCTGCTCTCGTGGAGTTCGGCGATCTCACGGTCGAAGGCGAAGGAGATCTTGTCGTCGGCGAATGCGCGGCTCTGCATCACCTGCGAGGCTCGCAGGCGGCTGCGGCGGTGCACGATCGACACCGAGCGGGCGAAGCGGGTCAGGAAGGTCGCTTCTTCCATGGCGGTGTCCTCGCCGCCGACCACGACGATGTCCCGGTCACGGAAGAAGAAGCCGTCGCACGTCGCGCACCAAGACACCCCGCGCCCCGACAGATCCTCCTCACCCGGCAGTCCGAGCTTGCGGTGGCGGGAGCCGGTGGCGACGATCACCGTCTTGGCGCGGTGGACGGTGCCTTCGGAGTCGGTCAGCTCCTTGAGGCCCCAAGGGCTACCGCGGCGAGGGCAAGACCGACACAGACGACACGGCGTGATCGCAGGCCAGGATCGCATCAGGTCGGCCGGGTAGCGGTGTCGCGTGTTCGGCGCTCGCCCTGTTCCGCGGTGGGTGAGGTGTCAGGTCGTGCCGAGGCCGTTCAGGAAGGTGGCGGCGACAAGATCGGCGGCCTGAGGAGGTTCCAGGTCGGGGAACCGGTGGGCGACAGTGTCGACGAGTTCGTCCAGGATCGTCCGCGCCCACGCCGCGTCAACGTCGGCGCGCAGGTAGCCCTCGTCCAACGCGCGGCGGATGAAGGCGTCGAGGCGCGCACTCTGCTCCTGTCGGCGGACCCGGGCGGCGGGGTCTTTCTGCATCATGAGGCGCGTGTCGACCGGCCATTCGCGGCTGACGGGGATGATCCCCTCCAGGTAGCGGTGGAGGGCGACCGGCAGGGGGGCCTCCACCAGACGGGCTTCGTCCAGAACGCGTTCGGCGGAGTCGAGCTTGGCCTGGAAAACGGCGCTGAGCAGGACTTCACGGTTTGCGAAACGACGGTGGACGGTGGTCCGGTCCACCCCCGCGGCACTGGCGATGGCCGCCATGGAGGTGCCAGGGTCCTCGGCCAGGAGCTGAGCTCCGGCATGGAGGACGGCAGTCAGATTACGCGCGGCGTCAGCTCTCATGATCTTGCCATTCTACTCAGGAGCTCCACTTAGATGCCGAGCATCCCGTTGTGAGATGCAATACTACTAATTACCGCATCATCCTTGTTGCAATTAAGGCGATTTCGTCTACGTTGGAGTTGCTGTCCCGTTCGGGGTGGTGAACAAGTGACGAAACGAGGCACGCGTCATGGCACGGACTTGGCTGATCACGGGGGGCTCGCAGGGCCTGGGTAAGGCTCTGGTGCTCGCGGCCCTGGAGGCCGGCGACAACGTTGTGGTGACTTCCCGCAGGCCAGAGGCGCTGGCTTCTCTGAGGACCGAGCACCCGGACCAACTGGAGGCGGTGGCGCTGAACGTCACATCCTCTTCCCAGTCCCGGGACGTGGTGGCCACGGCGGTGGAGCGGTTCGGATCGGTTGACGTAGTCGTCAACAACGCCGGTTACGCCACCAGCGGCTCGATCGAGGACTTCCCCGAGGATGAGTTCCGCGCGCAGATCGATACCAATCTGTACGGCGTGGTCAACATGACCCGGGCGGTCCTTCCTGTCATGCGCCACCAGCGGTCCGGGCACATCGTGCAGATCTCCTCAATCGGCGGACGTGTGGGTGGTACGCCGGGCCTGAGCGCCTACCAGACCGCGAAGTTCGCCGTCGAGGGGTTCTCCGAGGCATTGGCGAACGAGGTGGCACCGTTCGGTGTCAACGTCACCATCGTCGAGCCGGGCGGCATCCGCACCGGCTGGGCCGCGGGTGCGGCGGAGCCTTCCGGTCCCATAACCCCCGACTACGAGGAGACCGTGGGCCTGTGGCTGGCCCGGTTCGCGGACTACGCCGGCAACGAGCCCGGCGACCCGGACCGCATGGCCCGCGCGATCACCGGCGCCGTGAATGCCGAGGAGCCCCCGCGCCGGCTGCTGCTCGGCAGCGATGCCCTGGGGATCGCGATCAGCTCGGAGGAAGGCCGTCTGGCCGAGGCCAAAAAGTGGGCCGCGGTCAGCCGTTCCACGGACTACCCCACCACCTGACGGCACCGTGCGGGCGCGGCGGCGGGGTGATCGAAGCACCGGATCCCCGGGCCGCCCGTAGCCCGGACCTCCCGCGCCAACCGACTGCCCCGCTCCGCCGGGTAGGCCACCGATTCCCAGTAGAGGCGAGAAACAATGACCAAGACCTTTCTGATAGCCGGTGCCGCCGGGGGCTTGGGCGGCCGTGTCGTCGCGGCGGCGCTCGCCGCCGGCCACAACGTCGTGGCGACCGACCTGGCACCCGACACGGTGCCCGTCCCCCACGAGCACCGTGACCGGCTGCGCGTACACGCCCTGGACGTGACCGACCCGGCCTCCGCGCGTGACGCGGTCGCCCACGCGGTCGCCGAGTTCGGAGCCGTCGACGTGCTCGTGAACAGCGCCGGCGTACGAAGTATCGGCTCGATCGAGGACACGTCCGAGGACGAGTTCCACCGCGATGTGAACGTCAATTTTTTCGGCGCGGTCAACACGGTCCGCGCCGTGCTTCCGGTGATGCGCCCGCGTCGTTCGGGCAGCATCATCAACCTCTCCACCATCGGAGGCCGGCGCAACCAGCCCGGTCTGGGCGCCTACCAGTCGTCGAAGTGGGCGCTGGGCGGGTTCACCGAGATCCTCGCGCGTGAGGTCGGCCCCATCGGGATCCGCGTCACGCTGGTGGAGCCGGGCGGCATCCGCACCCCCTGGGCGGCCGCCCCGATACCGGCACCGGACATCCACGACGAGTACGAAGAAACAGTCGGCGCCTTCGCCCGAACCTACGGCAACAACCCCGACGTGCAGCGTGGTGACCCGGCCAAGATGGCCACCGTGATCCTGCGCCTCACCGAGGAGCCGGCCCCGCCGACGCGGCTTCTTCTGGGCTCCGACGCGGCCTGGCTCGCCCCGCAGATCGCCCGGGCACGCGCTGTGGAGGACGCGCAGTGGCGTGAGCTCAGCATGTCCACCGACCGCGACGGACTCGGCGATTTCGCCGACTCCGCGGTCGCCCAAATGGTCCGCCCACCCGAAAAGGGCTGACCGGGAGCGCTCCACGGGTCAGCCGCCCGGGCCGCGTCCGCCCCTGCCCGACTGCTGGCGACATCACCACAACGAACTTCTGCGCGCTGCCGGGCGCACGCCCCAGAGCGTGCGACCACGACCGACGGCAACGTAGCCCCGACCGCACCCGCAGCTCGTCCGCCGGCGCAGCACCGATCGGGGTGCACACCGGCGATGCGTGCCCCACATCTCCCTCCTTCTTCCTTATCCGCCATTGCACTTGAAGGAATGACAGACATGACTGTGCGCGACAATCTGTACATCGGTGGTTCCTGGGTTTCTCCCAGCGCTCCGGAGCTGACGCTCGACATCCTCTCCCCGCACGACCAGTCAGTGCTCGGCCGCGTGGCGCAGGCCGCGCCGGCCGACGTGGACAAGGCCGTCACCGCGGCCCGCGCCGCCTTCGACCACGGTCCGTGGCCACACACCACGCCGGCAGAACGTCAGGAAGTCGTGCGTCGTTACGACGCGCTGCGTACCGCCCGCGCCGACGAGATTGCCGCGGCGATCTCCGCGGAGAACGGTTCCGCCGGCTGGTTCACCAAGGTCGGCCAGCCCTTTCTGACCCGCCAGGTCAACGCCTACCTCAAAGCGGCCGAAGAGTTCGGCTGGGAAGAGGTCGTCGCGCCGTCCGACCCGTCAGTGACCTTCGACACCATCGTGCGCCGTGAGGCAATCGGTGTGGTCGCCGCGGTCATACCGTGGAACTCGCCGTTTTCCGCCGCCACCGCCAAGCTGGTCCCGGCCCTGTTGGCCGGTAACACCGTCGTGCTGAAGGTCTCCCCGGAGAACTCGCTGAGCATGGCCCTGCTGGCGGACCTCTGGCATGAGGCCGGCCTGCCCGAGGGCGTGCTCAGCGTCCTTCCGGCAGACCGTCAGACCAGCGAGTACCTCGTCTCGCACGCCGGGGTGGACAAGATCTCCTTCACCGGTTCGACGCGGGCCGGCCGCCGTATCGCCTCCATCGCCGGCGAGCAGCTGAAGCGGGTGGGCCTGGAGCTGGGCGGCAAGTCCGCCTCGCTGATCCTGGACGACGCGGACCTTACGGCCGCAATGCAAGGTCTGCGGTTCGGCTCCCTGGGCAACAACGGTGAGGCGTGCATCCTGCAGACCCGTATCCTGGCCCCCCGCAGCCGTTACGAGGAGGTCGTGACCGCGGTGAAGGAGATGGTCGAGTCACTGAAGGTCGGCGACCCCTCCGCCCCCGACACTTTCATCGGCCCGATGATCCGCCGTGACCAGCAGCAGCGCGTCATCGACTACATCAACATCGGTATCGAGGACGGCGCGCGTCTGGTGACCGGCGGCCCGCACGTCCCCGAAGGCCTGGAGAAGGGCAACTACGTCACCCCCACCGTGTTCGCCGACGTCGACAACAGCATGCGCATCGCGCAGGAGGAGATTTTCGGCCCGGTTCTGGTCGTCATCGCCTACGACGACGATGACGATGCCGTCCGCATCGCCAACGACTCCGAGTACGGCCTGTCCGGCGGTATCTGGACCTCGGATCCCGACCGCGCCCTGGCCACCGCCCGACGGCTGCGCACCGGCACAGTCACGCTGAACGGATCACCGATCAGCTTCGACGGCCCCTTCGGCGGCTACAAGGCCAGCGGCCTCGGCCGCGAGTACGGCAAGGTCGGTCTGACCGGCTACGTCGAGCACAAGTCGATCACCCGCACCCGGTAGTCACACCCCAGCGGGACGGGCTGCCGGAGAACGAAGGGCCCGTCCCGCATTGCTCCCCGATCCGCCCACCACCCAGGGCCCCCGCTCGAAGACCATGAGGGAGCCCCGCCGGGCCCTGGACAGCGGCGAAGTCGTCGACGATCTCCTGGCGACGCTGTGCCGGGACGCCGCCGGTCAGCGGACCGAACACCGGAGTGGCCCTGGCGGTTCCGGCCGCGAGGGCCTCCTTCACCACGCCCAGTACGTCCTTGAAGTTGGAGAAGACCACCGTCTTCTGCCCGTTCTCGCCGGCCTCCTGAACGATCTCCCAAAGCCGGTCCAGCTTGGCCGACTTCTCGGGACGCATGTACGAGGCCCTGCGCATGGCCATGAAGTTGCCCGCGCGCACGGCTTCGCGGTACGCCTCCTCGTCCGAAGCGCTCAGCTCCTCCCACTCGTCGGTCTGCTGAAGGCTCGGGAGTTCCGTCAGCACGTCCTCCTGGTTGCGCCGCAGATAGACCGGGGCCACAGCCTTGCGGAAGGCGACCGATCCGGCCAACGCGTCCCGTTCCCGGAGGGAGTCCGCGACGTCTCCGTCGAGCATCTGGACCAAGTTGCGGAACTCCACGACCCGGTTCTCCATCGGGGTCCCGGTCATGAACGGGCTGCGCTCACAGCGCTCCGTCCACAGGGCGACCGACTGAGACCGCTTGGTCTTCGGGTTCTTCACGGAGTGCGCTTCGTCGACGACGAGGAGTCCGACCTCCCCGCCGCCCGGCGCCGGAAATCCGCGCAGTGCGTCGAACGTGGTCACCCCCACCCCGCCCCGCCCCTTCCAGTCGGCGAACGCGTAGTGCCGGTCGGGGCCATGGAGCACCATGACGCGAAGGGCGCTGCGGGCCTCGATCTCCCGAGTCCAGTTCACGAGGACGCTCGCCGGGCAGACGACCATGAAGTGACTCTGCCCCTCGGCTGCGAGGTGGGCGAGGACGGCGATCGCCTGGATGGTCTTCCCGAGGCCCATCTCGTCGCCGAGTATCACCTTGCGCTGCGCAAGCGCGAACCGTGCACCGAATGCCTGGTAACCGCGTAGGGAGACCCGCCGGTGCGTGTCGTCGAGGTGCTGGGTCCGTACCCGCTCCGCGATCTCGTCCGGCAGAAAGCCCTCCGCGGCAGCCGCGTCCGGCAGCCGCCCGGAGATCTCGGTGAGCAGGCTGTAGTACTCGGCGGAGCGGAGTTCGAAGTCCACCCAGGCCGCGACGTCGGACGAGAGCCCCCGGAGCAGGTCCACCGACGCCTGGGCGAGCAGCTCGGGCAGGCCGGCCTGCTCTGCCTCGTCCACCAGCGACCGGGTCTCGGCGACCGCCGCCCACGCGCGAGCCTTCTTCTCCCGGCCGGCCAGAAGCATCCTGACCCTTCCGGCCGCGGGCCTCGCGTCGGCCAGCAACGGACCGAGCCGTTCCGCCAGGGCGGTGGCCTTGTCGACCGCACGCCGGGCGTCCGGGCCCGCCTCCACCAGGACGTGCAGGGCCATGACGAGCGCGGTGGTGCGCGGTTCCGGCCGGTCCACGTCGATGTGGACAGCCACGGTCTCGTGCACAGCCTCGGAGAGCCGGCGGGCGGCGGCGAGCATCTGGTCGACGGTGCGCTGCCCGACACCGGGAATCTGCCGCAGCCGATAGGGGCCCGCTTCGAGAACACTGCCCAGGGTGCGCAGTCCGCTCTTCTCGACGCTCCCCAGCCGCAGCCGCCCTTCGGTGACGTCCTGCAGCCGGGCGACGGGAATGGCGTCGAGCTCCCGCTTCACCGCCGCATCGTGGATCGGCTTCAGGGCCGCCCTTACCGCCTCCACTGCCCTTCCGTGGTCACCGACCACTGCCTGCGCCGCCTCATACAGTCGCGCTCCCCTCGCGACTGTGTCCCGCTCCCCACGCCCCACGCTTCCCGCCCCTCTGCGTCCCTCCCCGCATCTTCCCACCGCCCACACCTGGCCTCGACGGGCGTTCACAGCTCCCTGCGGATCGACCGAACCTTGGTGCAGTCATTCATACCTCCAGACTTACGACCGCCGGTAGGATCGGCACCATGAGTAGTAGTAGGAAGTACTCGATCAGCCTGCCTGAGGACCTCGCCGAGGCTGTACGGGCCCACGTCGGACCCGGCGGCTTCTCCGCCTACGTCGCCGAGGCTCTCGAACAGAAGGTCGCCATGGACAAGCTGCGGGAGATCGTCGCCGACTTCGAGACCGACAACGAAGCTCTCACCCGCCAGGAGGTCGAGGCCGCCCGGGCACTGCTGCGCCACGACCACCGGCAGGCCGGCGGGGCCGCCGCCTGATGCCCGGCACCCTCCTGCTCGACAGCGAAGGACTCTCGAAGCTCTACCGCAAGGACCGCACCGTCGTGGCCCTGGTCCAGGCGGCGGCAGAGGAGGGCATCCGCGTCGCCACCAGCGCCATGACCACGCTTGAGGCCGACTACGAGCGCATCCACCCGGCCCGCATCAAGTGGGTCCTCTCCCGCGTCGACGTTCACGACGTCACCAAGGAGATCGCCGACCGGGCCGCCGTCCTCCTTCGCGCCCATCACCTTCACGGCCACAAGTACGCCATCGATGCCGCTCTCGCCGCCATCGGCCGCAACGCGCCCCAACCGGTCACCGTCCTCACCTCCGACCCCGAGGACCTGACACTCCTGTGCGGCTCTTCCGTGGAGGTCGTCAAAGTCTGAGACCGCGTCGCGGCAACGCCGCCCGGCCAAACGCTGTCACCGCATCGCGGGATCGAGGACTCACTGCGGACACACGGCTGTGCCCGACCCAGCAACAGGCGGGTCGAGCCCAGGCATTGACATAGCGTCAGACGTTGAAGCGGAACTCCACCACGTCGCCGTCCTGCATGACGTACTCCTTGCCCTCCATGCGGGCCTTGCCCTTGGCCCGGGCCTCGGTGACCGAGCCGGTCTCGACCAGGTCGTCGAAGGAGATGACCTCGGCCTTGATGAAGCCCTTCTGGAAGTCGGTGTGGATGACACCGGCCGCCTCGGGGGCCGTGGCGCCCTTCTTGATGGTCCAGGCGCGGGATTCCTTGGGGCCGGCCGTGAGGTAGGTCTGCAGGCCGAGGGTGTTGAAGCCGACGCGGGCCAGGGTGGCGAGGCCGGGCTCCTCCGCGCCGACCGACTCCAGCAGCTCCAGGGCGTCCTCCTCGTCGAGCTCCGCGAGGTCCGCCTCCAGCTTGGCGTTGAGGAAGATCGCCTCGGCGGGGGCGACCAGGGCGCGCTGCTCGGCCTTGAAGGTGTCGTCGGTCAGCTCGTCCTCGTCGACGTTGAAGACGTAGAGGAAGGGCTTGGTGGTCAGCAGGTGCAGGTCGTGCAGGAGCTCGGCGCGGTCCGAGCCCTGGAGGATGCCCTGGGAGAACAGGGTGTCGCCCTTCTCCAGGATCTCCTTGGCCTCCTCGACGGCCTTGACCTTGGGCGCCACGTCCTTCTTGATCCGCGACTCCTTCTGGAGGCGCGGCAGGACCTTCTCGATCGTCTGGAGGTCGGCGAGGATCAGCTCGGTGTTGATCGTCTCGATGTCGTCCTTCGGCGAGACCTTGCCGTCGACGTGCACGACGTTCTCGTCCTTGAAGGCGCGGATGACCTGGCAGATCGCGTCGGACTCACGGATGTTCGCGAGGAACTTGTTGCCCAGGCCCTCGCCCTCGGAGGCGCCGCGCACGATGCCCGCGATGTCGACGAAGTCCACCGTCGCCGGGAGGATCCGCTGCGAGGAGAAGATCTCGGACAGCTTGGCCAGGCGGGCGTCGGGGACGCCGACCACGCCCACGTTGGGCTCGATCGTGGCGAACGGGTAGTTGGCCGCGAGCACGTCGTTCTTGGTCAGGGCGTTGAACAGGGTCGACTTGCCGACATTGGGCAGGCCGACGATTCCGATCGTGAGCGACACGTTGCGACTTCCCGTAGTGAGTGGGTGTGTGAGCCGGAGGCTGCCAGTGCCGGCGGGCCGGCCGATCCACCAGTTTACGGGGTTCGGGGGCCCGGACCGGCGGCCGCGTCGAACACCTGGACACGCTCCCCTCTTCGGCTTGGTTTCGGCGTGTCTGGGCTGCGATTCGGCACATTAACCGACCTAAGTTGGTCCGGTGGAGCATCACAGGACCCGTCCCCGGCATCACGGACAGCGCCGTGAGGCCCCCCGCCCGCCCCTGCCGCCGCAGGCCGGACGCCGGCCGGCGGCGGCCGAGCGGCGGCCCGCCCCGGCGGGCTCCCGAGCGGCGGCCGTGGCCTGGCCCGGGCGGCCGTCCGGCCCACGGCTCACCGGTCTCGGCGGCGGCCTGTTCTGCGTGACCGTGATGTTCCTGGTCGGCTTCCTGGACGACCTGCTGTTCGGGGCGTCCCTGACCGTGTACGGCGTACTCTCCCTGCCGGTGTGCGCACTGACCGCGCTGTGGGTGCGCGGGAGCGATCTGCTGACCGCCCCCGTCGTCGTCCCGATCTCCTTCGCCGCCGGCCTGCTGACCGTCGCCGACGACGGCGGCGGCGGATTCCTCGGCGGTGTGGTGGGCCTGGTGACGGCCCTGTCCACGCAGGCCGGCTGGCTCTACGGCGGCACGCTGGTCGCCGGGGTGATCGTCATCGTCCGCCGGATCCGGCTGATCCGGCGCCGGCGCCGAGGCTGAGCCCCGGCCGCCCGTGCCTACTTGGCGTGGTGGGCGGCACGCATCGCCGCGCCCACGATCCCCGCGTTGTTCTGCAGCTGGGCCGGCACGATCTCGGCCTTGACGCCCTCGATGAGGGGCAGGAACTTCTCGGCCTTGCGGCTCACTCCGCCGCCGATGATGAACAGGTCCGGGGTGAACAGCATCTCGACGTGGGCGAGGTACTTGGTGACCCGGCGCGCCCAGTGCTCCCAAGTGAGGTCGTTGTCCTCCTTGGCCTTGCTGGACGCCTTCTTCTCGGCGTCGTGGCCGTCCAGCTCCAGGTGGCCGAGCTCGGTGTTGGGGACCAGCTCGCCGTCGGTGAACAGGGCACTGCCGATGCCGGTGCCGAAGGTGAGCAGGATGACCACGCCCTTGCGGTCCCGGCCGGCGCCGAACTGCATCTCGGCCACACCCGCCGCGTCCGCGTCGTTGACCACGGTCACCGGCAGGCCGCCGAGCCGGTCGCTGAACAGCGTGCGCGCGTCGGTGTCGATCCAGCTCTTGTCGACGTTCGCCGCCGTACGGATGTGCGTGCCGTCGCTGATCACTCCGGGGAAGGTCAGCCCGACCGGGCCGGTCCACCCGAAGTGGTCGATCACCTGCTTTACCCCGTCGGCGACGCCGTCGGGCGTCGCCGGCTGCGGGGTGAGCACCTTGCAGCGCTCCTGGGCCAGGTCGCCCTTGTCCAGGTCCACAGGAGCACCCTTGATCCCGGAACCACCAATGTCCACACCGAAGATCTGCATGGCTCCACGTTACGTCGTACGACTGACAGTCACGACGCCGGACGGCCCCCGGTCACACCGTCGTACGAGTGCCGTCAGGCCCCGGTGCCGCTGCCGCCTCGCTCGGCGACCAGGGCGGCCGCCTCTTCGCGCAGGTCGCGGCGGAGTTCCTTGGGCAGCGAGAAGGTGATGGACTCCTCGGCCGCCTTGACGATCTCCACGTCGCCGTAGCCGCGCTCGGCGAGCCACTCCAGGACCTCCTCGACCAGCACCTCGGGGACCGAGGCACCGGAGGTGACGCCGACCGTGGTCACGCCGTCCAGCCAGGTCTCGTCGATCTCGGCGGCGAAGTCGACCAGGTAGGCGGCGCGGGAACCGGCCAGCTTGGCGACCTCCACGAGCCGCTTGGAGTTGGAGGAGTTGCGGGAGCCGACCACGATGACCAGTTCGGCCTCGGCGCCCATCTGCTTCACGGCGAGCTGGCGGTTCTGGGTGGCGTAGCAGATGTCGTCGCTCGGCGGCGAGATCAGCTGCGGGAACTTCTCCTTCAGCGCGTCGACCGTCTCCATGGTCTCGTCGACGGAGAGCGTGGTCTGGGAGAGCCAGACGACCCTGGACTCGTCGCGGACCTCGACCTTGGCCACGTCCGCCGGGCCGTCGACGAGCTGGATGTGGTCGGGGGCCTCGCCGGAGGTGCCGATGACCTCCTCGTGGCCCTCGTGGCCGATCAGGAGGATGTCGTAGTCCTCGTCGGCGAAGCGGACGGCTTCCTTGTGGACCTTGGTGACGAGCGGGCAGGTCGCGTCGATGGAGGCGAGGCGGCCGCGCCGGGCCTCCTCGTGGACGACGGGGGCGACGCCGTGCGCGGAGAACATCACGATGTTCCCCGGCGGGACCTCCTCGGTCCGCTCGACGAAGACCGCGCCCTTCTTCTCCAGGGTCTGTACGACGTACTTGTTGTGCACGATCTCGTGCCGGACATAGATCGGGGCCCCGTACTGTTCCAGGGCCTTCTCGACGGCGATCACGGCGCGGTCCACACCCGCGCAGTAGCCACGGGGGGCGGCGAGCAGGACACGGCGGCCAGGCGAAGCGGTCATGGCACCCATCGTAAGGCCGCGTTCGGGGCCGGAGATCGCGTCCCGGTGACGATCGCGGGGAGACCGGCCGCAGACCGGAGCAGGGTGCGGCACACCCCGGCGGGGGGACCGACGTCCGAGACCGGTACGGCGACGGCGCCCCGCCAGGGGCCGACGAACGGCACCGGCTGCGGCGCGGTCCCGGCTCTCGGGACCTGGTGGTCCACGGGCTGCTGTTCTTCGCCCCGATGGCGCCAGAGCGGATGCCGGTGGTGGACATCGGGGCGCGGGCGGTGGGCGCGGTGTGGCCGGCGGTGGGGCTGCTGGTGCCGGTCGCGCGGCGGCGGGCCGCGGGGTGACGGGCCGCGGGGTGACGGGCCTGTCGGTGGGCGCCGTTACTCTCGGCGCATGGCTTTGAACACGTCTGTCGAAGCGCCTGTGCCGGTCGGCGAGGTGTCCCGGTTGATCGGTGGGTGGATCGACCGGCTCGGTGCCGTGTGGGTCGAGGGGCAGATCACCCAGCTCTCCCGGCGGCCGGGTGCGGGAGTGGTGTTCCTGACGCTGCGGGATCCGTCGTACGACATCTCGATCGCCGTCACCTGCTACCGGCAGGTGTTCGACGCGGTCGCCGATGTCGTCGGTGAGGGTGCGCGGGTCGTCGTCCACGCGAAACCGGAGTGGTACGCGCCGCGCGGGCAGCTTTCGCTGCGGGCGGCCGAGATAAGGCCGGTCGGGGTCGGGGAGCTGCTGGCGCGGCTGGAGGCGCTCAAGAAGGCGCTGGCCGCCGAGGGACTGTTCGCCGCCGAGCGGAAGAGGCCGCTGCCGTTCCTGCCGCAGCTGATCGGTCTGGTGTGCGGCCGGGCCTCGGCCGCCGAGCGGGACGTCCTGGAGAACGCCCGGCACCGCTGGCCCGCGGTGCGCTTCGAGGTGCGGAACGTGCCGGTGCAGGGCGTACACGCCGTACCGCAGGTCGTGCAGGCGGTGAAGGAGCTCGACGCGCTCCGGGACGTCGACGTGATCATCGTGGCCCGGGGCGGTGGCAGCGTGGAGGATCTGCTGCCGTTCTCCGACGAGCAGCTGGTACGGGCCGTCGCCGAGTGCCGTACGCCGGTCGTGTCCGCCATCGGGCACGAGCCCGACACCCCGCTGCTCGACTACGTGGCCGACCTGCGCGCCTCCACGCCCACCGACGCCGCCAAGAAGGTCGTGCCGGACGTCGGCGAGGAGCTGGAGCGGGTGCGGATGCTGCGGGACCGGGCCCGGCGGTGTGTCGACGGGCTGGTGGCGCGGGAGGAGCGAGGGCTGGCGCATGCGCTGGCGCGGCCCGTCATGGAGGATCCGCACCGGATGGTCGACGAGCGGGCCGATCATGTCGCCTCGCTGGTGGACCGGTCGCGGCGCACCCTCGGGCATCTGCTCGACCGTGCCGACTCCGAGCTGACGCACACCCACGCGCGCGTGGTGGCCCTCTCCCCCGCCGCCACGCTGAAGCGGGGGTATGCCGTGCTGCAGAGGGACGGTGGTGATGTGGTCCGGGACCCGGGGGAGGTCGAGCCGGGCGAGGCGTTGCGGGCGCGGGTCGCCGAGGGCGAGTTCACGGTGCGGGTGGACGGCTGACGCCGTCCCGTACCAGTCGATGAGAAAGGTCAGGGCATGAGCAGCAGGACGGAAGAGGCCGCCCTCTCGTACGAGCAGGCGCGGGACGAGCTGATCGAGACCGTGCGGCGGCTGGAGGCCGGCGGCACGAGCCTTGAGGAGTCCCTCGCGCTCTGGGAGCGGGGCGAGGAACTGGCCAAGGTGTGCCGGCGGTGGCTGGAGGGTGCGCGGGCCCGGCTGGACGCGGCGCTGGCGGAGGAGGAAGAGGGAGAGGGAGAGGGAGAGGGAGAGGACGGGGGCACGGAGGAGCAGTGAGCCGGACGGCGGCACCCACGGGTGCGGGCCGGGCGGTGCGGGGGCGCGAGGGGGTGGTGCGCGGCGGCGGCTGTGAGGCGGCTCACCAGATTCCGGGTCTTTGTTGAAGCTTGAACCTTTCCGGCGTATGGTCGTGCCGTCAGCGTATCCGGACCGCGGTCCGGATTGCATCGGATCGCGCTCTTCAGGAAGTTCGAAGTCATGTCTCTTGTTCTTGACCCCAGCGCCCAGGACCTGCTGTTCCGCGAGGCCCGCACCGCCAACACCTTCACCGACGAGCCGGTGACCGACGAGCAGGTCCAGGCCATCTACGACCTGGTCAAGTACGGCCCGACCTCCATGAACCAGTCGCCCCTCCGGGTGATTCTGGTCCGCTCCCCCGAGGCCCGCGAGCGCCTGGTGCAGCACATGGCCGAGGGCAACCAGAAGAAGACCGCCACCGCCCCCCTGGTCGCGATCCTCGCCGCGGACAACGAGTTCCACGAGGAGCTGCCGGAGCTCTTCCCGCACTTCCCGCAGGCCAAGGACGCCGTCTTCGGTGACCGCGCGGTGCGCGAGGGCAGCGCCGCCCTGAACGCCGCCCTCCAGGCCGCCTACTTCATCATCGGCGTCCGCGCCGCCGGCCTCGCCGCCGGCCCGATGACCGGCGTCGACTTCGCGGGCCTCCAGAAGGAGTTCCTGGACGACGACCACACTCCCTTCGTGGTCATCAACATCGGCAAGCCGGGCCCGGACGCCTGGTTCCCGCGCTCCCCGCGCCTGGCCTACGACGACGTCGTCACGACTGTCTGAGCCACCCCGCGCCCATGGAAGTGGGGGGGGGGGGCCGCGGCCGGGGGGGCGCCCCCCCGCGGGAGGCGGGGCGGGGGGGGGGGGAGGGCGGCGCCCGCCCCCCAGCA
>NZ_JBHZAN010000026.1:30226-72957 GCF_042754285.1 Streptomyces sp. NPDC059224
TGTTTTTTTTTATATACGCCAGTCCTCTCGAGTGACCCCACCCCCCCGCCGCTTTGCCCTGCCCCCCGCCACGGGCGGCCGCGCCCCACTTCCACGTCAGTACCGGGGGCGGGTCAGGACATCTTCAGCGCCCCGGCCATCTTCGTCAGCTGGGTGAAGGAGGCCGTGCCCGCCACCACCGTCGTGGAGCCCGGGGTGTCCGCCAGCACCAGCGCGTCGTAGCGGCCGCCGGTGTAGTGCGTCCACGTACGGTCGCCGATCCTCTCGGTCGTCCTCGTGGCCGTCGCGCCCTGGCTGGCGTCGGCGATGAAGTCCGCGGGCTTCTGAGTCGACTGCTCGATCTGGACGTACTGACCGTCGGGGGTCTGGTAGCCGAGGTGCCAGCGGTCGCCGTCCTCGCCCTGGAAGCGGACCGAGGTCGCCTTCCAGTCGCCGGGCAGGCCCTCCGGCGCGGCCACCGGGTAGCTCGCCGCGCGCCGGGCCGTCAGCAGCTCGACCCGGTAGTCGACCCGCCGGATGTCGGGAGCGTGATCGTCATGCGGGACGAGCAGGTAGATGAAGCCCGCCGCGAGACCGATCAGGGCCAGGGAGAGAATCATGTCCCGGACCGTCTTCTGCTTGCCGTTCGTGCCTGCCACGTCCCCTATCCTCGCAGGTGCCCGCTGCGCTCATCCGTGGGGTCCCCTGCTCATTTTGTCAGCCTGGCGATAGAGTCGACGGGAACCCTCATCCGGCCGTCGTCGTATCAGAAAGGTGCGCTCCGATGACCGAGCATCATCACTTGCCGTCCGAACTCGATGTCCCCTCCGAGGCCCCCGACCGCAACCTCGCCCTGGAACTCGTCCGTGTGACCGAGGCCGCCGCGCTGGCGGCCGGCCGCTGGGTGGGCCGCGGCGACAAGAACGGCGCCGACGGCGCCGCGGTACGCGCCATGCGGACCCTCGTCTCCACCGTGTCGATGAACGGCGTGGTCGTCATCGGGGAGGGCGAGAAGGACGAGGCCCCGATGCTCTTCAACGGAGAGCGCATCGGTGACGGGACCGGACCCGAGGTCGACATCGCCGTCGACCCGATCGACGGGACCACGCTGACCGCGAAGGGCATGCCCAACGCGATCGCCGTGCTGGCCGCGGCCGAGCGCGGTGCCATGTTCGACCCGTCCGCCGTCTTCTACATGGACAAGCTGGTCACGGGCCCGGAGGCGGCGGACTTCGTCGACATCAACGCGCCGGTATCGGTCAACATCCGGCGGGTCGCCAAGGCGAAGCGCGCCACGCCGGAGGACGTGACCGTCGTCATCCTCGACCGGCCACGGCACGAAGGCATCATCCAGGAGATCCGTGAGGCCGGCGCTCGCATCAAGCTGATCTCCGACGGTGATGTCGCCGGCTCGGTCTACGCGCTGCGCGAGGGCACCGGTGTCGACATGCTGCTCGGGATCGGCGGGACGCCCGAGGGCATCATCTCGGCGTGCGCGGTGAAGTGCCTGGGCGGGACCATCCAGGGCAAGCTGTGGCCCAAGGACGACGAGGAGCGCCGGCGGGCCGTCGACGCCGGTCACGACCTGGACCGGGTGCTGACGACCGAGGACCTGGTGACCGGGGAGAACGTGTTCTTCGTCGCCACCGGGATCACCGACGGTGAGCTGCTGCGCGGGGTGCGGTACCGGTCGGAGACCGCGCTGACCGAGTCGATCGTGATGCGGTCGAGGTCGGGGACGGTACGGAAGATCGACTCCGAGCACCGGCTGCGCAAGCTGCGGGCGTACAGCACGGTGGATTTCGACCGGGCGAAGTAACGCCTTACGCGAAGGGGCCGTGGGGCGCCGGCGACCACGGGTGCGTCGTGGCTTGTCGCGCCCACGCGGCGGAGCCGCATGCCGGCACAGCCCCGCGCCCTGACAGGACGTTGAGCCGACCGCGTCCAGAAGGCGCCCTCTGTGCGGAGAGGGCGCCTTCTTGTCAGCCGGCCTGCGCTATGCGGTTCGTCGCCGTCGCTCGTGCCGCCTTCTTCAGTTCCATGTCACGGCGCCTGCGCCTGGCCAGCACCACGCGGCGTTCCGCCGCGGTGAGGCCGCCCCAGACGCCGTACGGCTCGGGCTGGAGCAGCGCGTGTTCGCGGCACTCGACCATGACGGGACAGCGGGCGCAGACCCGTTTGGCCGCCTCCTCCCGGGACAGCCGGGCGGCGGTTGGCTCCTTGGAGGGTGCGAAGAACAGGCCAGCCTCGTCGCGCCGGCACACCGCCTCGGTGTGCCAGGGTGCGTCTTGGTCCCTGTCCCGCACTGGCACCCGCTGGGCCGGCACGGCAGCTACCTGCAGGGACGAATGCGGCGGTTGCAGCACGGTCTACTCCTGACGACGGCTTCGCGAGCGAGAGACGATGCAGCAAGGCCTACCCGCTGTACGCGGGCCTATGCACAGCGTCCCCAACAGCCGTGGCACGGCGGCCTGTTCACGACCCCGGGCGCCCCTCGCCGGGCGGTTGTTCGCGTCCGTCAACGATCCAGGTGTTTGCGCAACTTCCTGTCGACCTTGTCCTGAACCCGGTCCAGGATGTCCTCGATGAGCTTGCCGCGCTTCGGCCGCGCCTCCACGTTGCCGAGCACGGCCCAGCCCTCGACGTAGACGACCGGCGCGTCGGAGTCGACGGAATCCCGCGTGTCCGCCTCGAAGTTGCCCAGCACGCCGCCGCCCGTGCCGCGCAGCGACACGTTCTCCGGGACGCGGATCTGGACGTCCCCGAAGACCGAGAAGGCCCTGATGACGACCTGCTGGTACTCGAAGATCGCCTCGGTGAGGTCCAGCTCGACGGAGCCGAAGACCGCGTACGCGTGCAGTCGGCGGCCCGCCCGCCAGCGGCCCCGGCGGCGGGCGCTGCTGAAGACGGCCACCACGTTGCCGTCCGGCTCGACCGGGATCGCGCCGGGCGTCGGCCGGGGCGGAACCGGGGTGTAGGCGGGGGCGGCCGGGCCGGCATGGGCCGCCGGCAGGTCCCGTATGAAGACCTCCAGCTCGCCCACCGTCTTGGCGCTCAGCACGCCTTCCACACGCTCGGCGTGCTCGTCGGCGGTCAGGCGGCCCTCGGCGAGGGCCTCCCGCAGGATGTCGGCGATGCGGTCACGGTCGGCGTCCGAGGCGCGCAGCTCGGCGAGCGGCGTACCGGCGCGCTCCTGCGGGGTCTGCTTCTGAAGGTCCACGACAGCAGAGTACCGAAACGCGATAGATCGCGACTAGGGGTGTGGACAACCTCGGGCGTGCCGAACTGAGCCCTACCTCACAAGCTCCGGGTCAGAGCCAGGTCCTACGCTGGAGAGCGCCCGCCAGCGTCGGCGGGCGGCCGTCCGTCAGAGTGAGGAATGGGCTGAGATGCCTGAGTTCGCGTATACCGATCTGCTCCCCCAGGGCGAGGACACCACCCCGTACCGGCTGGTGACCTCGGAGGGCGTGTCCACCGTCGAGGGGCCGGACGGGCGGACGTTCCTCAAGGTGGAGCCGGAGGCACTGCGCAAGCTGGCCGAAGAGGCGATCCACGACATCCAGCACTATCTGCGGCCCGCCCACCTCGCCCAGCTCCGGCGGATCATCGACGACCCGGAGGCCTCGGCCAACGACAAGTTCGTCGCGCTCGACCTGCTGAAGAACGCGAACATCGCGGCGGCCGGCGTGCTGCCCATGTGCCAGGACACCGGCACCGCGATCGTCATGGGCAAGCGCGGACAGAACGTGCTGACCGAGGGCGGCGACGAGGCGGCGCTGAGCCGCGGCATCTACGACGCCTACCTGAACCTCAACCTGCGCTACTCGCAGATGGCTCCGCTCACCATGTGGGAGGAGAAGAACACCGGCTCCAACCTGCCCGCGCAGATCGAGCTGTACGCGGCCGACGGCGGCGCCTACAAGTTCCTCTTCATGGCCAAGGGCGGCGGCTCGGCCAACAAGTCGTTCCTCTACCAGGAGACCAAGGCCGTCCTGAACGAGGCCTCCATGATGAAGTTCCTGGAGGAGAAGATCCGCTCGCTCGGTACGGCCGCCTGCCCGCCGTACCACCTGGCGATCGTCGTCGGCGGCACGAGCGCCGAGTACGCGCTGAAGACCGCGAAGTACGCCTCCGCGCACTACCTGGACGAGATCCCGGCGGAGGGATCGGCGCTCGGCCACGGCTTCCGGGACAAGGACCTGGAGCAGAAGGTCTTCGAGCTGACCCAGAAGATCGGGATCGGTGCGCAGTTCGGCGGCAAGTACTTCTGCCACGACGTGCGCGTGGTCCGGCTGCCCCGGCACGGCGCGTCCTGCCCGGTCGCGATCGCGGTCTCGTGCTCCGCGGACCGCCAGGCCGTCGCGAAGATCACCGCCGAGGGCGTCTTCCTGGAGCAGCTGGAGACGGACCCGGCCCGCTTCCTCCCGGAGACGACCGACGAGCACCTGGACGAGTCCTCCGACGTGGTGAGGATCGACCTGAACCAGCCGATGGACACGATCCTCGCCGAGCTGACCAAGTACCCGGTCAAGACCCGGCTCTCGCTCACCGGCCCGCTGGTCGTCGCCCGTGACATCGCGCACGCCAAGATCAAGGAGCGGCTGGACGCGGGCGAGGAGATGCCGCAGTACCTGAAGGACCACCCGGTGTACTACGCCGGTCCGGCCAAGACGCCCGAGGGGTACGCCTCCGGTTCCTTCGGTCCCACGACGGCCGGCCGCATGGACTCCTACGTGGAGCAGTTCCAGGCCGCCGGCGGCTCCAAGGTGATGCTCGCCAAGGGCAACCGCAGCAAGCAGGTCACCGACGCGTGCGACAGCCACGGCGGTTTCTACCTCGGCTCCATCGGCGGCCCCGCCGCGCGGCTCGCCCAGGACTGCATCAAGAAGGTCGAGGTCGTCGAGTACGAGGAGCTCGGCATGGAGGCCGTCTGGAAGATCGAGGTCGAGGACTTCCCGGCGTTCGTCGTCGTGGACGACAAGGGCAACGACTTCTTCCAGGACCCGGCGCCGGCCCCGACGTTCACGACGATCCCGGTGCGCGGTCCCGGCCTGGCGTAGCGCCTTTCGGGGCGGCAGGGACGGAATCCGCCCCCGCCGCCCCTGCCCGCCCCGTCGCGGGGGCCGGGCCCCTTCGCCCCGCCGGGGCGAGGCCCCCGGACCCCGCTTCGGCCCGGAGGCCTCGTCCTCGAACGCCGGACGGGCCGGATGGTGCCACCCGGCGGTCAGTAGGGCATGCAGCCGAACCAGTTCACCGTGGCGCCGGCCTTGGTGTAGCCCATGCACCTGACGGTCTTGTCGTGCTTCGTCGTGGTTCCCGTGACCGGACTGTCCGCGTAGTCCGTCTTGTGGCGGCGCTCCACGAGGGTGTCGACCTCGACGCGGTACCAGCGCTTGCCGCCCCCGGACGGCACACTGCAGCCGCGGGCGGTGATGTTGCGGCTGGGGTCGCCACTCCAGACCGGCCGTTCGGCGCGGTCGCAGTGGGCACGGTGGGTGCCGCCGGACGCGGCCGCGGGGCCGGCTCCCGTGCCCAGCAGGGTCGCCGCGCCTATGGACACCGCCGCGATGGCGCCGAGCAGACCCTTGGGAGTGAAGTTCATCGGTTGGTCCTCCTGCCAGCCGTGGTGATGGCGGGGAATCGCCTGTCACCTTGGGCAGATAGTCACACTTATCCGTGATGTCCCGCCTGGCGGCAGCGGACGCAGTCCCCCGACCCGGTGACGTCGGTGGTGCCAATGCAGCAGGCCGGAACAACCGCGGCACCCCGATCGCTGATACCGGCATGAGCGACTACCGCATCGAACACGACTCCATGGGCGAGGTACGGGTCCCGGCCCACGCCAAGTGGCGGGCCCAGACGCAGCGGGCCGTCGAGAACTTCCCGGTCTCCGGCCAGCGGATCGAGCGCGCGCACATCGAGGCGCTGGCTCGGATCAAGGGCGCGGCGGCGAAGGTGAACGCCGAGCTGGGGGTGGTCGACAAGGACATGGCCCGGGCGATCCAGGAGGCGGCCGCGGAGGTCGCCGAGGGGAAGTGGGACGACCAGTTCCCGGTGGACGTGTTCCAGACCGGGTCGGGGACCTCGTCGAACATGAACACCAACGAGGTCCTCGCGACGCTGGCCACCGAGCGGCTCGGGCGCGAGGTCCATCCGAACGACCACGTCAACGCCTCGCAGTCGTCGAACGACGTGTTCCCGTCGTCCATCCACATCGCGGCCACCGCCGCCGTGACCAGGGACCTGATCCCTGCCCTGGAGCATCTCGCGGCGTCGCTGGAGCGCAAGTCCGGCGAGTTCGCCGACGTGGTGAAGTCCGGGCGGACCCATCTGATGGACGCCACGCCGGTGACCCTCGGACAGGAGTTCGGCGGCTACGCGGCGCAGGTGCGGTACGGCGTGGAGCGGCTGCGGGCCTCGCTGCCCCGGCTGGCCGAACTGCCGCTCGGCGGTACGGCGGTGGGCACCGGGATCAACACCCCGCCCGGATTCTCCGCCGCGGTGATCGAGGAGGTCGCGCGGGTCACCGGGCTGCCGTTCACCGAGGCCCGCGACCACTTCGAGGCACAGGGCGCGCGGGACGGGATCGTGGAGACCAGCGGGCAGCTGCGGACCGTCGCGGTCGGCCTGACGAAGATCGCCAACGATCTGCGCTGGATGGCCTCGGGCCCGCGGACCGGACTCGCCGAGATCGCGCTGCCGGATCTGCAGCCGGGGTCCTCGATCATGCCGGGGAAGGTCAACCCGGTCGTCCCGGAGGCCGTCCTGATGGTGTCCGCCCAGGTCATCGGGAACGACCAGACCATCGCCGTGGCCGGCGCGGCCGGGAACTTCGAGCTGAACGTGATGCTCCCGGTCATCGGCAAGAACGTGCTGGAGTCGATCCGGCTGCTGGCCAACGTCTCGCGGCTGCTCGCCGACCGGACCGTGGACGGCATCACCGCGCACCGGGAGCGGGCCCGCGAGTACGCCGAGTCGTCCCCGTCCGTGGTCACCCCGCTCAACAAGTACATCGGCTACGAGGAGGCCGCCAAGGTGGCCAAGAAGGCGCTGGCGGAACGTAAGACCATCCGCCAGGTCGTCATCGAGGGCGGATACGTCGACAAGGGCGATCTGACCGTCGGGCAGCTGGACGAGGCACTGGATGTCCTGCGGATGACACGGCCGTAACCACGTGCGAACGTTTCGCGCCGCCCGGCCAGAACCGTGCCGTCCGCCGCGGCGTCGTATGCCTATGGCACCTAATATCTGTGCATGGCAGACGGTGGAGCGGTGAGACGCGTGACGCGCGGGGAAACGGGCGGTACGACCGGTGGCGGAGCCGGGTTCTGGGCTCCGGGGAGCCAGATCCTGTGGCGGTACCGGGAGAACGCCGGGCACGGTTTCCACATCGCGCGCCCCGTCACCGTCGTCCGCGACGACGAGGAGCTGCTGGCGGTCTGGCTGGCGCCCGGCACCGAGTGCGTCCGGCCCGTGTTCGCCGACGGCACGTCGGTCGGCGAGGAGCCGCTGGAGTCCCGGTACACCAAGCCGCGCACCGTGCGTCGCGGGCACTGGTTCGGCACCGGGGTGCTCAAGCTCGCCCGGCCCGGTCAGCCCTGGTCGGTGTGGCTGTTCTGGGAACCGGGCTGGCAGTTCAAGAACTGGTACGTCAACCTTGAGCAGCCACTGGCCCGTTGGGACGGCGGGGTCGACTCGGAGGATCACTTCCTGGACATCTCCGTGCATCCGGACCGGAGTTGGCGCTGGCTCGACGAGGACGAGTTCGCCCAGGCGCAGCGGGACGGCCTGATGCGCGCGGAGACGGCCGAACGGGTGCGGGCGGCGGGCCTGGCCGCGGTGACCGCCGTACGGGCCTGGGAGCCGCCGTTCTCGGACGGCTGGCAGCACTGGCGCCCGGATCCGTCGTGGGCGGTACCGTCGCTGCCTGAGGACTGGGACCGTACGCCCGCGCACGTGTCCACATGAGACCCTTGATGCGCCCCCGGTGCACAACCGTAGGATCGTCCTCCGCAAGGGCGCGTTGAGCACAACTCCCGGAGCGTTCAGCCGGGCTTGACCGAACGTCACCGAGGGGCGGCAGGACGTGAGTGAGGGGTACGAGGGCAGCACCGGCGAGCGGGGCGCGGCCCGCAGACCGTCCGTCGGCGGTACAGGAACAGCCTCCAGCCACGCCGTAAATCCGTTCCTGGGACACGTAATCCGGGTATCGGAGTCTCGGCGGGACCACCTGCGCGCCCGGCGCGCAGCCCCGGACGGACGGATTCGACACGCGTGACGGAGCACCCCACCTCCTACGAGCGCCCACAGCCGGGCGCCGACCCCGCGGAGGCCCGCGGGGCGCTCCTGCGTACCCCGCAACCGCCACCGCAGCCGCAGGCGGCGCCCCTCCCGCTCGGCGCCACCGCCTTACCGGCACAGGCCCGCGCGGGCGAGACGCCCTCCGGCCCCGGTACCAGCACGTCCAAGGAGCACTCCGTCAACGGCCCCGAGCACGCCCAGCCCACCAGCGCTGAGCCCGACCCACACCGGCCGCGCCCCACCCCGGAGGGCATTCCGCCGCAGCCCGGCGCCGAGCAGGAGCGGGTGGCCGGCACGAGCGCCCAGGAGCGCCGTACCGGACGCGGGCTGCCACCCGGACGGCCGATGCCGATGCGCCGGGACGGCGACCGGCTGCGCTTCGTGGGCGCCGCGACCCGCCGGATCGCCCGGGGCATCGACCTGGACGAGATCGTGATGGGGCTGTGCCGGGCGACCGTGCCGACGTTCTCGGACGCGATCCTGGTCTATCTGCGCGACCCGCTGCCGGTCGGCGACGAACGGCCGGTCGGCCCGGTGGTGCTGCGGCTGCGCCGTACCGACCGGATCCCGGAGGAACGGGACACCGACGGCTTCCCGCCGCTGCCCGCGCCGGAACCGGAACCGGCCGACATCGGTCTGTCCGCGCTCACGGCGGAGCTGTGCGAGGTACGGCCGGGCGGTGCCCTCAACGAAGTACTGCGGGGCGTACGGCCGGTTTTCGCCGACTCCCCCGCCGCGCGCACCGCGCTGCCCGAACTCCTCGGTGAGGGCGCCGAGGCCCTCGTACCCGGCGGACAGCACGCGATCCTCGCCCCGCTGCGCGGCCGGCGCCGGGTGATCGGCGCGGCGCTGTTCCTGCGCCGGCCGGAGCGGCTCGCCTTCGAGACGGACGATCTGCTGGTCGCCGCCCAGCTGGCCACGCACACCGCGCTCGGCATCGACAAGGCGGTGCTGTACGGCCGGGAGGCCTACATCGCCGACGAACTGCAGCGGACCATGCTGCCGGAGCACCTGCCGAGCGCCACGGGCGTGCGGCTGGCCTCGCGCTATCTGCCGGCCGCGGAGACCGCGCGGGTCGGCGGTGACTGGTACGACGCGATCCCGCTGCCGGGCAGCCGGGTGGCGCTGGTCGTGGGCGACGTCATGGGGCACTCGATGACGTCGGCGGCCATCATGGGGCAGCTGCGGACCACCGCGCAGACGCTGGCCGGGCTGGACCTGCCGCCGCAGGAGGTCCTGCACCACCTGGACGAGCAGGCGCAGCGGCTGGGCACCGACCGGATGGCGACCTGTCTGTACGCGGTGTACGACCCGGTGTCGCACCGCATCACCATCGCCAACGCCGGGCATCCGCCGCCGGTCCTGCTGCACCTGGGCGGGCACGCCGAGGTGCTGCGGGTGCCTCCGGGGGCGCCGATCGGGGTCGGCGGGGTCGACTTCGAGGCGGTGGAGCTGGACGCGCCTGCCGGGGCGACGCTGCTGCTGTACACCGACGGTCTCGTGGAGTCCCGGCTGCGGGACGTGTGGACCGGGATAGAGCAGCTGCGGGAGAAGCTCGCCGCGACCGCGCAGCTGACCGGGCCGGATCATCCGCCGCCGCTCGAAGCGCTGTGCGACGAGGTGCTCGACATGCTCGGGCCCGGTGACCGCGACGACGACATCGCGCTGCTCGCGGCCCGGTTCGACGGCATCGCGCCGAGTGACGTGGCGTACTGGTTCCTGGAGCCGGAGGACGCGGCGCCGGGGCGGGCCCGGCGGCTGGCCCGGCGGGCGCTGTCGCGCTGGGGGCTGGAGGAGCTGACCGACTCCGTGGAGCTGCTGGTCAGCGAGGTCGTGACCAATGCGGTGCGGTACGCGTCGCGGCCGGTGACGCTGCGGTTGCTGCGGACCGATGTGCTGCGCTGCGAAGTCGGCGACGACGTGCCGCAGTTGCCGCGGCTGCGGCAGGCGCGGGCGACGGACGAGGGCGGCCGGGGGCTGTACCTGGTGAACCGGCTGGCCCGGCGCTGGGGGGCGACCCGGCTGAGCACCGGGAAGGTCGTCTGGTTCGAGCTGAACCGCTAGCCCCGCAGGGCTCCGGGTCGTCGGGAAGCTGCGGACCGGCTGTGGCTGGTCGCGCAGTTCCCCGCGCCCCTGGGGGGCCGCGCCCGCGCGGAAGCAGCCGCGCGTCGATACGGACCCGCCGCCCCCCCCGGGGCGGCGGGTCCGTATCGCTCGTGCTCGGACGGCTACTGGAAGTCGTCCGCCGGGTCCAGCGGGTTGTCCGTGATGCCGCCCGTCGGGGTCTGGCTCGGGGTCTGGGACGGGGTCTGGGACGGCGGCGCGGACTTCGTCGGAGTCTGGCTCGGGGTCTGCGACGGGGTCTGGGACGGCGGCGCGGACTTCGTCGGAGTCTGGCTCGGGGTCTGCGACGGGGTCTGGGACGGCGGCGCGGACTTCGACGGGGTCTGCGACGGCCGGACGGCCGCGCCCAGGTCGGTGTCGAGTTCGAACTTGGCCTTCTTCGTGACGCCGAACGTGTACGTCGCCCAGATCTGCGCCGGGTAGCCGCCACCGTTGATCCGGCCGGTGCCGGGGATCAGACCGGTGGCGCCGGTGAGGGACACCTGGCTGTGCTTCTTGTAGTCCTCACCGAACAGACCCACCGAGGTCACCAGGTCGGGCGTGTACCCCGTGAACCAGGCCGACTTGTTGTTGTCGGACGTACCCGTCTTGCCGGCCACCTGCTGGCCCCTGCGCAGCGGGTTCTGGGCCACCGACACCTTCGCCGTACCGTCGTCGACCACACCGGTCAGGACCGAGGTCACCTGGTCGGCCGCGCTCTTGTTGATCACCTGCTCGCCGATCGGGTCCGGCGGGTCGATCTTGCGGCCGGTCTTCTCCGCCGACGCGAGGATGGTCGGGGTGACCTTCTTGCCGTGGTTGTCGAGGGTGGCGTACACCCCGGCCATCTCCAGCGGGCTCGCGCCCATGCTGCCGAGCGTCTGCGCGGGCACCGCCGGCAGGTCCGTGGTGTCCAGGCCGAGGTCGTCGGCGACCTTCATCACGTTCTTCATGCCGACGTCCACACCCATCTGTGCGAACACCGAGTTGACGGACTTGTTCATCGCCGTCTGCACGGTGATGTCGCCGTAGTCGGCGTCGTCCTCGTTGGGCGGCGAGAAGGCGATGTCGCTGCCCTTGACCGCGCGGCCGCTGGTGCCGTCGTAGATCGTGTTGGCGTTGATCTCCTTGCCGTCCTGCGTCTTGGCGTCCTGGTCCAGCGCGGCGGCGAGGATGATCGGCTTGAAGGTCGACGCCGGCTGGTAGTCGGCGCGGGTGGCGTTGTTGGTGTAGTGCTTGTAGTAGTCGACGCCGCCGTACAGGGCGAGGATCTTGCCGGTCTTGGGGTCGACGGAGACGGCGCCCGCCTGGACGTTCTTGTCCACCGTGCGCTTCTTGCCGTCGAGCTTGCTGGTGAGCTGGCCCTTGATCGCCGCCTCCAGCTTGGTCTGCTTCTTCGGGTCGATGTTGAGGGTGATCGTCCAGCCCTGGTCCACGACCTGGGCCTCCGCCTCGGAGCGGGTGAGGCCCTGGTCCTTCATCAGCTGGTTCTCCAGCTGGGTGTTGGCCAGTTCGACGAGGTAGCCCTTCTGGCCCTCAAGGCCGGCGGCGGCCTTCGGCTCCTTCGGAATGGGGAACTTCATGGTGTCGCGCTTGGACTTGTCCAGCCAGCCCTGGCCGACCATGTTGTCGAGGACGTAGTTCCAGCGCTGCTGCACCAGCTTCTTGCCGATGGGGCCCGCCACCGCCCAGTCGTACTGGCTGGGCGCCTGGAGCAGCGCGGCCAGGTAGGCGCCCTGCTCCACCGAGAGGTCCTCGGCGTCGACGCGGTAGTAGGCCTGGGCGGCGGCCTGGATGCCGTAGGCGCCGCGGCCGTAGTAGCTGGTGTTGATGTAGCCCGCGAGGATGTCGTCCTTGGACGTCTCCCGGTCCACCTTCAGCGAGATGACCAGTTCCTTCAGCTTGCGCGTGACGGTCTGGTCCTGGTCGAGGTAGTAGTTCTTGACGTACTGCTGGGTGATCGTCGATCCGCCCTGGGTGCCGCGGCCCCGCGCGGTGTTGTAGAGGCCGCGGGCCATGCCCTTGAGGTCGATGCCCGAGTCGCTGTAGAAGGTCTTGTTCTCGGCCGCGACGAAGGTGTGCTGGACGTCCTTCGGGACCTTGGACAGGTCCACGATCTCCCGGTTGACGGTGCCCTTGCGGGCCAGGACCGAGCCGTCGCTGTACTTGTAGACGTTGCTCTGGGTCTGCGCGAGCGCGTTGCCCTCGGGGACGGACACCATCACGTACAGCAGGATGAACGCGCCGATCCCGAGGAGACAGACGCCGAAGAACGCTCCGAGCATCTTCTTCCAGGTGAACAGCCGGCGTATCCGGCCCTTGGCCGCCTTGCCGCCCTTGGCCGGCTTGCCCTTCGCCGCGGCCTTGCGGCGCTCCGCGCGGGTGCCCCCCTCGGCCCGCGCCGGCTGGACCGCCGTCGCGGTGCCGCCCGGGGCCTCGGGCGAGTCGTGCGCGGGCTGCGGCGACGAGCGGGGCCTGGGCGCGGCACGGCGACCGCCGCGCTGTCGCGCTTTTCTCTCTTCCGCTCGTCCCATGAGTCCGTCTGCTCCGCTTCGTCTCGGCTGTCACACGTGTGTACGGGCATCACACAAGTACGTGGCTCAGGTCAGCTCCGAAAACTAACACCGCCCTCTATGACAAAGAGCAGACGATCCGCCCTTTACGGACGTGACAATCAGCACCCCGTACCAACGGAACCGACGATCGGGAGACGCAGAGGGTTGCCTGGACGCATAAAGTGCTATCACTTGGATAGAAGAAAGTCAGCAGAGCGACAGACAGCTCGTCAAGGGGGAACCATGTCCGTTCACGACTCCGCGGCGACCGCCGACGTACCCGAGATGCCGGCCCCGCGCGTACGGGAGTTCGCCGCGCACAGCATCGGCGGCGGACTCGCCCTGCTGCTGGGCCTGCTGGGGCTGCTCGCCGCCGTCGCGTTGTTCGTGGCCGCCTCCGTGAACCCGGGCTTCGCGCTCGCAGGGGCCGCCGTCCTCGTCGCCTCCGTCATCGCGATGCGCGGCCTGAACACGGTGGCGCCGGGCGAGGCGCGGGTCGTGCAGCTCTTCGGGCGGTACCGGGGCACGATCCGGCAGGACGGGCTGCGCTGGGTCAACCCCTTCACCTCGCGGACGAGGATCTCCACCCGGGTCCGCAACCACGAGACCGCCGTCCTCAAGGTCAACGACGCCTACGGCAACCCGATCGAACTCGCCGCGGTCGTCGTCTGGAAGGTCCAGGACACCGCCCAGGCCGTCTTCGAGGTCGACGACTACACGGAGTTCGTCGCGACGCAGACCGAGACCGCGGTCCGGCACATCGCCATCGAGTACCCGTACGACGCCCACGACGAGGACGGGCTCTCGCTGCGCGGCAACGCCGAGGAGATCACCGAGAAGCTGGCCGTCGAACTCCAGGCGCGGGTGGAGGCGGCCGGCGTGCGGGTCGTGGAGTCACGGTTCACGCATCTCGCGTACGCTCCCGAGATCGCCTCGGCGATGCTCCAGCGGCAGCAGGCCGGAGCGGTGGTGGCCGCACGGCGGCAGATCGTCGACGGGGCGGTGGGCATGGTCGAGGCGGCGCTCGCGCGGATCGCCGAGCAGGACATCGTGGAACTGGACGAGGAGCGCAAGGCGGCGATGGTGTCCAACCTGATGGTGGTGCTGTGCGGGGACCGGGCACCGCAGCCGGTGCTCAACACCGGGACGCTGTACCAGTGACGGACTCGCCCGAAGGGGCACCACGGCGTCGGCCGCAGCAGCGCAAGCAGGTGCTGCTGCGGCTGGACCCGTCCGTGTACGACGCGCTGGCGCGGTGGGCCGGCGACGAGTTGCGGTCGGCCAACGCGCAGATCGAGTTCCTGCTGCGGCGCGCCCTCGCGGAAGCCGGCCGGCTTCCCGGCGGGACGGCCCCCCTCCCCCGCAGAGGCCGCCCTCCTGGCGGTTCCACCCCCGGCCCCCCGTCCGCCTGAACGGCCCCTCCGCGCCACCCGACTCGGACCGGCTCCCGCCCGGCCTTGCCGTTGCCCCCGCGTCCCCTGCTCCAACGCGAGCACGGCGACCTGTCGCACAACCGTGACAAACAGCTCCGAGCTGCACGTTCGCACGCCCCGCCATGATCTACACACCGTGCGTATACATCGTGCGTATACACCGTATGTAGAGTGCTGCCATGTCCATCGGTCACACCCTCCTGGGACTCCTGGAGTCCGGCCCGCGTCACGGTTACGACCTGAAGCGGGCCTTCGACGAGAAGTTCGGTCACGACCGGCCGCTGCACTACGGCCAGGTCTACTCGACGATGTCCCGCCTGCTGAAGAACGGGCTCGTGGAAGTCGACGGCATCGAGGCCGGCGGCGGCCCCGAGCGGAAGCGGTACGCCATCACCGACGCCGGCGTCACCGACGTCGAGAAGTGGCTGGCGACTCCGGAGAAGCCGGAGGAGTACCTCCAGTCGACCCTGTACACCAAGGTCGTGCTCGCCCTGCTGACGCACCGCGACGCCGGCGACGTCCTCGACGGCCAGCGCTCCGAGCATCTGCGCAGCATGCGCGTCCTCACCGACCGCAAGCGCCGGGGCGACCTCGCGGACCAGCTCGTCTGCGACCACGCCCTGTTCCACCTGGAGGCGGACCTGCGGTGGCTCGAACTGACCGCCGCCCGTCTCGACAAGCTCCGCACGGAGGTGACCAAGTGACCGCTCCCGCTGGTTCACTGCTCGCGGCCGAGGGGCTGCGCAAGGCCTACGGCCCCACGCTCGCGCTCGACGGGGCCGGGTTCTCGATACACCCGGGCGAGGTCGTCGCCGTGATGGGTCCGTCCGGCTCCGGCAAGTCGACCCTGCTGCACTGCCTCGCCGGGATCGTGACGCCCGACTCCGGCTCCATCCGCTACGCCGGGCGCGAGATGGCCACCATGAACGACACCGAGCGCAGCGCCCTGCGCCGCAGCGACTTCGGGTTCGTCTTCCAGTTCGGCCAGCTGGTCCCCGAACTGACCTGTGTGGAGAACGTGGCGCTGCCGCTGCGGCTGAACGGCACCTCCCGCAAGGAGGCCGAGAAGGCCGCGCTCGGCTGGATGGAGAAACTGGAGGTCGACGACCTGGGCCGCAAGCGGCCCGGCGAGGTCTCCGGCGGCCAGGGGCAGCGGGTCGCGGTGGCCCGGGCCCTGGTGACCGAGCCCCGGGTGCTGTTCGCCGACGAGCCGACCGGCGCGCTGGACTCCCTCAACGGCGAGCGCGTGATGGAGCTGCTGACGGACGCGGCCCGCTCCACCACCGCGGCCGTCGTCCTCGTCACGCACGAGGCCCGGGTGGCCGCCTACTCCGATCGCGAGATCGTCGTACGCGATGGCAAGTCCCGGGACATGGAGCGGACGGTATGAACGTCAGGCAGTGGTCCAGGGACCTCGGCCTGGGGGTCCGGTTCGCCTTCGGAGGCGGACGCGAGGGCTGGTTCCGGGCCACGCTGACCGCCGTCGGCGTGGGTCTGGGAGTGGCACTGCTGCTGCTCACCACCGCCCTCCCGAACGCGCTGGCCGTGCGCCACCAGCGGGATGTGGCACGGGCCGACTACACGTACGTCTACGTCCCCGTGAAGGCGAGCGACAAGACGTTCGTCGTCGCGGACGTCGAGACCCCGTACCACGGCAGGGACATCCGCGGCCGGATGATCCAGCGCGAGGGCGCGAAGGCCCCGGTGCCGCCCGGGCTCACCGCGTACCCGGCCGCCGGCGACATGGCCGTCTCCCCCGCGCTCAAGCGGCTCCTCGACTCCCCCGACGGCGCGCTGCTGCGCGCCCGGCTGCCGTACCGGATCACCGCGACCATCGCCGAGAACGGGCTGACCGGCTCGCAGGAACTCGCCTACTACGCGGGCTCCGACACCCTCGCCGGCCACATCGACCCGCCGAACGTGGCCCGGATCGACCACTTCGGCAGCCCCAGGCCGCCGGACGCGGAGACCGACCCGGTCCTCAGCCTGCTGATCCTCGTGGTGTTCGTGGTGCTGCTGATGCCGGTCGCCGTGTTCGTCGCGGCCGCCGTCCGCTTCGGCGGCGAGCGCCGCGACCGGCGGCTGGCCGCGCTGCGGCTGGTCGGCTCCGACGGCCGGATGGTCCGGCGGATCGCGGCCGGCGAGGCGATGGCGGGCGCGCTGCTCGGCCTGGTCTTCGGCGTCGGCTTCTTCCTGGCCGGCCGCCAGTTCGCGGGCAACGCCGAGGTGTTCGGCATCAGCGTGTTCCCGAGCTACCTCAACCCCTCGCCCGTGCTGGCCGCACTGGTGGCGGTCACGGTCCCGGCGGCGGCCGTGCTGGTGACCATGTTCACCCTGCGCGGGGTGGTCATCGAACCGCTCGGCGTGGTGCGGACGGCGAAGCCCAGGCGGCGCCGGCTGTGGTGGCGGCTGCTGCTCCCGGTGGCCGGTCTGGCGGCGCTGTACCCGATGGTCGGGCAGGGCAGCGGTGGCGGCGACTTCAACGAGTACCTGGTCACCGGCGGTGTCCTGCTGCTCCTGGTCGGCGTCACGGCGCTGCTTCCGTGGGTCGTGGAGGCGGTCGTCGCGCGGCTCGGCCGCGGTGCGGTGGCCTGGCAACTGGCCGTGCGCCGCCTTCAGTTGAGCAGCGGTACGGCGGCCCGTCTGGTCAACGGCATCGCGGTGGCGGTGGCCGGCGCGATCGCCCTGCAGATGCTCTTCTCCGGCGTCGAGGCGGACTACACCAAGCAGACCGGCAACGACCTCAGCCGCGCGCAGATGGAGGTCCAGGTACCGAACGGCGTCCCGGTGCCCGAGGTGGCCAAGGCGATGGCCGGCACGAAGGGCGTGCGGAAGGTGGTCTCGATCGCCGACGGCGAGGTGGGCGACAAGAAGAAGGAGCCGCAGCAGACCGCCTCGGTGAGCGTCGGCGGCTGCGCCTCGCTGCGTGAGATCGCCACCCTGCCGTCCTGCCACGACGGCGACGCCTTCGTGCTGAAGGGCTCCGAGGCCGACTCCGAGACGGCGAAACTGCTGGGGGCCGGCGTGAAGCACGACCGGACGCTCTACCTCAACCCCGCCTACGACGGACAGGACAACGGCCCCGTGAGCCGCTGGGCGGTACCGGCGGGGCTGAAGCAGGCGCACAGCCGCGAGGACCCCACCGGCTACAAGCGCAGCGGTTTCCTGCTCACCCCGGGCGCGCTGCCGCACGGTGCCAGCACCGCGGTGCGGGGCGTGGTCTACCTGTCCGTCGACTCCGGGGTGCGCGACGCCAACGAGTACGTGATCAACACGGCGACGCGGATCGACCCGCTCATGCAGGCGCAGACGCTGACCTCGTTCGAGCGCAGCAGTCAGTTCGAGTCCATCCACACCGGGCTGCTCGTCGGTGCCGCCGCCGTCCTGGCCCTGATCGGCGCGAGTCTGCTGGTCGGTCAGCTGGAGCAGCTGCGCGAGCGCAAGAAGCTGCTGTCGGCGCTGGTCGCCTTCGGCACCCGACGGCGCACGCTGAGCCTGTCGGTGCTGTGGCAGACGGCGATCCCGGTCGGGCTCGGTCTGCTGCTGGCCGGTGTGGTCGGGCTGACGCTGGGCTCGGTGCTGCTGAAGATGGTCGGCTCCTCCGTGCGGGTGGACTGGCCGGGCGTGGCGGCGATGACCGGCTTCGGCGCGGCGGTCGTCCTCGCGGTGACGCTGCTGAGCCTGCCGCCGCTGCTGCGCCTGATGCGCCCGGACGGGCTCCGTACGGAGTAGGGGTCACCCGTCGGCGCCGAGTACCCGGACGGGCAGCGGTCGCAGCGCCTCGCGCAACGCGTCCGCCAGCTCCCGGTACTCGGCGCCGCGCGCTGCCCCGGCGCGCATCGCGAGGGCGATCCGGCGGCTGGGGGCGGGCTCCGCGAAGGCACTGGTGAGCAGCCGGTCGCTGCGGCTGGTCTCGACCCTGACGGCGGTGTGCGGCAGCAGGGTGCAGCCGAGCCCGCCGGCCACCAGCTGGACGAGGGTGGCCAGGCCGGCGGCCGTGGTGGTGACCGGAGCGCCCTCCCGTGGCCCACCGCCCCCGTCGCCCGAGGGGCCTCGCCCCGCCCCCTTGAATTCCCGCCCGGCCTCCCGGCAGATGTCCAGGGCCTGGTCGCGCAGGCAGTGCCCTTCGTCCAGGAGCAGCAGGTTCAGCTCCTTGAGGGCCTCGCGCGCAATGCCGGTCCGCCCGCCGAGCGGCTGGTCCAGCGGGGTGACGAGGAGGAAGTCCTCGTCGTACAGCGGAAGTTCGCGGACACCCGGGATACCCAGGGGGACGGCGAGCAGCAGCAGGTCGAGGCGTCCGGCGGTCAGTCCGTCCAGCAGGCTGGCGGTCTGCTCCTCGTGGACCTGGAGATCGAGGTCCGGGTAACGGTCGTGGACCAGCCGCAGCACGGTGGGCAGCAGGTACGGCGCGACGGTCGGGATGACACCGAGCCGCAGCGCGCCGGTGAACGGCGCCCGCACCGCCTCGGCCTCCGCCAGCAGCGACCGCATCTCCTCCAGCACGGCCCTGGCGCGTACGGCCAGCCGCTCGCCGGCCGGCGAGAGCAGCACCTTGCGGGTGGTGCGCTCCAGGAGCGTGACACCGAGCGCCTCCTCCAGTGCCGAGACGGCTCCGGACAGCGCGGGCTGACTCATGCCTATCGCGGCGGCCGCGTCCCGGAAGTGGAGGTGTTCGGCGACGGCGGCGAAGGCACGCAGCTGGGCGAGACTGGGTTGCCGGCGCTTGCTCCCGGCACCGACACCGCTCCCAAGGGGATTACCCACAGCCACTGATAGCCACCTCCGATCAACCCGACCGAGTGTAGCTATTTCAGGAATCAATGCACCTTGTGCCACGATCAGCGGCGTCCAACCCATCGGAGGCGACCCCGCGATCCGGGGTGCATCCGCGCTGCAAGGAGAGCGTGTGCTCACTGTCGGTGACAAGTTCCCCGAGTTCGAACTGACCGCCTGCGTCTCGCTGGAGAAGGGCAAGGAGTTCGAGACGATCACCCACAAGACCCACCAGGGTTGGAAGGTGGTCTTCGCGTGGCCCAAGGACTTCACCTTCGTGTGCCCGACCGAGATCGCCGCGTTCGGCAAGCTGAACGAGGAGTTCGCCGACCGTGACGCACAGATCCTCGGCTTCTCCGGTGACTCCGAGTTCGTCCACCACGCCTGGCGCAAGGACCACGACGACCTGCGCGAGCTGCCGTTCCCGATGATGGCCGACTCGAAGCACGAGCTGATGCGCGACCTGGGCATCGAGGGCGAGGACGGCTTCGCCAAGCGCGCGGTCTTCATCGTCGACCAGAACGACGAGATCCAGTTCTCCATGGTGACCGCGGGCTCGGTGGGCCGTAACCCCAAGGAGGTCCTGCGGGTCCTCGACGCCCTCCAGACGGACGAGCTCTGCCCGTGCAACTGGACCAAGGGCGAGGACACCCTGGACCCGGTCGCGCTGCTGGCCGGTGAGTGAGTTGTCGCTCGACTCCCTCAAGTCCGCGGTCCCGGACTACGCCAAGGACCTGAAGCTCAATCTGGGTTCGGTCATCGGCAACTCCGAACTGCCGGCCCAGCAGCTGTGGGGCACGGTCCTGGCGACCGCCATCGCCTCCCGTTCCCCGATCGTGCTGCGCGAGCTGGCGCCCGAGGCGAAGGCGAACCTCACGCCTGAGGCGTACCGGGCCGCGAGGTCCGCGGCCGCGGTGATGGCGATGAACAACGTCTTCTACCGCACCCGCCATCTGCTCTCCGACCACGAGTACGGCACCCTGCGCGCGGGTCTGCGGATGAACGTCATCGGCAACCCCGGTGTCGACAAGGTCGACTTCGAGCTGTGGTCGTTCGCGGTGTCCGCGATCAACGGCTGCGGGATGTGCCTGGACTCGCACGAGCAGGTACTGCGCAAGGCCGGTGTCGGCCGTGAGGTGATCCAGGAGGCGTTCAAGATCGCCTCGGTGGTGCAGGCGGTGGGCGTGACGCTGGACGCGGAGAGCGTGCTCAGCGAGATCGAGTAGCCGCCGTCGTCCCGTGGACCCCGCTCATCTCAATGGGCGGGGTCTTCCGCGTTCCCCGATCCCACGGCGGCCCCGACGGCCTCGTCCTCGATCGCCTCGGGCGCGGGTTCGGGCGGCTCCCCGCTCCCGTACCGCTCGTTCGAGTACTGGTGCAGATAGCTGACCACCGTGTTCGTCACCGCCACCAGCGGTACGGCCACCACCGCGCCGCCGATGCCGGCGACCAGCCCGCCGGCCGCGACCGTGAGGACCACGGCGAGCGGGTGCACGCGGACCGCGCGGCCGAGGATGAAGGGCTGCAGGATGTGGCCCTCGATCTGCTGCACCGCCAGGACGACGGCGAGGGTCATGACCGCGGTGAAGACGCCCTGGGTGACGAGCGCGACCACCACCGCCAGGGCGCCCGAGGCGACCGCGCCGACCAGCGGGATGAACGAGAACAGGAAGATGAAGACGGCGAGCGGGACGGCCATCGGGACGTCCAGGAAGTAGATGCCCAGGCCGATGAATATGGCGTCGATGAGGGCGACCAGGACCGTGCCGCGGACGTAGGCGGTGAGCGTGCGCCAGGCCCGCGGGCCGGCGCCGGCCACGCCGTCACGGGCGGCGGCGGGCACGAGTTTGAGGAACCACTGCCAGATGCGCGCGCCGTCGTAGAGCAGGAAGAGTGTGGAGAAGAAGACCAGCAGGATGCCGGTCAGGGCCTCCACGACGACCTGGACGCCTTCCAGGCCGAACGAGGTGATCTGGTCGGTGTTGGCGCCGATCGCCTCGCGGAGGTTCTTGGCGATCTGGTTGATCTGCTTGTCGGTGACGTGGAAGGGGCTCTTCAGCAGCCAGTTGCGCAGGTCGTCGATGCCGTTCTGGACCTGGTCGGAGAGCGTGTCGATGTTCTCCATGACCTGCCAGGTCACGAACCAGCCCATCAGGCCGATCACCACGAAGCCGGAGATGGCGGTGAGCGCGGTGGCGGGCCCGCGGGGCATTCCGTAGCGGCACAGCCGGGCGACCGTGGGCTGGAGCAGGGCGGTGATCAGCAGCGCGATGACGAAGGCGAACACCACGAGTTGGACGGCGCTGATGACCCGCATCAGGATCCAGACCGTGCCGGCCAGCACCAGCAGCCGCCAGCCGGCCTCGGCGGCGACCCGCACGCCCCAGGGGATGGCCGTCACCGGGTCGGGACGCGGTGCGGGCTTCCGGGCGGGCACGGGGGCGGAGGCGGGAGCCGCCGGCGCGGGGGCCGACTGTGCGGGCACCGCGGGCGGCTCGGCTTCGGCGTGCTCGCGCTCCACCTCGGCCCGCCGCTCGTCCAACCGCTCGCCCATCTCGCTCAGTCCGGCGCCCAGCCTGCCGAGCCACTCGGGCACTCGCGACATGATCCGCTCTCTTTCCCCGTGTCTCCGGGTGCTCCTCACCACTACCCCTGGAGTCGTTCGGTCCGACCGTACAGGGCGACAGCCCCTCCCCCTAGGACGGGGAGGGGCTGTCGGAGGTTGAGAGAAGCCGAGCGGCCTCTAGTACCAGCTGTTCGCCTGCCAGAACGACCAGGCCTCACAGGGGCTGCCGTACCGGGAGTTCATGTAGTTGAGGCCCCACTTGATCTGGGTGGCCGGGTTGGTCTGCCAGTCGGCGCCCACGGAGGACATCTTGGAGCCGGGCAGGGCCTGGAAGAGTCCATAGGCACCCGAGGAGGCGTTGACCGCCCGGTAGTTCCAGCCGGACTCGTGGCTCACGATGTTGCTGAAGCACTGGTACTGGCCGCTGGCCACCATCTGCTGCGCCATCGCCTGGATCTGCGCCACGGAGTACGAGCTCTGGACCGCGAAGGTGACGGAGGAACGGCTGGCCGCTTCCTTCGCCTCGGCGCGCTCCTTGGCCTCCTTCGCCGCCTGCTCGGCCTCGGCCTTCTTGGCGGTCGCGGCCTTGGCGGCGGCCACCCGGGCTGCCTGCTCGGCATCCTTCTTGGCGGTCGCGTCGGCCTGGATGGCCACGGCGTCGGCCTGCTGCGTCAGGGACGCGGTCTGCACCGTTGCCTGCTGACCCGCGGGGATGTCCGCGAGGAGCGTGGTGTCGGCTGCCGTCGCCTCAGCGTCGTTGGGCTGTGCGACGCTGCCCGAGGCAACACCGACAACGCTTCCGACGGCGGTGACCGCGGTGGCCGAGGCCACTGCGAATCCCCGGACCGAAATCCGGCTCACACGGTTTCCTTCCAGCATCGCCCGCTTCGGTGACCCTGGCGGACGCAATCGTTCCCCTGACGCTGGCCTCCCAACTGCGGGGTCACGGGAGGCACGGGCCCGACGGGCGGCTCCCCGCTGGGGAGCGCCGTGCAGTGCTCGGGCGGCATACGACGTCGCTATGGAATTAGCTGTGATGCTTCCGTGTTGCCGTACCGCTGGGGGTACAGGTGTGTCGTATGCGGGGCCTGACAGGAGTGAGACTCTGCCGTAACCCGACGCCGGGTGGCAATTCCGAGTTGCGTGTGAAAGCTCACATCCCGTTTCCCCCAGCGGATTTCAGGAAAGCCGCACACACGAAGGCGCCGCCCGGCTAGGCTCAACGCCTTTGCCGGACGGCACCAACGGACGGGTAGTCAACCCAAGTTGGACACGGGGATCAGATGGATCAGATGTGTCCGTCCTCGAGCATTTCGGTCACAAGTGCGGCAATCTGCGACCTCTCGGACCGGGTGAGGGTGACATGCGCGAAGAGCGGGTGCCCCTTCAGCTTCTCCACCACGGCGACCACACCGTCGTACCGGCCGACCCGGAGATTGTCCCGCTGGGCCACGTCGTGGGTCAGAACCACCCTTGAGTTGGCGCCGATCCGGGACAGAACGGTCAGCAGGACGTTCCGTTCCAGCGACTGGGCCTCGTCCACGATCACGAACGCGTCGTGCAGGGAGCGGCCGCGGATGTGGGTGAGCGGCAGCACCTCCAGCATCCCGCGAGCGGTGACCTCCTCGATGACCTCGCGGCTGGTGACCGCCGAAAGGGTGTCGAAGACCGCCTGCGCCCAGGGGCTCATCTTCTCGGACTCGGAACCGGGCAGATAGCCCAGCTCCTGCCCGCCGACCGCGTACAGCGGCCGGAAGACCATCACCTTCTTGTGCTGGCGGCGCTCCAGGACCGCCTCCAGGCCCGCGCACAGCGCCAGCGCCGACTTGCCGGTGCCGGCCCGGCCGCCCATCGACACGATCCCGACGTCCGGGTCGAGCAGCAGATCGAGCGCGATGCGCTGCTCGGCGCTGCGGCCCTTGATGCCGAATGCCTCCCGATCGCCGCGCACCACACGGACGCCGCCCTCGGCCGTCACCCGGCCGAGCGCCTTGCCGCGCTCGGACTGGATGGTCAGGCCCGTGTGCACGGGGAGGTCGGAGGCCTCCGGGACGTACACGTGCCCTTCCTCGAAGAGGATGTCCACCTGTTCGCCGGAGAGCGTCAGTTCGGACATTCCGTTCCAGCCGGAGGCGCCCGTGATGGCGAGCTCGGCGCGGTACTCCTCGGCCAGCAGGCCGACCGACGACGCCTTGATCCTGAGCGGGAGGTCCTTCGAGACGACGGTGACGTCGTATCCCTCGGCCTGCAGGTTGCGGGCCACCGCCAGGATGCGGGAGTCGTTGTCCCCCAGGCGGTAGCCGCTGGGCAGGACACTGGGGTCCGAGTGATTGAGCTCGACACGGATCGTGCCGCCCAGGTCCCCGATCGGGATGGGCGCGTCCAGGCGGCCGTGCCGGACCCGGTAGTCGTCGAGCAGACGCAGGGCCTGCCGGGCGAAGTAGCCGAGTTCGGGATGGTGCCGTTTGGCCTCCAGTTCCGTGACCACCACGATCGGAAGCACGACCTCGTGCTCGTCGAAGCGGGTCATGGCGTTCGGGTCGGCCAGCAGGACGCTGGTGTCGAGAACATAGGTGCGCCGGTCGGACTTGCGGCGCGTTGTGCTGGTCACCACGGAAGGACGTACCCCCTCGGATGAGGTCGGGGAGCGACGAAGAGGAGCTGGACCGGTTGACGGCCGCCCTGCACGGGCCGAAAACCGGCCCCCCGCTGCTTCTTCCGTGCCGTGACCGCACGGTCGGGCTGGTGCAAAGGGCCTCCCGGGCGGACGACCCCGAGTCGCCCGCTGAGAACCGATGCCCGTGGTTCGGGCATCGACCTGCTTGCCTTATGCCCTCGAACATGCGCCGCCATGCCACGGTCTGCAACGACACGCAGGTGAACTCCGTGTTACCGGCGCCCCGGAATGGGTGATTTACGCCTCATGGGTGCAGTGGGGTCATTCAGCGTGGCGAGGAGGTCATCCAGCGTGGCGGCGGTGACGGGGGGCGTATGCCGTGTCGACGTCCGCCGTCACGATCACGTCACCCGCCGTAGCGGCGGTGGCGGGCCGCGTAGTCCCGCAGGGCGCGCAGGAAGTCGACCTTGCGGAACGCGGGCCAGAAGACCTCGCAGAAGTAGTACTCGGCGTGTGCGGTCTGCCAGAGCATGAATCCGGACAGCCGCTGTTCCCCGCTGGTGCGGATCACCAGGTCCGGGTCGGGCTGGTCGCCGGTGTAGAGGTGCCGGCCGATCATGTCGATGTCGACGGAGTCGGCGAGGTCGCCCATCCCGATGCCCTTGTCCTGGGCGTCGAGGATCATCGAGCGGACGGCGTCGGCGATCTCCTGGCGGCCGCCGTAACCGATGGCGACGTTCACCAGTATGCCGTCGACGTGCGCGGTGGCCTCCTCGGCCTCCTTGAGCGCGGTCTGCATCGGGGAGGGCAGGAGGTCGGGGGTGCCGACGTGGTGGACCCGCCAGCGGCCGTCGGCGGCGAGGGTGCGGACGACGTCCTCGATGATGCCGAGGAGCGGGACCAGCTCCTCCGGGGGGCGGTTGAAGTTGTCCGTGGACAGGAGCCAGAGGGTGACGACCTCGACGTCGGTCTCGGAGCACCAGCCGAGGAACTCCTCGATCTTCTCGGCGCCGGCGCGGTGACCGTCGACGGGGGTGGAGCCGGCGGCCTTCGCCCAGCGTCGGCTGCCGTCCACGATGACGCCGATGTGCTTCGGCACCTGAGCGTGGTCCAGGTGGCCTTCCACCCGGCGTGCGTAGAGCCTGACGAGCAGGCCGCGCAGCTTGTCGCGCAGGTTCACTTGAGGTCCGCCCCTCGTGATTCGGATGCGGGAGTCCGCGTGATCGGGATGCGGGAGTCCGCGGGATGCGCATGCGGGAGTCCGCCCGCCGAAGCCTACCCCGCGGGGAGTTGGGGGAGACGCGGGAGGGAGGGGCCTCCGGAGGCGGGGGTTCCGGTCGCCACCCGGCCGCGGGTCGCGTGGCTGGTCGCGCCCCGGGCCGGGGTCACTGACACATGCGGCCCCCGCGCCCGTTCGGGGTACGGCGTCGGGGCCGTACTCGGAGGCCGGACTTCAGGGCCGGACCGCGCGCCGACGGAGGACGGAAAAAAACGGGCCGGTCCGTGGGGGGGAGACGGACCGGCCCGAGGGGGGGGGTTCCACCATAACCCTTCGTAAGTGATGCCGCGCGCATCGGCGTGCCACAACTACTCTCCGGAGTCGCCCGGCGACGCCTCGGGGGGCCGGAAGCGTTGGATCCAGGGGCCCCCGATGGCCGATTCGCAGCGGAATCCCAGGGAAGGTGGGGGCATTCGGGGAGATCAAAAGGGTTTGGGCCATCCTGGGGGCGTCTCGGCGAGTTGCTCCACCGTCCCTCCGGCGGGCTACCCCGGCCGCGAACGACGGCTTGACGGGTGCCAGCAGGGCAATGCGGCACCGCGCAGCCCCCTCCACCGCACGGTGCCGCCCGCGCGGCTTTGCTCACGCGAATTACCTTGGTCTGAACTTACGTGAGCCGACGAGTGGATACGGGACACCAGAGGTAACGATGTGAAAACGCCATGGAAATGGTAGGTGAACGGAGAGGGCAAATATTCGCGTATGTACAGATACAAGAAAGAACGAACGACTTGTCATGGTTAGCCCAACGGTGTCATGAGATACCCCGCGGTGATCCCGCAGGCTCCCCAGGCACCGCCCAGCCGTCCGCCCCCTCGAACGACCGTTCTTGGCCATTCTTCGGGACCTGGCATTCCAAGGCGGGTGGATCAGGGCCGGAGCTCCGGCTTACGGGCGTCGAAGAGGTGCCTGGTGCTGTGCGCGACGAAGGGCCCCTCCGCCTCGATCCGCCGGTGCAGGGAGCGGAGTTGGGGCCCGTACGCCTCGACCGTGAAGCCGGGGACCATCCATACGACCTTCCGCAGGAAGTGCACGACGGCGGCGATGTCGTGGAACTCCATCCGCAGCCGTTCGGCCCGCAGGCTCACGACCTCCAGCCCGGCCGCCTGGGCCCCGGCGCGCTCCCGCTCGGGATGCCGGCCACCGCGGACCGGCTCCGGCTGCGGCCCGAGGAAGTACTCCACCAGCTCGAAGGCGCTGGCGGGCCCCACGTGCTGGGCGAAGTACGTGCCCCCGGGACGCAGCACGCGCGCGATCTCGGGCCAGTGCGCGCGCACCGGGTGCCGGCTGAGCACCAGGTCGAAGGACTCGTCGGCGAACGGCAGCGGGGCGTCCTCGGCCGAGGCGACGACCACGACACCGCGCGCACTCAGCAGAGCGCTCGCCTTACGGACGTTCGGCGCCCAGCCCTCGGTGGCGGCGAGCAGCCGCGGCCGTGCAGAGCCGTTCACGGCGGCCGTGCCGAGCGCGAAGTCGAGCACCTCGCCGCCGCCGGTCTGGACGTCGAGCGCGGCGGTGGCCCCGGCCAGCCGTGCGCCGGCCGCGCGGGCATAGCCCCAGGTGGGGCGCGCCTCGGTGGCCCGGCCCTCGAACCAGGAGAAGTCCCAGCCTTCGGTGGGCACGGCGGCGCCCTCGGCGACGAGGTCCTCGAAGGTGCGGTGCGTCTGATCGGCCATGGCCCGCATGATCCCAGCACATCGTCGGTGCCCGCTGCTAATTTCGCCCACCATGACGACGACCGAGGACACGTATACCGCCGGTGAGAAGGAAATCCTGCACGCGAGCCTGGACCGGCACCGGGACGCGGTGCTGTGGAAGCTGAAGGGCCTCGACGACGAACAGCTGCGCCGCCCGATGACTCCGTCCGGGACGAACCTGCTGGGGCTGGTGAAACATCTGGCGTCGGTGGAGTACGGCTGGTTCGTGGCGAGCTTCGGCGCCGAGGTCGAACCCCTCTGGTTCGACCCGTACACGGACGACGACCTGTCGGTCGGCCCCGGCGAGACGACCCGGCAGATCGTCGAGTTCTACGGCCGTGCGCGCGCCGCCTCCGACGCGGTGATCGCCGGGCGGCCCCTGGACGCGCTGGGCCGGCCGGACTGGCGGGACCATCAGGTCTCCCTGCGCTGGGTGCTGGTCCACATGATCGAGGAGACCGCCCGGCACGCCGGGCACCTCGACATCCTGCGGGAGCTGATCGACGGGGCGACGGGCGATCACCAGCGGCCGGTGCCCGAGGACACCGCCTGACCGGGCCGGACGGCGGCCGTACCGGACGGCTCACGGCACGAGCGGCCGGACCTCCTCGGCGGTGAACCGTACGAAACCCTCGGGATCGGGTTCGTCCGCCGTCGGCTGGAGGATGACGGTGTCGGCGCCGGCCTCGGTGAGCCGCCGTACGGCTTCGGCGACGGCGCCCGCGTCTCCGGCGACACCGAGATCGGGGACGGACTCCAGGCCCTCCGCACCGAGTTCGGCACGGAGCCGGGCGGCCGCGTCGGCCCCGGTGGCGGTGAGGAGATAGACGACGACCTCGTGCGGCTCCTCCGCGCTCCGCCCGGCGGCGGCGCGTCCCTCCTCGATGAGCCGCCACGCCCGGCGGACACCGTCGGGCGGGGTGGCTGCGGTGAGGATCGTCCCGTCGGCGGCCTCGCCGGTGAGACGGAGGGTGCGGGGGCCTTCGGCGCCCGCGAGGACCGGGACGGGCCCGGCGGGCGGCCAGTCGAGCGCCACGTCGTCGAGCCGGACGTAGCGCCCGTCGACGGTGAGCCGCTCGCCGCGCAACAGCGCGCGCAGGGCGTCGAGATACTCGCGGAGCAGGGTCAGCGGGGACTCGGCGCGGGCACCGACCTGGCCCATCCAGTCCTGCACGCCGTGGCCGACGCCGAGGACCACGCGCCCGGGGAACATCCGGTGCAGCGCGGCGGCCTCCATCGCGGTGATCGCGACGTTCCGCAACGGCACGGGCAGCAGCCCGACCCCGATCCGCACCCGCGCCGACCAGGCGAGGGCAGCGGCGGCGGTGGAGATCCCACCTTCCCGGAAACAGTCCTCCCAGAGCCACAGCTCCTCCAGCCCGGCCCCCTCCGCGACCCGAACCACGGCACGGAGTCGCTCGGGCGGCAGCTGGGGGCGGAATACGGCGCCTAGTGCGGTCATGGGACCTTCCTAACCGGAGGACCGGGAAAGCCACAACCGCATGGACCGAAGTCAGGCCTGACGGCGTCGCCGACTGCGGGTCCGGCAGCCGTACTCCTGCGCGGCGAACGCGTTCGAGGGCGGCGGCGCCGACGTGACCCCGCGGCCGACGGCGTGCTCCCCGCGCTGTCCACGAGCCGTTTCGCGCGCGTGCGGACGGCTGCGAGCATCACTCGTCCGTATTGCGGATACGGTCGATTCGAGGAACCGCTACGAGACGGGCGAGGGGCAGGCCATGAGGCACTGGCAGGACGGACGAGGAAGTCTGGTCATCCATGGCGACGAGAACCCGGTCACCGTCCCGCTGGAGATCGCCACGTCCTACCGGGCCCGCGCAAAGGGCCTGTTGGGGCGGGACTCGCTCGACGGGGCGATGCTGCTCTCCCCCGCCGGCAGCATCCACACGTTCCGGATGCGGATGCCGATCGACGTCGCCTATCTGGACCGGCGGCTGACCGTCATCGCCCTGCGCACCATGCCGCCGGGGCGCCTGGGGCTGCCGCGTCCGCGGTCCCGGCATGTGCTGGAGGCGGAGGCCGGGGCCATGGCGGGGTGGGGTGTGCGGGTGGGGACGCGGGTGAGCATAGAGACAGAGGCCGAGTAGCCGCTCACCCGGTCCTCGGGAACGTCACCTCCACGCGGCGGTTCTTCTTGCGGCCCTGCTCCGTGGAGTTGTCGGCGATCGGGTACTGCTCGCCGTAGCCGCGGACGTCGAAGGTGATGTTCGGGTCGTTCAGGTCCTGGTCGAGGACGCTCTGTACGGCGTTGGCGCGCTGCCGGGAGAGGACGTCCCCGTGGGCCGAGGAGCCCAGGTTGTCCGTGAAGCCGAAGACGCGCACCTGGGTGGCGTTCTGCTTCCTGATCTCCTCCGCGATCGTGTCGATCCGCGCCTTGGCCGCCGCGCTCAGCTTGGAGCTGTCCTTGCTGAACAGCACCTCGGCCTGGAGGGCGAACGTCACGTCCGCGTTGGTGTCCTCACGGCGCTCCTCGCCGCTCTGGTCCTCCACGACCGACTTGATGTCCAGGACCTTGGGATCGGCGAGGGTGGCGCCTTCGGGGAGCTTGAGGTCGGGGTCCGTCGGGTCGATCTCCACGGGCGCGGAGGCGGAGGGCTCGGTGCCCGGGGGAACGCTCGGGTCACCGCCGTCGGCACGGGCGGCCGTCGCGCCGTAGAGATTCGCGACCAGGAGGAGCGTGGCGGCGCCCAGGGTCAGGGGGAGGCGTGCTGTGGTCACGTCGGCCTCACCCGGAGATCTGGATCGTGCCGCTGGAGAAGGTGGGGAGTTGGAGCGTGACCTCGGTGGTGTCGGCGGGTGGGGCGGGGAACTGCATGAAGACGGGGATGGTCTGGCCCGCCGCGATCGTCGAGAGTCCGGTCGTCGTCAGGGGGCGGCCCTCCGTGTCGCGCAGGACGTAGTACCGCTTCTTGCCCTTGGAGTCCACGAGCGTCGCACCCCCGAGAGACGTCCCGTGCTGGACGATCTCGGTCTCGTCGCCGCGGATCGCCGAAGGAATCACGAGGGACTGGGAACCGTCGTTCTTGAAGACGCCGTTCACGGTGACGAAACCGCCCGAGTCGCGGTCGGCGGAGGTGATCTGGAGGAGCAGACCGTCCTGCCCCCGGAGTTCGGCCAGGGGCGCGGCCGACTGCCCGTCCTGTGCGCTCGGCTGTGATCCACCGCTCCGGGAGGCGGAGGCCGATGCCTGCGGCTTCTTGCCGTCGTCGCCGCCCCCGCCGCAGCCGGCCGCTCCGGCGGCCAGACCGGCCGCGACCAGCAATGCGACGGCTCCCCTGCGAGCCCGCGCAGTGCACCGAATGCTCATCGCTCCCGCTTCCTTCTTCACTCGTCGATTCGCTTGTCAATCGGCCAGATGGACGTCGAAGAGGTCCTCGGGTCCCGGAAGGTCCGTGAGGTCGCCCGGGTCCAGGGTCCAGTCGCGGTCCCGGCAGGTGAGTTCGGGCAGTACGCCGCTCCTACCGGGGAGGCTGAACTTGCAGAGCGGCTCGATCACGGCGGTGGCGTGCGCCTTCGACCTCATGCTCTCGGTGCCGGGGACCACGGAGTCGCCGACGGCCTTGTTCGTCTCGGCGTCGACCGTGTACCGCAAAGGAGGTTCGGGCGTGCATCGAGCCTTGGCGTCGTTCTGGGCGGCGAGTTCGTCAGCGCGCCAACAGGAGTCGGCCACTGTCACGTCTCCGTCGAAAATGTCCTGCCACTTGGTCGGATCGAGTACGTCCTGCACCCACTGATCGGCAAGCTCGTTGCGGGTGTTCACCGCCGCCGCGAGTGCCGCCGCGTCCGCGGCGGTCTGCGCCCCGTTTCGATTCACTGCGGCCTGGCCGACCGCGAAGTAGGCGAACGCGAGAAAAAGCAGGCCTCCCACCACTGTGATGTAGACGGGGAAGGCCTGCCCGGAGTCGCCGTACCGGCGGACGCGGCTCACACGATCTTGTTGATCTGTGCCGTGATCTTGTCGAGGATCGTGGAGCCGATGCTCGTACCCGTGATCGCCAGCACGATCGCCACCACCACCGCGATGATCCCCAGGTACTCGACCGCGGTCTGCCCCCGGTCGTCGGCGCGGCGCTGCAGCGCGACAAGCATCCTCAGCATCCGGTCGCTCATGGTGCTCCCCTCCGGGTTCGGTTCCGATCCTTGCACCGTACGGCGGAACATACCCGTGGGCGGAGGGTCCCAGGACCCAAATCCGGACCCAGTTCACCCTGTTCATCCTCGTGCCACCCCCAGCCACTTGGCCGTCGCCTGGGCGCGGGTGGTGGTGTGGAGCTTGGCGAAGATCCGGTTGATGTGGTTCTTGACCGTCTTCTCGCTGATGAAGCAGACGGCGGCGATCTGCTGGTTGGTCATGCCGGACGCGATGAGGTCCATGATCTCCGCCTCCCTGCTGCTCAGTTGAAATCGGGACTTCGATGACTGTCCCACAGGTGATTGCAGTCGCGAAAGCCCTTTGGGGAGAAAATGTGTTGGGAGAGCGGGACGTTCGGGATTTGCATGTGCAGTTGCATGCCCTCTGATATGGGCGAGCAACGCGTTCGTGGCCGTCGGCGTGAAGTGCGGCCGGCCCCCGCCCACGTCCCGTACCGCCTGGGCGAGCTGTGCTGTCGTGAACTCGCCGTGGACCAGGTAGCCGCCGGCGCCCAGGCGTACGGCCTCCTGCACGATCTCCGCCTCGTCGCTGTACGTCAGCATCATGACCGGGGCCAGCCGCACCAGGTGCGGCAGTGCCGCCATGCCGTCGATCCCGGGCATGCGGACGTCGAGGAGGATGACGTCGGGCCGCAGGCGCTGGGCCGCCTCGTAGGCCGCGCGGCCGTCGTCGGCCTCCGCCACCACCGTGAGGTCGTCCAGCGCGGAGAGGACGGCCGTCAGGCCGGCTCGGACCACCGGGTTGTCGTCGGCCACCAGGACACGCAGGGGCGGGGGCGGGGGCGGTGGTTCTTCGCGCTCCCTGAAGGGGGGGTGCGGCATCTGGGGGCCTCCTCTCGTCTTCGTCGTCTCCGTCGTCTTGGTCATGTCAGTGGCAGCTCCACTCGGACCTCGGTGCCCTCGTCGGTGGTCAACCGGAGGTGCGCCCCCATCGACGCGGCGCGTTCCGTCATGCCGAGGAGGCCGAAGTGGCCGGTTCGGCCCAGGACTTCGGGGGTCGTGTCCGGGGGCAGGCCCCGGCCGTCGTCCCGGATGGTCACCACCAGGTGGGTGGGTGTGGTCCGCGCGCGTACGTCGACCCTCGTCGCCCGTGCGTGGCGGTAGGCGTTCTCCAGGGCCTCGGCGGTGATGCTCAGCAGCCGGCGGCTGGTGGCGGGGGCGAGGGGGAAGGGGGCGGCCGGACCGTCGTACGTGGCGGGGAGGGCCGTGCGGGCGGTGAAGGCACGTACCAGAGACCCCAGTTCGTCCAGTACGTCGGCCGGCTCGGCGTCGGTCGCGGTCCGCAGGTCCGACAGGAGGTCCCGGGACTCCCCCGCCGCCTTGCGGGCCGCGGTCGCCACCAGTTCCGCCTGCTGCCGGATCAGGGCCGGGTCCAGCCGGTCCGGGGACGCGGCGGCCGACTCCGCGAGGCCGTCGGCGATCAGCGCGACGCCGTGCAGGGTCTTGGTCACCGAGTCGTGCATCTCGCGGGCCAGACGGGCGCGTTCGGCGCTCACCGCCTCCGTCGCCGCCAGGCGGGCGCGGGTCTCGGTGAGGGCCTCGGTGGCGGTGCCGAAGCGCAGCATCAGGGTGCGCAGGGTGGAGCCCAGCGCACCGGTGATCACGCACAGGCCCGGCAGCAGGAGGGAGTCGGCCACCGCGGTGTGGTGCTCCAGCGTCGCCGTCACGGTCAGCAGGATCAGCGACTGGAGGGAGGCGAAGACCGCCGCTCCGCGCCAGCTGTAGAGGAGGCCGGCGAGGAGCGGGGTGCAGACGCTGACGTACGCGAGGGTCGTGTCGGGCCCGGCCGAGACCAGGAGGAAGGAGCCGAAGAGGGTGTCGAGGGCCAGCAGGGTGGGGTGGCGCAGGAGGAGCGGGCCGAAGCGCTGCCAGTCGCGGAAGAGGACGTAGGAGATCATGAAGGTGACGACCACCGCCGAGCCGACCAGGCGGGTGCCCAGGCCGGGGGTGGCGTTGAGGAGGGCTGCGGGGGCCGCCACGGCGATCATGGCCAGGCGGAAACCGAAGACCTGCCGGCCCATCGCCCGCAGGGCCCGGATCTCGACCTTCCCGTCGTCCTCCCGTGCCGTCATCGTCCTCACCCGCCCTCCCCCGGCTGCCTCTCCCGCTACTTCCCCGTGACGGACCCGAAGTCGACCCCGGAGCCCAGCAGCAGGCCGGCGGCCAGCAGGAGCATCGTGGCCGGGACCATGAACGTGGTGATCATCAGCGTGGCCCTCGGCACCGCCCGGGCCGCCTTGCGACGGGCGTTCTGGGCGTCCGTGCGGCGCATGTCCTTGGCCAGGGCGACCAGGGTGTCGACGATCGGCGCGCCCAGTTCCTCACCCTGCTGGAGTGCGGTGACGAACATCGCCACCTGTTCGGAGTCGTTGCGGCGGCGGAGTTCCGCGAAGGCCTGGCGGCGGCTCATGCCCAGGTCCAGCTGACGCAGGGTGATGCGGAGTTCGTCCGCCCAGGGGCCCTCGTAGTGCGAGGCGACCCGGTCGAGCGCCTGGCGGAAGCCGAGGCCGGCGCTGACCACCACCGCGAGGACGTCCAGGAAGTCGGGCAGGGTGCGTTCGATGACGTCCTTGCGGATCCGCATCGCCGACCAGATACCGACCTCCGTCCAGAACGCGCCGAACAGGAGGAGCAGGACGGCCACCAGCCACTGGCCGCGGAGCAGGAAGACCAGGAAGCCGACGGCGCCCAGCGCCCCGTAGACCGCGCGGCGGGCCGCGTACCGGTCGATCGTCAGGCCGCCCGGGTTGCCCGCCAGGTCGATCCTGCGCCGGTACCTGGCGACCATGCGCGGCCCCATCAGGCGCAGCACGGCGGGTGCGTAACGCATGCCCATGCGGTCGACGAGGGAGTTGGCGGCGCCGGTGCGGGTCGCGCCGACCTCCAGGGCGATCGCCAGGTCGGAGGGGAGTTTCACGTCCGCGCGGTACATCCGGACGCCCGCGAAGACGCCCCAGACGCCGAGGGCCATCAGGAGGGCCAGAAGCAGTGCCATGGTGACATCCCCCTATACGTCGATGCGGCTGAGACGGCGGATGAGGACGAAGCCGATGACGTAGAGGCCGAAGGCGATGAGGACCGCGGCCTGCCCGAGGGCGGTGCCCGTCATGCGGTCCAGGGTGTCGCCCTTGACCCCGTTCATCAGGAACAGGGCGCCGATGCCGAGCGCCGGGACGGCGTACGACGTCATCGTCACCTGGGAGAGCTGGGTGCGGACCTCTCGCCGGGTCTCCTTGCGCTCCTCCAGGGTCTCGGTCAGGTTGCGCAGGGCGGAGACCACCTGGCCGCCCGCCCTGTTGGAGAGGACGAGGGTCGTGACCAGGACGACCAGCTCGCGGGACGGGAGCCGTTCGGCCAGTTCACCGAGTGCGTCGTCCATGGAGTGGCCGATCGCCAACTGGTCGGCCACCTTCCCGAGTTCCTCGCCCGCCGGGGCCTCCAGCTCCTCCGCCGCCATGCCGATCGCGGTGCGCAGGGCGAGGCCGGCCTGCGTGGCGTTGGCCAGGATGCGGGCGAGTTCGGGAAGCTGGCCGATGAACCGCTCGATGCGCTTCTGGCGCTGCCAGTTGAGGAACTGCACGGCGGCGAAGACTCCGAGGAGGCCGGCGATCGGCCCGAAGAACGGGGCCAGGGTGGCCTGGCCGATGAGCCAGAGGGCCACGACGGCGGCCAGCATGTAGACGAAGAACTCGCCGGGCGTCACGTCCAGGCCCGTCGCCGCCAGCCGGAGTTCCAGCCGCCTGCCCAGCCCAGTGCCGCGCAGCCGCCGGTCCAGGTTGCGGAAGCGGCGCCGACGGCCGGTGAGCGGGGCCTGGCCGGTGTAGGAGAGGCGGTCCACGAGGGCGGCGCGCTGGGCCCGGCCGGAGGCGTAGGTGTGCAGGCCCACCACGGCCAGGAGACAGGTCAGCAGGGTGACGCCGGTGGTGAGGGTGACGAGGTCATGGAGGGTCATGGCCTACCTCGCTTCTCGGGTGGTGAGCTGGTCGAAGTGCTGGGCCACGCCGAAGGCCTGGGGAATCGGCTGGCTCGCCATGTAGAGGCGGTCGGCGGTGCGCCGCGGGAGCGGGAAGTACTGGAAGGTGCCGTGGACGTGGCCGTCGTGGGTCATGGGCCGGGCGTCGAAGCGGGCCACCGTCGCCAGCCGGTACGGCTCGCTGCCGTGGCTGTCCAGCACGGCGATCTCGGTGATACGGCGGGCGCCGTCCGCGAACCGGGTCAGCTGCACGAGGACCTCGACCGCGCTGTTGATCTGGTCGTGCAGGGCGACGAAGGGGACTTCGACGTCCGACATGGAGGCCAGGGTCTGGAGCCGGGTCAGGGCGTCCTCCGCGCTGTTGGCGTGGACGGTCGCGAGCGAACCGTCGTGGCCGGTGGACATGGCCTGGAGCATGTCCAGGGACTCGCCGCCGCGGACCTCGCCGACCACGATCCGGTCGGGGCGCATCCGCAGGGAGTTGCGGACCAGGTCGCGGATGGAGACCTGGCCCTTGCCCTCGACGTTGGCCGGGCGGGACTCCAGCCGGACCACGTGCGACTGCTGCAACTGGAGTTCGGCGGAGTCCTCGATGGTGATGATGCGTTCGTGCGCCGGGATCAGCCCGGACAGGGCGTTCAGCAGGGTCGTCTTCCCGGTGCCGGTGGCACCGGAGACGATGATGTTGAACTTCGCCTGCACCAGGCCGGCCAGCAGGTACACCATGTGCTCGTCCAGCGAGCCGAAGCCGATCAGCTCCTGGAGGGTGAAGGAGCGCGGGAAGCGGCGGATGGTGAGGATGGGGCCGGTCAGGGAGAGCGGCGGGATGATCACGTTGACGCGCTCCCCGGAGGGCAGGCGGGCGTCGACCATCGGATTGGACTCGTCCACACGGCGGTTGACGGTGGAGACGATCCGTTCGATGGTCTGCATCAGCTGGTCCGCGGACGCGAACCGCAGTGGCAGCTGCTCGACCCGGCCGCCACGCTCGACGAAGATCGCGTCCGGGCCGTTGACCATGATCTCGGTGATCGACGCGTCCTCGAGGAGCGGCTCCAGGATGCCGAGGCCGAGGGCCTCGTCGACGACCCGGCGGATCAGCTGGGAGCGTTCGGCGGTCGAGAGCACCGGGCCCTCGCGGCTGATGATGTGGCCGAGGACGCGTTCCAGCCGGGCCCGGCGCTCGGCGGCGGCCAGCGCGCTCATCTCCGCGAGGTCGATCTCCTCCAGGAGCTTGGCCCGGTAGGAGGAGACCAGATGGCCGTCCTCGCCCCGGCTGCCGTGCTCCTCGGGGGAGTTGATCCGTGCCCGCAGGCTCATGGTTGCCGTGCTCCTCGTTCAGTGGTCGACGGGCATCGTGGCGGACTTGGTGGCGTTGCCGAGGTCCACCCAGAGGATCTTCGGGATGTGGACGGTCGCGGTGACGGTGACCGAGTCGCCGCCGCCGGAGGTCGCACAGGTCACGCCGAGGCTGACCGCGGCGGCGCAGGCCGAGCCGGCGTCCTGCCGCAGGGCGGCGGCCCGGGCGCCCGCGCGGGCCGCCGTCCCCGCCTGTTCGGCGGCGTAGGCGACGGCGCCGAGCTGGATGCCGGCCAGTCCGACGATGAGCAGGACCGGGATGAACCCGAGGTACTCGACGGCCACCTGTCCTCGGTCGCGGCCGCGGCGTTCGTCGCACCGTTCACGGAGCCTCACTGCTTCACCTCCTCCACCGTGCCGGCGTGGCCGTGCACGGTGACCGGGAAGTCGATCGTGCCGGGGAAGAGCACCGGGACGCGCAGGGAGACGTCCGCGGTGACCATGCCGGTGCCGCCGCAGTGGTCCACCGTGGCGCCCTGCCGCCAGGCGCCGGAGAGGTCCTCCAGCGCGGCGCGCCGACAGGCGGCGAACCGTTCCCCCGGGGGGACGGCCGTACCCGCCCGTACCCCTTCGTCGGCGGCGTTCCCGGCGAGCGTGAAGGCGTATCCGACGAGGACCGCCTGCCACATGAGCACCAGGGTGAGGATGATGACCGGCGTCATGCCGAGGAGTTCGATGGTGACCTGGCCGCGGTCGCGGGCGCCGTCGCGTGCGGGTGCGTGGGGGCTGGTCGCGCGGTTCCCCGCGCCCTTTCGGGGCGCTTCCCTGCGGGACCCGGCCAGAACGCGCCCCGCTGAAGCGCGCCCGAGGGGCGCGGGGAACCGCGCGCTCGGCCCCCACGCACCCGCACCCGGCCCACCACCCGTCCGGCGGATCCTCATGGCAACTCCTTCCGTCGCCGGAATCCGACCGCCGCCCGCTCCCCGCTCCGGGCCCGGGCGGCGGCCCGGCGCGGTACCGTGCCCTCCGCCGTGCGGACCAGACCCAGCTCCCCCGCCAGTGCCCACAGCGCCTGTTTCACCGTGCTCCGGGCGTCGAGTTCGTGCATGCGTCCCGCGTCCACCGCGCTCTGGAGTTCCTTGAAGTTCGCGGGGATCGCCGTGCCCGCGAGCGCGGTGCCGGTGATGCGCTGGATCAGGGCCGGCTGGATCTCCGTGGCCCTGGTGTGCCGGTTGACGACCACCGTGGTCTCCTCGGCCTTGCGGATCTGCAGCCGGTCCCACATCCGCACCGTGCGCTTGGCGGCGCGTACCGCGACCACGTCGGGCGTGGTCACCAGGACGGCCAGGTCGGCGGTCTCCACGGCCGCCGCGCCCGCGCCTCCGAGCTGGGCTCCGCAGTCGACGACCACAATCTCGTAGCGGGAGCGCAGGGCGCTGAGGATCTGGCGGGTGGCCCGGTCGGTGACCTCCTCGCCGCGTTCTCCCTCGGCGGGCGCGAGCAGCAGGGCGAGCCCGGAGTCGTGCCGGAAGACGGCCTCGGCCATGACGCGCGGGGAGATGTCGTTGACCGCGGCCAGGTCGGCGACCGAGCGGCGGAACTGGACGTCCAGGTAGGAGGCGACGTCCCCGGTCTGGAGGTCGAGGTCGACCAGCGCGGTGGAGTGACCGGAGGCCTGCGCGGCGAGGGCGACCTGGATCGCCACCAGGGTCGCGCCGGTGCCGCCCTTGGCGCCGCTGACGGTGACGACGGTGCCGCCGACGCCGGCGAACGCGTCCGCGCCGTGGCCGAGGTGGCGTCGTACGCCCGTGGACCACTGGGCGACCGCCTGGACGCGGCCGGCCAGCTCCTCGTAGCTCATGGGGAGCCCGACCAGGCCACGGGCGCCGGAGTCCATCGCGGCGGCGAACAGGCCGGGGCTGGTGTCCGTGGTGACGAGGACGACGCCGACCGCCGGGAAGCGCAGGGCGACCTCGCGGATCAGCTCCAGGGCCGGGACCGGTCCGATGCGTTCGTGGACGACGACGACCTCGGGGAGTTCGTCGACGGACTCGGCCGCGAACCGGGCCAGGGTGTCGACGAGTTGGGTGGAGTCGGCGACGGGCGGCAGCGGTTCGCTGTCCGGGAGCTGGCTGAGCAGGGAGACCAGTGCGCGGACGGCGTCCGGGTCACCGACGGCGGGGAGGATCCTGATGGGCATGCGAGGCGCCTCTCACTTGTCCGTCGCGAGTTCGTAGGTGCGGTCCTTGTCCGGCACGGTGGTCGTCGTGCCGGGCGCGACCAGGGCGAGCCGGACCCGCTGGGCGAAGGACTCCGCGTAGGTGAGGCGCTGGGCGTCGAGCGTGGACAGCGCGAAGGTGATGGGGACGGCGTCGCTGGGCTGCTGGTTCCTGTTGTCCGGGTCGACGTAGCTGAGCTGGGCGCCGACGTCCAGGACCCGGGCGTTGGTCACGATGATCTTCGACTGGTCGGGGGCGCTCTGCTGCTTGCCCTCGAAGGTGGCGTAGACGTTGACCAGCGAGCCCGGGGTGATCTTCCCGGCCACTCCGGTGGCCGCGTCGATCATGATCGCGACCTCCTGCTCGCCGGCCTTCAGCGCGGGCTGGTCGACGATCATGTCGGTCTGGAGCAGCGAGCCCTTCTTCAGCGTGGTGACCGCGATCTTTCCCTCGATCGCGGTGAGGCTGGTGACGGCGTTGGCGGACAGCCACCGCCGGGGCATCTCGACCTTCTGGAACTGGCCGGCGCTCAGTGTCGTGTACGGCTTGACGTCCGAACGGACCTTGTACGCGGTGACCTTGGGGCCGACCTCGGACTTCGCGTTGTCGATGACCGAGAGCACGCCGGCGAAGGCGCCGAGCGCGCAGATCACCGACAGGATCAGGAGTATCACGCCGCGGCGCTGACGGGAGTTCATGGACCGTGCGACCTCATCGGGGAAGCGGGGAGTGGGGAACTGATCGGTGAGTGGCGGTGGGCGGTACGGGTCAGGCGGGCGTCGTCCGTCGTTCCAGCGCGCGGTGCGTCGGCGGGTCGTAGACGGGCGGGATGGCGGAGCAGAAGACACAGCGGTCGCCGATGACGTCGATGCCGCACCAGTGGCAGCTGGTCCGCCGGACCGAGGTGACCAGTTGGTAGAGGACCGACAGGTCGGAGAGATAGCTGGTGAACTCGATCACGCGGCCCGTCCCCCACCACTGGGCGGACTCGGCCGGCAGCGGGGTCTCGCGCAGCCCGTACGCGCCCCAGGACCTGGCGAGACCGCCGATCCACTCGGACTGCAGCTGCCCTCTGGCGACCAGCAGCCAGGTGCTGAAATCGGGTCCCGCCAGGGTCGTGTCCGGACCGACCCGGACCAGTTGCGGCTGGGGGTGCGCGACGACGGCGAACTGGGTGCCGGGCATCCAGGACTTGGTGTGCGCCTTGAGGGTGACCGGGACCCGGTCCAGCTTGGCGACCGAGCCGAGGACCGCGCCGGAGTGGATGTAGTGGGTGAGCAGCCGGCCGGCCGACGCGAGGACGCCGGGGCTGAGGTCGCAGGAGGCCAGCTGCCGCAACTGCCGGGCCAGCACGGCGATGCCGAGGGGCGGCAGGTCGGGGCGGAACAGGGCGATCCGGTCGCTCTCCAGCAGGGCGCGCAGGGTGTGCAGGCGCCGGGTCACGGCTTCGGGCACGGCCGCGGAGCAGACGACGATCAGGTGTCCGTGCTGCTCGATGAGCGCCGCGATCTCGGCGAGGGCGTGGTCGAGGGGCCGCTGGTCCAGGTCCCGGAGCACGACGGCGGGCATGGTCCGCTCGTCCTGCACGGGCAGCGCCATGTCGGCGCTGGTCACGGCAATGGCAGTTGGCACGCGCAGCTCCCCGCTCTCCACACCCCGGCGGCCCACCGGTGTTACTCCAATGAGCCGGGACGACTTCATTGCGTGACTACCTCAGCACTGTAACCACGCCTCTGTGACCGGAGAACAGCGTTTGTCCAGCTGTCTGGGATCCGTGACCATACAAGTGGCGCCAAACCGGGACAGGTTGAGCATATGTCCGGGGCCTGATCCGGTCAGCGGCTCCACTGAATTTGGTCTGGACCTATTGACACGTGAATTGGTCTGGACCACCTTGATTGTCATGCCCAGACTCATCCCCCGACTCGTGTCCCGGCATGCCGGACAGCGAGGTATCCGAACCTGGTCGGCCGTGGCGGCGCTCGCCACGGCACTCGCGATGGCGGGCCTGGCCTCCTCCCCCGCCTCCGCCGCCGACGTCAACAACGTGAAGAACGCCGGCTTCGAGTCGGCCCTCGCCAACTGGACCTGTTCGGCGGGCAGCGGTACGACCGTCTCCTCGCCCGTCCACTCCGGCGCCGCCGCCCTGAAGGCGACCCCGGCCGGGCAGGACTACGCCCAGTGCAGCCAGACGGTGGCGGTCAAGGCCAACTCGACCTACACCCTCAGCGCGTGGGTGCAGGGCTCCTACACCTACCTCGGCGTGACCGGCACCGGCACCACGGACGTGTCGACCTGGACCCCGAACACGTCCTGGACCCAGCTGTCGACGACCTTCACCACCGGCTCCTCGACCACCTCGGTGACGGTCTGGACGCACGGCTGGTACGGCCAGCCCGCCTACTTCGCCGACGACGTCTCGGTCTACGGCCCCGACGGCGGCGGCGGTTCCGACCCGGCCCCGACCGTGCCCGCCACCCCGGCCGGCCTCGCGGTCTCCGGTACGACGTCCTCCTCCGCGTCGCTGTCCTGGAACGCGGTGTCGGGCGCGACCGGCTACAACGTCTACCAGGGCGGCACCAAGGTCGCGGCGGTCGCCGGCGCCTCGGCCACGGTCACCGGCCTCGCCGCCTCGACGTCGTACTCCTTCCAGGTCACCGCGACCAACTCGGCGGGCGAGTCCGCCAAGTCGACGGCGGTGACGGCGACCACGACCGCCTCCGGCGGCAACGGCGGCGGCACGCTGCCCAAGCACGCGGTGACGGGCTACTGGCAGAACTTCAACAACGGAGCGACCGTCCAGAAGATCTCCGACGTGCCCTCCTCCTACGACATCATCGCCGTCGCCTTCGCGGACGCGACCGGTACACCGGGCGCGGTGAGCTTCACCCTCGACTCGGCCGGACTCGGCGGGTACACGGTCGACCAGTTCAAGGCCGACATCAAGGCCAAGCAGGCGGCCGGCAAGAAGGTCATCATCTCGATCGGCGGCCAGAACGGCACGATCTCGGTGAGCGACTCGGCGTCCGCGACGAACTTCGCCAACTCCGTCTACTCACTGATGCAGACGTACGGCTTCGACGGCGTCGACATCGACCTGGAGAACGGCATCAACGCGACCTACATGAGCCAGGCGCTGCGTTCCCTGTCGTCGAAGGCCGGCTCTTCGCTGATCATCACCATGGCGCCCCAGACGATCGACATGCAGTCGACGTCCAACGGGTACTTCCAGACGGCGCTGAACGTCAAGGACATCCTCACCGTCGTCAACATGCAGTACTACAACAGCGGTTCCATGCTGGGCTGTGACGGCAAGGTGTACAGCCAGGGTTCGGTGGACTTCCTCACCGCGCTGGCCTGCATCCAGCTCCAGGGCGGGCTGTCCCCCTCCCAGGTGGGCCTCGGCCTGCCGGCGTCGACCAGCGCGGCGGGCAGCGGCTACGTCTCGCCGACGGTGGTCAACAACGCCCTGGACTGCCTGACCAAGGGCACCGGCTGCGGCTCCTTCAAGCCGTCGACGACCTACCCCGGCCTGCGTGGCGCGATGACCTGGTCGACCAACTGGGACGCCTCGGCCGGCAACGCGTGGTCCAACTCGGTGGGAGCACACGTCCACGCCCTGCCGTAGCACCCCTGAGAGGCGCGGGGGCGCCCCCGGGTGGGGGCCCCCCCGGGGGCGGGGGTGCACCCCCCCGGGCGCGTATAAAAAACAGACGCAGCCGACCACAAAAGCAGAGTAGATCTCGCAGCACGCCGGAGCAGTTGCG
>NZ_JBHZAN010000026.1:72967-176636 GCF_042754285.1 Streptomyces sp. NPDC059224
GCGCGGGGGGCGGCTGCTCGGCGCGGGGGGGGGGGGGGCCCTGCGTCCCGGGGCGGGGGGGGGGGGGCCGCCCGGGTGGGGGCCCCCGCCGGGGCGCGGGATTCCACCACGCCGATCCCGCCTCCGCGTGCGGGCCGCGACGCCCCCCATCGCCGCGGCCCGCACGGCACAGCACACTTGGCTCACGCGTACTGGACGCGGATCCTCGCCCCGTCCCCGGCCACCCCGTCCCGCACGTCGACGTACGCGCACACCTGCCGGGTGAACCACAGCCCCTGCCCGGGACCCGGCTCCCCGCCCCGTGGCGGCACGAACCCGGCGAGCGGATCCGCCACGGCCCGGCACAACCGCAGCTCGCAGACGCACGACGGGGCCTCGCCCCAGGCGACGAAGTCGACGACCGGCCCGTGGGCGGCGGCCGCCGCCACGACCGCCCGCGCGAACAGTTCCGCGTCCGCGGCCGCCAGCCCCTGCTCGGCCGACCAGGCGCGCACCGACTCCGCGGCCGCCAGCCGGGTGACCGCGCGCGGCGGCGGCGACAGCGGTACCGCGTCCAGCTCACGCACCAGCACCGGTGGCTGCTCGTACACCCCGGTACCCGGGTGGGCACGGCGGGCGGCGTCCACGACGGCCGGGCCCGCCGTCCGGGTGTCGTACGCGCACAGGGCCGTGGTGGCGAACGGTGCGAAGAGGAGGTTGGCGAGGCACTCGTAGCGGATCCACTCCACGCTCTCCCGCGCCGAGCGCCCGGCCCGGCCCGCCCAGTCGGGCTCCATGAGGAGGTGGACACGGCCGCCGGGTCCCGTGTGCGCGGCGAGGTAACCGGCGCCCTGGGCGACGGCGTTGGCGGCGGTCCCGGTGTACCAGTCGGCGTGGTCGATGAAGCCGACCTCCTTGGCGTCGGCGCCGAGCCCGTCCCGCAGGGCGGCCAGCAGACCGGGGGCGGCGATCGCGACCGGCGGGGGCTCACCGGCGGCGGCGAGCCCCTCGGCGAGGAAGGGCAGCGCGGTCGCGACGAACCCGTCGTCCGAGCCGAACACGGCCATCCGGTGGTCGAAGCGCCCCTGGGCCGCGCCGGTGCGCGCGCTCGTGCTCGTGCTCATCGGGTCTCCTGTGCGTCAGCGCCGGGCGGTCACCCGGACGGTGAGCCTGGTCCTGCCGACGCTGCCGGGCCGGTGAGCGGGACCGGCGGGGCCCTGTCCGTCCGTCCACCGTCTCCCGCCGGACCGGTGAGACGCACGCGGGCGTCACGCGGGTGGGCGTACTTCGGTAGGGGCCGCCTCTGGTTGCGGGTAAAGGCGTAGACTGCGCGGCCTTTTCGCACGGCCGGTCCCCGCGGCCGGTTTTACCGTCTTGACCTGTTCATGCCATTCCTTGGACGATGAGCGACACCCGCACGGCCCCCGCACCACGCACACCCAGGCACGTCGCAGTGAACCACCCCCACCTCCCCAGGAGACTTCATGCGACTTCGCATTCGCGGCTCCGGCTCCCGCGGCCGGACCGCCGCGCTCGGCGCCCTGCTGGCCCTCGCCCTCGCGGCCCCCGTGTCGGCGACGGCCACCCACGCGTCCGCCGACAGCGCCCGCCCGGCGCCGCCCTCGGCCGACGACGTCCGGCAGTACGAGATCCACCAGAGCACCACGCCCGTGACCCGCGCGGCCATCCAGCAGACCGGCGTCACCGTGGACGAGGCCGACGAGGAGTCGGTGGTCGTCTCCGGGCGGGCCCCGCAGATCGCCGCGCTGAAACGCCTCGGTTACGACGTCACGCCCCTCGGCGCGGCCCCCGACCGGAGCACCGCGGCCGACGGGCTGCGCCTGTTCGACTTCCCGACGGCCGACTCGAAGTACCACAACTACGCCGAGGCGAACGCCGAGATCGACCAGCGGCTCGCCGCCTACCCCGCCATCATGAGCAAACGGGTGATCGGCAAGTCCTACGAGGGCCGGGACGTCGTCGCCGTCAAGGTGAGCGACAACGTGGCGACGGACGAGAACGAACCCGAGGTCCTCCTCACCTTCCACCAGCACGCGCGCGAGCACCTCACCGTGGAGATGGCGCTGTACCTGCTGCGGGAGCTGGGCGCGGGATACGGCTCCGACTCCCGGGTCACCAACCTCGTCAACAGCCGGGAGATCTGGATCGTGCCGGACCTCAACCCGGACGGCGGCGAGTACGACATCGCCACCGGCTCGTACCGGTCGTGGCGCAAGAACCGGCAGCCCAACTCCGGCTCCTCGTACGTCGGTACGGACCTGAACCGGAACTGGGACTACCGTTGGGGCTGCTGCGGCGGTTCCTCGGGCACCAAGTCCTCGGAGACCTACCGGGGCGCGTCCGCCGAGTCCGCGCCCGAGGTGAAGGTCGTCGCCGACTTCGTGCGCGGCCGGGTCGTCGGCGGGAAGCAGCAGATCAAGGCCGGCATCGACTTCCACACGTACAGCGAACTGGTGCTGTGGCCGTTCGGCTACACGACGGCCGACACCGCCACCGGGATGACCGCGGACGACGCGGCCGCGTTCAAGGCCGTGGGGCAGAAGATGGCGGCCAGCAACGGCTACACGCCGGAGCAGTCCAGCGATCTGTACATCACGGACGGGTCGATCGACGACTATCTGTGGGGCACACAGAAAATCTTCGACTTCACGTTCGAGATGTACCCGACGTCCAGTTCCGGGGGTGGGTTCTATCCGCCCGACGAGGTGATCGAACGGGAGACCTCCCGGAACCGGGACGCGGTGTTCCAGCTGCTGGAGAACGCGGACTGCATGTACCGGTCGATCGGGAAGGAAGCGCAGTACTGCGGCTAGGACCTGTCGTTCGGATCAGGCCGCAGGACAGCGACGGTGCTGATCGGCGCCGCAGGCGTGCGGGCCAGACCCCGCGCGTCTGCGGCATGAGCCACACGACAGGCCCCGGGCGACCACGGTACCGGGGCCGCCCGCCCGTGCCGGGCTACTTCTCGTCGCGGGCCTTGTCCTCGGTGCCGGTCCCGGCCTTCACCTCGGTCTTGTCCTCGGTGCCGGTCCCTGCCCCGGCCTCGGTCCTGTCCTCGGTCTCCGGGGCGTGGTCGGCTTCCTCGCCGTCCTCGAAGTACGCGTCCAGGACCGCGTCCAGGTCGTCCTCCCACTCCTTGAAGCGGGAGCGGGAGGCCGCCTCGATCTCGATGGGGTACCAGCGGCGCTCCGGGGTGTGGACGGTGATCGTGAACCGCTTCCCGAAGCGCGGTGCCTCGGTTTCGATCGCGCCGATCTCGTCCCAGCGGAACTCGCACTTCTCCTCGTCGAGGCTGAGGCGCACGCCCTGGCGGTCGGCCTCTATCCGGGCGCGCCGGTCGGAGGCCTCGAAGCGGGGACCGTCGGTGGTCTCCGCGCCGTCGGCCTCCGCCGCCACGGCCTCGTCATCGCTCGCGGCCTCGGTCACGGACGCCGGTTCGACCGTGTCCTCGACGGCCTCGGCCTCCTCCGCCTCGGCGGCCTTCGCCTCCGTGTCCGCCGGCTCGGCGGGCACGGGCGAGGTGAGCCCGGGGATGAAGGCCGGGTCGAATCCGGCGCCTTCCAGGGGCTGGCTGTTGGCTCCTATGCGCTGCTCCACAGCGGGCAGTATGGTCCAAGAACCTGTGCCGGAGACAGCCAGCCCCGACTTCGTTATCAGACGCCTACACGAAGACGCTGAGCACGGCCGCCACCGCGAAGCCGGCCACCGACAGCACCGTCTCCAGGACGGTCCAGGTCCTCAGCGTGTCCCGCTCGCTGATGCCGAAGTACTTGGCGACCATCCAGAAGCCGCCGTCGTTGACGTGCGAGGCGAAGATGGAGCCGGCCGAGACGGCCATGATGACGAGGGCGACGAAGGCCTGCGAGTGGTGACCCTCGCTCAGCAGCGGGGCGACGATGCCGGCCGTCGTCACGATCGCCACCGTCGCCGAGCCCTGCGCGACCCGCAGCACCACGGAGATCAGGTAGGAGAGGACGATCACCGGGAGGCCCACGCCGTTGAAGGTGTCGGACAGGGCCTGGGCGACCCCGCTCGCCTTCAGCACCGCGCCGAAGATCCCGCCCGCGCCGACCACCAGCAGGATGTTGCCGACCGGCTTGAGGGACGCGGTCGACACCGTCTCCAGGGACTTGCGGGACCAGCCGCGCCGGATGCCCAGCAGGTAGTAGGCGAGCACCAGGGCGAGGGTGAGGGCGACCATCGGCGTGCCGAAGAACTCGATCACCGAGCGGCCGGTGGAGGGGTCCAGGGCGATGGAGGAGAAGGTCGCGGCGAGGATCAGGACCAGCGGCGTACCGATGATGGCGAGGACCGTGCCGAGCGCGACGGGCTTCTCCTGCGGCTCGACGCCGGACGCCCGCTGCTCGGCGAGCACCGCCTGCTTGGCCTCGTCGGCGGCCTCGACCATGTCCTGCGGTACGGCGACGAAGATGCGCCTGCCGATCCAGGCCGAGTACGCCCACGCGGCCAGCACCGCCGGGATGCCGCAGACGACGCCCATGAGGATGACCCAGCCGAGGTCGACGTGGAGCAGGGCGGCGGCGGCCACCGGGCCGGGGTGCGGGGGCAGGAAGGCGTGGGTCATGGACAGACCGGCGAGCAGCGGAAGGCAGTAGAGCAGGATCGACTTGCCGCCGCGCTTGGCCGCCGCGTAGACGAGCGGGGCCAGCACGAAGATGCCGACGTCGAAGAAGACCGGGATACCGAAGATGAGTCCGGTGAGGCCCATGGCGAGCGGGGCGCGCTTCTCGCCGAAGAGGTTGAGCAGCCGGGAGGCCAGTACCTCTGCCCCGCCGCTGACTTCGAGAATCGCGCCGAGCATGGTGCCGAGGCCGATGATGATCGCGACATGGCCGAGGATGCCGCCCATGCCGGACTCGACGGTGGAGACGGCGTCCGACCGCTGGACGGTGCCGAAGAGTTCGGTGACCGACAGACCCGCCAGCAGGCCGACGGCTATGGAGACGGCGAGCAGGGCGACGAAGGGCTGCAGCCGCGCCTTGATGATCAGGAACAGGAGAAGGGCGATGCCGATGGCGGCGACGGTCAGCAGGCCGGCGGTGCCGTCGAGGAGGAGGAGCAGTCCTCCGGTGTGGGGCGGGGTGGCGGGGGCGGGGGCGGCGAGCGGTAGGGACATATGGGGGTCCTCTGCGTAAGATCATGGTGCTTTCGGGCAGGGGGGATCGCGGCACGGCACCCGGTGCGGGCGCCGTGCCGTGACAGACGTACGGCGTGCGGGTTTTGACCGCCTGTCAGCCGAGGACGGCGAGGGCGTCGATCTCGATGAGGAGGCCGGCGGGCAGACCGACGTAGACGGTCGTGCGGGCGGCGGGCGGGGCGGTGAGACCCTGCTCCTCGAAGTAGGTGTTGTAGATGCCGTTCATCTCGGCGAAGTGGTCCACGTCCGTCAGGTAGACGCGGATCATCATCACGTCGTCCCAGCAGGCGCCGCCCTCCTCCAGGATCGCCTTGACGTTGGCGAGGGTCTGGAGGGTCTGCTCGCGCAGGGCCGGACCGGCCGGGGTCGGGGGCTTGCCCTCCTCGGCGGGCAGGAAGCCGACCTGGCCGGCGACCTGGAGGATGTTGCCCTTCCGCACGCCGTGGGAGAACTTGGCGGGCGGGGTGGTGTGGGTCCGGGGGGTGAGCGCGATCTTCTCGGTCATCAGGGGGGTTCCTTAGGGGGCTTCCTTGATCGGGGTTCTGCCGGAGTACTCGCCGCTGATCGCGTCCGCCGTACGGCGCACCTGCGGGAGCAGGGTGAGGAGTTCGTCGGCGGTGACGACGACGTTGGGCGCGGAGACCGACATCGCCGCGACGACCCGGCCGTCGGCGCCGCGGATGGGGGCCGCGACGCAGTTGATGGACTCCTCGTGGCCACCGAGGTCGGTGGCCCAGCCCTGTTCGCGCACCTTGGCCAGTTCCTTGCGGAAGGCCTCCGCGTGCGGTGTCGAACGGGCCGTGTACATGGGGTAGTCGAGCTTGTCGGTGAGGGCGCGCCGCTCGGGTTCGGGCAGGTCGGCGAGGAGCAGTTTGGCGACGGCGGCGACGGTGATGGCCACCGGCTTGCCGATCCGCGAGTACATGCGCACCGGGTAGCGGCTCTCGACCTTGTCGATGTAGAGGACCTCGCCCTCCTCGAACACGGCCAGGTGCACGGTGTGCCCGCAGGACTCGTTGAGCCGGGCCAGGTGGGGGTGGGCGATCTCGCGGATGTCGAGGTTCTCCATCGCCTCCTGGGCGAGCGCGAAGAGCCGGGCGCCCAGGCGGTAGCGCTGGTCGGACTGGCGGTAGACGAGCCCGTGTTCGTGGAGGGTGCGCAGCAGCCGCAGCGCGGTCGACTTGTGCACGCCGAGGCGCTCGGCGACCCGGCCGAGGTCGGCGGGGCCCTCGGCGAGCAACGGCAGGATGCTGAGCGCCCGGTCGACGGTCTGGCTCATGGGGTGCGTACCTCCTCTTCGGCCGTGTCGGCTTCGGTCCAGCCGGGGCCGAGTCGAAGTCTCTCCCACGCGCCGGCGTCCAGGTCGGTCAGCCGGTCGGCGGTGTCGCGGGCGGGGGGCCGGGCGAGGTCGGCGGGCGTGGTCAGGACGGCGGCGGCGTAGAGGTGGCCGAGCCGCAGCGTCCGCCGCAGGGGCAGGCCCCGCAGGGTCCCGGAGAGGAACCCGGCGGCGAAGGCGTCCCCGGCGCCGACGGGGGCGACGACGTCGACGACGGGGGCGGGTTCGAAGGCGGAGGCCGGGGCGGGGGGTTCGCTCACCGGCGCCGGCAGCGCGCCCGCGCCCGACACGAAGGCCGTGGCCCCCGCCGCCCCCTGCTTCACCACCAGCACACCGGGCTCGGGCAGCAGTTCGGCAACGGCCTCCGGCCCGCCCGTCACCCCCCACGCCTCCTCCGCCTCGTCCTCTCCCACGAACACGATGTCGGCCCGGCGCGCCAGCTCCAGCAGCACATCCGGCCCGCTCCCCGAACTCCACAGTCCACGGCGGTAGTTGACGTCGAAGGACACCACCGGGCGCCCCTCGGCGGGAGCGGTCAGCTCTCGCAGCAGGTCCAGGCAGCCGCCGGACAGCGCGGCCGTGATCCCCGACAGGTGCAGGACGCGCCCCGCCCGCACCGCCGCCAGATCCACCGTCCGTGCCGACATCGCGGATGCCGCCGACCCCGCCCGGTAGTACGCGACCTCATGGGCATCCGTCGCCCGGTCCCCCGCGGTGCGGAAGTACACCCCCGTCGGACGCACCGGATCACGGTCCACACACCCGACGTCGACGCCGTAGGAGGCCACCGTCTCGACCAGGTGATCGCCGAACCCGTCCGCACCGGCCCGGCTGACCCACCGCACGGCGTGGCCGGCGGCGGCCAGCGCACACGCCACGTTGGACTCCGCGCCGCCGATCCCACGGTCGAAGGACGGCACGTCCGCGAGACGCCCCGGCCGGCTGGGCAGGAACGTCACCATGGACTCGCCGAGCGCGACGACGTCCACGGCGTGTGCGGCGTCGGCGGCGTCCGTGGCCTTCACGATGGTCGTGGCTCCTCGTCTCGGTCGCTGCGGGCTCCATTGACCCGGCGTTGGCGTGGATGTTAGACAGCGGTAAGCGATATACGCAATGGACGTTGCAGAGAATGCAACCGACTGGATCAGGGAGGCTCCGTGTCCTTCGACACCGGCACCGACGCACTCGCCCGACTCGCCGAGGAACGCGTCGACCACCGCTTCAAGGGCCTCCCGCCGGACGCCGACGGCCTGACGGTCGGCGAGCTGACCGCCCAGCGCCGCAACCTCTTCTCCGACGGCTTCGCCACGCCCGTGCTGACCCTGTCCGCAGAGCGCCTGGAGCACAATCTCGCGCTGATGGAGACGTACACCGCACGGCACGGCCTCGCCTTCGCCCCGCACGGCAAGACCTCCATGGCCCCTCAGCTCTTCCGGCGCCAGACCGAGCACGGTGCGTGGGGCATCACGCTCGCGGTCCCGCACCAGGTACGGGTGGCCCGTGCCTTCGGCACCCGGCGGATCTTCCTCGCGAACGAGCTCGTGGACGCCCCGGCGCTGCGCTGGATCGCCGCCGAGCTGGACCGCGACGCGGAGTTCCGGTTCGTCTGTTACGTCGACTCCGTACGCGGGGTGGAGCTGATGGACGCGGCGCTGAAGGGCAACGGCTCCCGTCCGGTCGACGTCGTCGTGGAGCTGGCCGCCGGGGAGGGCGCCCGGACCGGCGTCCGCGGCGAGGCCGAGTGCGCGGCGGTCGCGGACGCGGTGGCAGCCTCCGGCACGCTGCGGCTGGTCGGGGTCGCCGGGTACGAGGGCGAGGTCCCGCGGGCGGACCCCGAGCGGGTGCACGCCTATCTGCGCCGGCTCGTCGCGCTCGCCGTCGGCTTCGACGAGGCGGGACGGTTCGCCGGCACCGACGAGATCATCGTCAGCGCGGGCGGCAGCGCCTGGTTCGACGCGGTCGCCGACGTCTTCGCCGGCATCCCCGGACTCTCCCTCCCCGTACTGAAGCTGCTGCGGTCCGGTGCCTACGTCTCGCACGACGACGGCCGCTACCGGGAGGTCACCCCCTTCAACCGCGTCCCCGAGGAGGGCGCGCTGGAGCCGGCCCTCCGGCTGTGGGCGCAGATCGTCTCCCGCCCCTCCGCCGGGCAGGCCTTCGCCAACGCGGGCAAGCGGGACGCGGCCTACGACCTGGACCTCCCGTCCGCGCAGGCGATCCGCCGGGACGGCACCGAGCGACCGGCGACCGGAGTGTCGGTCACCGGCCTGTCCGACCAGCACGCCTGGCTCGCCACCGCCCCGGAGGCGGACGTCCAGGTCGGGGACTGGGTGGGCCTCGGCCTCTCGCACCCGTGCACGTCGTTCGACAAGTGGCAGCTGATCCCCGTCGTCGAGGCGGACGGCACCGTCGTCGACTACGTCCGCACGTTCTTCTAGGAGGGGTCATGGAGGATCTGGTCATCCGGGACGCCGATGTCGTCGACGGCAGCGGCGCGCCCTCCTACCGCGCGGACGTGGTCGTCGACGACGGCCGGATCACCGCCGTCGTCAAGGAGGCCGCGGCGGCGGGCTGCCAGCGCCCGCGCGCGACGCGCGAGCTGGACGCCGAGGGCCTGGTCCTCTCCCCCGGCTTCATCGACATGCACGCCCACAGCGACCTGGCCCTGCTCCGCGACCCGGACCACAGCGCCAAGGCCGCGCAGGGGGTCACCCTGGAGGTCCTGGGCCAGGACGGGCTGTCGTACGCCCCGGTCGACGACCGCACCCTCGCCGAGGTGCGCCGGGCCGTCGCCGGCTGGAACGGCCACGGCGACGACATCGACTTCGACTGGCGCTCGGTCGGCGAGTACCTGGACCGGCTGGACCGGGGCGTCGCCGTCAACGCGGCCTATCTGATCCCCCAGGGCACGGTCCGCGCGCTGGCCGTCGGCTGGGAGGACCGCGAGGCGACCCCGGCCGAGCTGGACCGGATGCGCCGGCTGGTGGCGGAGGGCATGGAACAGGGCGCGGTCGGCATGTCCTCCGGCCTCACCTACACCCCCGGCATGTACGCCGCGGACGCCGAACTGACCGAGCTGTGCCGGGTGGTGGCGTCCTACGGCGGCTACTACTGCCCGCACCACCGCTCCTACGGGGCGGGCGCCCTGGAGGCGTACGAGGAGATGGTGGCGCTGTCCGGGGAGGCGGGCTGCCCCCTGCACCTGGCCCACGCCACCATGAACTTCGGCGTGAACAAGGGGCGGGCGCCCGAGCTGCTGTCCCTGCTGGACAGGGCCCTCGCGGACGGCGCCGACATCACGCTCGACACCTACCCCTACACCCCCGGCTGCACGACCCTCGCGGCGATGCTGCCGAGCTGGGCGAACGAGGGCGGCCCGGACGCGGTCCTGGCCCGGCTGGCGGACGACGAGACGTCCGAACGCATCCGGCACCACATGGAGTCGCTCGGCTCCGACGGCTGCCACGGCGTCCCCATCGAGTGGGAGACGATCGAGATCTCCGGGGTGTCCGACCCGGCGCTGGCGGACTTCGTCGGCCGTACGGTCGAGGAGTCGGCGCGGCTGCGCGGCGAGGCCCCGTGGACGACGGCCCGCGGGCTGCTGCTGGCGGACCGGCTCGCCCCCTCGATCCTCCAGCACGTCGGCCACGAGGAGAACGTCCGCGCGATCATGCGCCACCGGATCCACACCGGCGGCTCGGACGGCATCCTCCAGGGCAGCAAGCCCCACCCCCGCGCGTACGGCACCTTCCCGCACTACCTCGGCCACTACGTACGGGAGTTGGGGGTGCTCTCCCTGGAGGAGTGCGTCGCCCACCTCACCGCCCGCCCCGCGGCCCGGCTGCGCCTGCCGGACCGCGGACTCGTCCGCGAGGGCTACCGGGCCGACCTCGTGCTCTTCGACCCGGAGACGGTCGCCGCGGGCTCGACGTTCGAGCACCCGCGCCGCCTCCCGACGGGCATCCCGCACGTCCTGATCGACGGCCGCTTCGTGATGGAGGACGGTCGGAGAACCGACGAACTCGCGGGACGTTCCGTCCGACGTGCACCCCGTTGCCTTTAGGGGCGCGGGGAACTGCGCGACCAGCCCCCGCACCCGGCACCGGCGCCCGCCACCCCTACGGCTTGGGCAGCGTGCACGCGCTCGCGCTCAGGTTCAGCACGTTCCCCGTCGTGAAGCACGCCGGGATGATGTACGTCTCCTCCGCGTAGTTGATGCCCTGCCGCACCGTGACGTTCCCGTTCGCGTCCACCTCGCACGGGTTGTCGACGGTGCACCGCCCCCCGTCCTCGTTGCCGGTGTTGTTGACGGCGACGACCTGCCCCGTGGTGGTGTCGATCACCGGCGAGCCCGAGGTCCCGCCGATCGTGTTGCACGCGGAGGTGTAACGGACCGAGTCCTTCCAGGTCCAGTCGCCCTCCTTCAGCCGGTACACGAACCCGTCGATGCTGCAGCTGTAGATCGTCTTCCAGTACCCGGAGACGACCTTGATGGCGGTGCCGGCCACGGGGTGCGTCCCGCTGACGGTCAGCGGGCTGATGCCGTAGGAGCTCCTGATCGCCGCGTACGTCGTGGTGGTGCGGTAGATCGTGACGTCCGTGTCGGTCATCGTCGAGTAGACGACCTGGTTGGCGCGGAGCGTGGCGACCTTGGTGCCGGCGGAGTTCAGCAGGCCGAAGGTACGGCTGGAGGACTGGCCGGTGATGACCTCGCCGGGCTCGGGGAAACCGGTCTCCAGGCAGTGTCCGTTGGTCAGCACCAGCGCCGGGTCGGAGTCCGCGGAGTTCGGGAAGCGGATGACCGAGCCGGAGCAGTTGCTGAGCGAGACGGTGCCGGCGAAGTTGACGGTCACCGCGGCGGCCGCCTTCGGCTGCGCGTCGGCCCTGGCCGCGGGGGCGGCGACCGCCGGGACCACGCCCATCCCGGTGATGGCCAGGGAGGCGAGCGCGGCGACGAGAGGCTTGTTCATGTGGGGGTCCCCTCTGGACGACGGGGTGACCGGAGATCTTCCGGTCACCCGCATTCTTGTCATGCACATTTTCGGCACATCAAGATGCGGGGACAACACGCAGTTTCCGGCCGGACCTGTTGGGGCCTGCTGACCGGGATGACGGTGAACCACTGCTTCTGGTCGGCTCGTCGGGCCGATCGCGCGGCGAGCGGGACGTGGCCGGAAAACGGTCCGCCGCTCAGCGGTGGTGGCCGCCGCCCCCGCCGTGCCCGTGCCCCGGCCGCCAGGTCCAGGTGCCCCGGGCCGACGGCGTGGGGGGCGCGGTCGCCGACGGCGTGACGACGCCGCCGCGGGAGACGGCGGGCGACGGCGGGGCGCTCGTGGGCGTGGGCACGCCGGCGGACGGCGAGTCGCTCACCGGCGCGACGGTCCGGGCGGCCGTCGCCCCGTCCACGACCGGGGCCGCCGGCGTCGTGGCCGCCGCGGCCGGGGCACCGCTCGGGCCCGCCCCGTCCGGCTCCCCCACCGGCGTCCCGTCCGCCGTGCGCTCGGCATCGCTCCGGTCGTCCCGCGCGCCGTCCGACGACGAGGAGGGAGCGGGTGAGGAGGCGGGGAGGACGGCGAGACCGGCGATCAGGGCGGCCACGGAAGCGGCACCCAGCGCACCCACGGCGACGGCGACCCGCTTCGAACGCCGGCCCGGCGTGTCGCGGGCGGCCCGCCGCCGGTCCGCCCGGCCCGGCCCGGGTCCTTCGGGTGCGGCGGGGGCGATCCTGGGCAGCTCGCTCGTCTCGTCGTAGGCGTTGAGCCAGCCGTGCGCGGACGCCGGATCCCTGAACTCCTCGTACGCGGGAGCCGGTTCACCCTCGGGGCGGTAGAGGTGGGAGGGCCCGGTCTCTTCGTCGGCAGGTCTCGGCATGGACGCGGATTCTAGGAGGGAAGAGGCCGATGAGACAGCTACCGGCGATAACAGGCCAAACCGTCGGCACCCGCCACGCGACTCTCCGTGTCCCACGTGGTGGAAAACACTACGCGACGAGGATTACCGCACCGTAAGCTCACCGGCATGCAGGTGATCCAGTCGACCAAGCTCGCCAACGTCTGTTACGAGATCCGGGGCCCGGTTCTCGAGGAGGCGATGCGGCTGGAGGCCGCGGGCCACCGCATCCTCAAGCTCAACACCGGCAACCCCGCCGCCTTCGGCTTCGACTGCCCGCCGGAGATCCTTGAGGACATCCTCCGCAACGTCTCCACGGCGCACGGCTACGGCGACGCGAAGGGCCTGCTGGCCGCCCGGCGCGCGGTCGTCATGCACAACCAGACCATCGGCATCGAGACCGACGTCGAGCACGTCTTCATCGGCAACGGCGTCTCCGAACTGATCGTGATGGCGATGCAGGGCCTGCTGGACGACGGCGACGAGGTCCTCGTACCGGCCCCGGACTACCCGCTGTGGACGGCGGCCGTCTCCCTCTCCGGCGGCACCGCGGTCCACTACCGCTGCGACGAGCAGTCCGACTGGATGCCCGACCTCGCCGACGTCGAACGCAAGGTCAGCGACCGCACCAAGGCCATCGTCATCATCAACCCGAACAACCCGACGGGCGCGGTGTACGACGAGGCGATGCTGCGCGGGCTGACCGACATCGCCCGCCGCCACAACCTCCTGGTCTGCTCGGACGAGATCTACGACAAGATCCTCTACGACGGCGCCACGCACACCCCGACCGCCGCGATCGCCCCGGACCTGCTCACGCTGACCTTCAACGGCATGTCCAAGGCCTACCGGGTGGCCGGTTACCGGGTCGGCTGGATGGCCGTCTCCGGCCCCCGCGCGCACGCCGACTCCTACATCGAGGGCCTGACGATCCTGGCGAACATGCGGCTGTGCGCGAACATGCCCGGCCAGCACGGGGTCGTCGCCGCGCTCAGCGGACGCCAGACGATCAACGACCTGGTACTGCCGGGCGGCCGCCTGAAGGAGCAGGTGGACACGGCGTACGAGCTGCTCACCCGGATCCCCGGCGTGACCTGCGTCCGGCCCAAGGGCGCCCTCTACCTCTTCCCGCGCCTCGACCCCCAGGTCTTCAAGATCAAGGACGACCGGCAGATGGTCCTGGACCTGCTGCGGCAGGAGAAGATCATGGTCGTCCAGGGCACCGGCTTCAACTGGCCGGAGCCGGACCACTTCCGGGTGGTGACCCTGCCGTCGGTGGGTGACCTGCGGGACGCGATCACCCGGATCGGCCGCTTCCTGGACGGCTACGGGCAGCCGTAGCCGGACCACGGACCGTGAACCGGGTCAACTTTAGACCAGATCCAAGGTAGGATGGCTTCCTGACAGCACAGGAGGCCATCTCCCATGTACGAACCGATCCGCACCAAGTCGGTGCACAGCACGATGGCCGGCCCACCCTCCGACTTCCCCCACCGGACGCGCGAGGAGGAGCTGGACATCCAGCTCGCCGGACATCTCGCGGCGCTGCTCGCCGTCACGGACGAACTGAGCGGCCTCACGCCCTCCACCGACCTCGACGCCGCCGCGACCCGGCTGGCGGAGCAGGTGACCCGGCTGCGGGGCGGACGTAAGCCGGTCCGCGCGTCGCCGGCCACCACGGGCCGGCCGGCACTCCTGCACCAGCGCGCGCACGCGCTGGCCGGCCGCGCGCTGGTGGTCGCCGCGTCCCGGGCGGACACCGCGGCCGCGATCCTCGCGGCGGAGCGCATGGACGCGCACGCGGCGGCGACCCGCCTCGCCACGACGGCCTGACCCCACCCCCCGGGACGGCCCCGGTCCGCGCGCCCCCTGAACCCCGCGCGGACCGGGTTGCCACATCTCCCCGTCCCGCCCCGCCCTTCCCGCACCTCTGATCGGCTCTCGTCCCCCCGTTGTAATCCGGGACGTCCGATTCACCCCTCGTTCACCCCCGTCGCCCAGGAACGTGGGGTTCCGCGAGCACGCTCCCCCGCGTGAGACGTATCGCGGGAATCGTCCTGGCGGTGCTGCTGATCGGTGGCGTGGTGGCTGCCGTCGTCGCAGGCCGGCAAGGGGGCGACAAGGGCACGGCAACGAAGACCGTGCGTGGTGTGATCGGTTCGGAGAAGTCGGACTTCTTCGCCGATCCCGATGTGGTGAAGGCCCTCGCCGCCAGGGGCTACACCGTGAAGACGGAGGCGTCGGGGTCCTGGGCCATGGACGGCCTGGACCTGAAGGGCTATGACTTCGCGTTCCCGTCCAGTTCGGCACCCGCCGACCAGCTGGCCGCGAAGTACCATGCCCGCCAGCCCCTCCCCAGGCCCTTCTACTCGCCCCTCGTGGTGGTGGCCCACCGCAGCGCCGCCGAGGTACTGACGGCGAACGGCCTCGCCGTGCTCGACGGCAAGGGCAGGGGCACCCTGAAGATGGCCGCCTACCTGGCCGCCGCCCGCCGCGACCGGACCTGGCAGCAGCTCAAGGGGGCCACGGCGCACGGCGAGCTGACCGGGACGCTGTACATCACCAGCACCGATCCGGAGACCTCCAACTCCGGCGCCCTCTACCTCGCCGCCACCTCCTACGTCGCCAACGGCGGCCGGGTGGTGGCCGGTGACGCCGACGTCGCGAGGACGGCACCGCTGCTGCGCAGGCTGGTCAGCGTGCAGGGCGCCCAGCAGCCCAGCAGCGACGCGGTCTTCCGGGACTTCATCAGCGGTGCCGGCAACCCGCTGGTGTGCCTGTACGAGTCACAGGTCGTCTCGCTGCTCGCCGAACAGCACGGCGCCGACGACCTGGTGGTCCTCTACCCGGACACCACGGTCAACAGCGACCACACGATCGTGCCGATGGACGACACCGGCCGGCGGCTCGGCGAACTCCTCAGCACCGATCCGACCCTGCGCAAGCTCGCCGTGAAGCACGGCTTCCGGCCCCAGGGCGACTCCGCCGAGTTCGTCACGGCCACCGCCGACCGGGCCGCGTACCTCAACCAGACACTGACCGGCGTCCGGCAGGCGCCCGTGCCCACCTCCGCGGTGCTGCACGAGATGGCCCGCCGGGCGCGCGGCTGACGGGGGGATCCTGTGAGCAACTTCGACAAGATGACGCCGAACGGCGGCCAGCACCCGCCCACGCTGAGCGGTGAGGACGTCTTCACCCTCACCCCGCCCGAGGCGGTCGCGCCGGTGCCGCGGGAGAAGGCCGGCGGACTCGTGCCCGTCGACGAGAGTGTCCGTACCGACATGGCGCACAAGGCCTCCGTGTACGTCCGGGACCTCGCCGCCCTGGACGCGCGGTCACCCGAGTTCGCCGGCAAGGTCGGCGAGATCACCGCGCTCGGCGCCGGCGAGATGCGCAGCGCCGCCTCGCAGTCCAACCGGATGCTGGAGCGGGCCGTGCGCAGCCTTCCCGGCAGGGACGGCGACGCCCAGGCCAAGGTGGCCGGTTCGCTGGTGGAACTGCGCCGGGTCGTCGAGGACCTGGACCCGCGCGACCTGCCCGCTGGCGGGGGCCGCAGGTTCCTGTCCCGGCTGCCCGGCGGCAACAAGCTCCGCGACCACGTCGCCAAGTACGCCTCCGCGCAGGGGACGTTGAACAAGATCGTGGGATCGCTGCGCGGCGGACAGGACGAACTCCGCCGCGACAACGCCGCGTTGCAGACCGAGCGGGTACGGCTCTGGGAGACCATGGGAAAGCTCCAGGAGTACGTCGTGCTCACCCAGGCCCTGGACAACGCCGTGGAGCAGCACATCGGCCGGCACCCGGACCTTCAGGAGGCCGACGCGCTCCGCGCGGACGTGCTCTTCCCGGTCCGGCAGAAGCACCAGGACCTCCTCGCCCAGCTCGCGGTGTCCGCGCAGGGCTACCTCGCGATGGACGTCGTACGGCGCAACAACGACGAGCTGATCAAGGGCGTCGAACGCGCCGCCACCACCACCGTGTCGGCGCTGCGCATCTCGGTGATGCTGGCCTCCGCGCTGGACAACCAGAAGAAGGTCATCGAACAGGTCAACGCGTTGCGCGGGACGACCGAGGACCTCATCAGGGGCAACGCCGAGATGCTGGCGGGCCAGAGCGGGGAGATCCAGCGGATCGCCGCCGACCCGGCGGTCGGCGCCGAGACGCTGCGCGCCGCCTTCCAGCAGATCTACCGCACCCTCGACGCCATCGACACCTACAAGGTGCAGGCGACCGAGGTGATGGCGAACACCGTGCAGTCCCTCACCGACGAACTCCAGTCGGCCAGTGCCTATCTGGAGCGCAGCCGCGCCAAGGGCGCGCTGGAGGGCGGCCCGGCATGAACAGACGACCTCTGCTGACCCTGCTCGCCACCGCCGCCCTGCTGACCGGGTGCACCTCCGAAGGCCACCAGGACGACGGCGCCACGGCTCCGAGACCCGGCACCCTGCGCGTCCTCGCCTCCTCCGAACTCAGCGACATGACGGCCGTCTTCGACCGGGTCAGCAAGGACACCGGGGTGACGGTCCGCCCCACCTACATGGGCACCCTGGACGCCGTCGACCTGGTCGCGAAGGGCAGCGCGGACGGGACGTACGACGCCCTGTGGCTGTCCTCCGACGACTATCTGCGGCTGCGCCCGGAGGCGGCGGAGAAGGTGGTCTCGGAGACCTCGGTCATGTCCAGCCCGGTCGCGATCGGCGTGAAGACGGCCACCGTCGCCTCCCTCGGCTGGAAGCCGGCCGACGTCACCTGGTCCCAGGTCGAACAGGCCGTGGAAACCGGCCGGCTGACCTACGGCATGACCGATCCGGCCCGTTCCAACTCCGGTTTCTCCACCCTGGTCTCGGTGGCCTCCGCGCTCTCCGGCGCCCAGTCGGCGCTCACCGACACCGACGTGGCCAAGGCTACCCCGCGGCTGAAGAGGTTCTTCCAGGGCCAGAGCCTGACGTCGGGCTCCTCCGGCTGGCTGGCCTCCGCCTACCGGCGGCGCGGCGACGTCGACGCCCTGCTCAACTACGAGTCCGTCCTCAAGGGCATCCCGGGCCTCACCGTGATCCGCCCCAGCGACGGCGTGCTCACCGCGGACTACCCGCTCTCCTCGCTCGCCGCCTCCTCGGCCGACACCCGTGAGGACGTCCGCAGGGTCTCCGAGGACCTGCGGACGACGGCCGTGCAGAAGCTCATCACGGACACCACCCACCGCCGCCCGGTGGTCGCCTCGGTGCCCCCGGCCGCCGGTCTCGACACCTCGCGCCGCCGTGAACTCCCGTTCCCGGGCAGCAGGTCGGTGGCCGACGGGCTGATCTCCGCGTACGAGAACGAACTGCGCCGGCCGTCCCGCACGGTCTACGTCCTGGACACCTCGGGCTCGATGGAGGGTGACCGTCTCGCCCGCCTGAAGAGGGCCCTCACCGACCTCACGGGCGACTTCCGCGACCGTGAGGAGGTCACCCTGATGCCGTTCGGCTCGAACGTGAAGAACGTCAGCACGCACATCGTCGACCCGGCCGACCCGGACACCGGCCTGAACGCGATCCGCGAGGACACCGACGCGCTGCGGGCCGACGGCAACACCGCCATCTACACCTCACTGGAGACGGCGTACGACAGGCTGCGCACCGGCCGGGACGCCTTCACCTCGATCGTGCTGATGACGGACGGCGAGAACACCACGGGTGCCAAGGCCGGCGCGTTCGACGACTTCTACCGCGGGCTGTCCACCGCCCGGCGGAACATCCCCGTCTTCCCGATCCTGTTCGGGGACTCCTCCCGCGCCGAACTGCAGCACGTCGCCGACCTGACCGGCGGCCGTCTCTTCGACGCCCAGCAGGGCTCCCTGGACGGCGCCTTCGAGGAGATCCGTGGCTACCAGTAGGTTCCTCGGCTACCTGGAGTCCCGCAAGAACCTCACCGGGTCGGCGGGCGGCCTCCTCGGCCTGGTCCTCACCTTCACCGGCGTGGCGGGCCCCTACTGGCCGGTGGTGGTGGCGGGCCTGTACGGCGCGGGCGCGCTGATCGCACCGCCGGAGCGGCCGCCGCTGCCGGACTTCCCGACGCCGTCCGCGCAACTGGAGGGGGTGCGGGCCGACTTCGGGAAGCTGGAGACCTATCTGTCGGAGGTCGGCCTGCCCGCTTCGGCCCAGGCCCGGCTCGGCGAACTCACCGGCCTGCTGGTCGCGTTGCTGGACCCGGGCCGGGCCGCCGAGCTGCTGGCCCAGGACCCGGAGGGCGTCCACGTGCTGTCCCGGACGGTACGGCAGGACATCCCGGAGGCGGTCGACAGCTTCGTCCGGACGAGATGGTGGACCCGCCTGACCCCGGGCCAGGAGCCCCCGGAACAGCACTTGGAGCGTCAGCTGACCGTGTTGACGGAGGAGGCCGAAGGCCTGGCAGCGGGGCTGAGGGACGCGGAAGCCAGACGCCAGGAAACGCATACCCGCTACTTGGAGGGCAGGGGCAGCTGAAAGGCCCTTGAAGGGGCGCGGGGAACCGCGCGAGCAACCCGCCCACCTGCACGCGACAACGCACCCCCCTCAGGCGAAGGCCCGCCGCCCCCGCCCCCGTCGGGGCGGACGGGAAGTGACGGGAACGGCGGGCCCAGGGCCGCACACGCCGTTGTGCGCGGCCTCGCCGGTCCACACCGCGGCCGGCCGTGACGATCGCTGGTCAGGGCACATCCCGAACCGGCCGCGGAGTCTTCAGGGGGCGGGACTCAGCCCAGGCGCTCCACCAGCGCCCGGTACTCGTCCCAGAGCTCCTTCGGCGTGTGCTCGCCGAAGGTGTTCAGGTGGTCGGGGACCAGCGCGGCCTCCTCGCGCCAGATCTCCTTGTCGACGGTGAGCAGGACGTCGAGGTCGCCGTCGGCCAGGTCGAGCCCGTTGGTGTCGAGGGACTCACGCGTGGGCAGCACGCCGATCGGCGTCTCCACCCCCTCCGCCTTGCCCTCCAGCCGCTCCACGATCCACTTCAGGACCCGGGAGTTCTCGCCGAAGCCGGGCCAGACGAACGTGCCCCGGTCGTTCTTGCGGAACCAGTTGACGTAGTAGATCTTCGGGAGCTTCGCCTGGTCCTTGTCCTTGGCGACGTCGATCCAGTGCGCCATGTAGTCGCCCATGTTGTAGCCGCAGAACGGGAGCATCGCGAACGGGTCGCGGCGCAGCTCCCCGACCTTGCCCTCGGCCGCGGCGGTCTTCTCGGAGGCCACGTTGGCGCCCAGGAACACGCCGTGGTTCCAGTCGAAGGACTCGGTCACCAGCGGGACGGCGGTGGCGCGGCGGCCACCGAAGAGGATCGCCGAGATCGGCACGCCCCGCGGGTCCTCCCACTCCGGCGCGATGATCGGGCACTGGGCGGCGGGCACGGTGAAGCGGGCGTTGGGGTGGGCGGCCGGCGTCTCGGAGGCCGGCGTCCACTCGTTGCCCTTCCAGTCCGTGAGGTGGGCCGGGAGCTCCTCCGTCATTCCCTCCCACCAGATGTCGTTGTCGTCGGTGAGCGCCACGTTGGTGAAGACCGCGTTGCCCCACAGCGTCTTCATCGCGTTGGCGTTGGTGTGCTCACCGGTGCCGGGTGCGACGCCGAAGAAGCCGGCCTCGGGGTTGATCGCGTAGAGCCGGCCGTCCTCGCCGAACCGCATCCAGGCGATGTCGTCGCCGATGGTCTCGACGCTCCAGCCGGAGACGGTGGGTTCCAGCATGGCGAGGTTGGTCTTGCCGCAGGCGCTCGGGAAGGCCGCGGCGACGTACTTGGACTCGCCCTGCGGAGGAGTGAGCTTGAGGATCAGCATGTGCTCGGCGAGCCAGCCCTCGTCCCGCGCCATCACGGAGGCGATGCGCAGGGCGTAGCACTTCTTGCCGAGCAGGGCGTTGCCGCCGTAGCCGGAGCCGTAGGACCAGATCTCGCGGGACTCGGGGAAGTGCGAGATGTACTTGGTCCGGTTGCAGGGCCAGGGGACGTCCGCCTGGCCGGGCTCCAGCGGGGCGCCGAGGGTGTGCACGGCCTTCACGAAGAAGCCCTCGTCACCGAGTTCGTCGAGGACGGCCTGGCCCATGCGCGTCATCGTGCGCATCGAGGCGGCGACGTACGCGGAATCGGTGATCTCCACGCCGAGCGCGGAGAGCGGGGAGCCGAGGGGGCCCATGCAGAACGGGACGACGTACATCGTCCGGCCCTTCATCGCGCCGCGGAACAGGCCCTTCTCGCCGGAGAAGATCTCGCGCATCTCGGCGGGAGCCTTCCAATGGTTGGTCGGGCCGGCGTCCTTCTCCTCCTCGGAGCAGATGAAGGTGCGGTCCTCGACCCGGGCGACATCGGTCGGGTCGGAGGCGGCGTAGTAGGAGTGGGGGCGCTTGACCGGGTCGAGCTTCTTGAAGGTGCCCTTCGCCACGAGCTCTTCGCACAGTCGCTCGTACTCGGCCTCGGATCCGTCACACCAGACCACACTGTCCGGCTGCGTCAGTTCGGCGATCTCGTTGACCCACGAGATCAGTTCCTGGTGCTTGGTGGGGATGCCGGTGGGAGCCGCGATGTCGCGCGCCACGATTGCTCCTAAATGAGGGATTTTTGATCTTTGTGGTCCGCTGGGGACCTTGTCGCCCCGTGGGGGCTGCGACCCGGATGCTTCGCGGTCATCGACCGTCTGGCGCTCATCCGGTGCCGACCGCACTCATTTGATCCTCCGACTCGATCACCCATCTGTCCAGAGGGAGTCACAGATGAGCGACGTGAGGAAGGCCACGGTCTCGGCGCCCACCTGCGCTTCTTTGCGTCCACATTGAGTTCGCCGCAAGGTCTTTTTGCTCGGCGACCGGAACCGGCCAGGGGGGCCGTGAGACGATGGCCACTCCTGGCCCGTCATCGGCCGAGACTGATCCGTGACTTACGGTTCCGTAGGTACGATGCGGTGCATGACTGCGCCCGTCCCCGACGCGCCCACGGACACGGCGGCCGCCGGCCGCGGCTCCACCGCGCTCTCCTCCCTGTCGCACCAGGTCAAGCCCAAGTTGCGTGGCTGGCTGCATCTGGGCATGTTCCCGGCCGTACTCATCTCGGGCCTCGTTCTCACCGCCCTCGCCGACTCACCCCGCGGCCGTGTCGCCTGCGGGATCTACGCCCTGACGGCATGTCTGCTGTTCGGCGTGAGCGCGCTGTACCACCGGGGCAACTGGAGCCCACGCATGGACGGCGTGCTGCGCAGACTCGACCACGCCAACATCTTCCTGATCATCGCGGGCACCTACACCCCCCTGACACTGCTGCTCCTGCCGGCGTCGAAGGGGCAGTGGCTGCTGTGGGGCGTCTGGGCCGCGGCGGCCGCCGGCATCGCCTTCCGGGTCTTCTGGGTCGGCGCCCCTCGCTGGCTGTACACGCCCTGCTACATAGCGATGGGCTGGGCCGCGGTCTTCTACCTGCCCGACTTCATGCGCACCGGCGGCATCGCCGTGCTGGTCCTGGTGGTCGTCGGCGGTCTTCTCTACAGCGCGGGCGGTGTGATCTACGGCATCAAGCGCCCGAACCCGTCACCGCGCTACTTCGGCTTCCACGAGGTCTTCCACTCCTTCACGCTGGCCGCGTTCGTCGTCCACTACGTGGGAATCTCCCTGGTGGCCTACCAGCACGCGTAGTCCCACCCGCCCCCTTCGAGCGGCCACGGCTCCCCAGCCGTGGCCGCTTTTCTCATGCCCCGACATCGACTCCTGATTGACAGACAATAGCTTTTGAGAGCTACTCTCATTTCATGGTTACTGTCACTCAGCTGGAAGAGACCCACCGGGATCCCCGCCGCTGGTGGGCTCTGGGCGCCCTGGTCGCGAGCATGCTGGTGCTCGGCTTCGACACGACGATCCTCAACGTGGCGCTCCCGACCATGGCCGGGGAGCTCGGCGCCACCACCAGCCGGCAGCAGTGGATGGCGGACGCCTACGTCGTCGTCTTCGCCTCGCTGATGCTCCCGGCGGGACTCCTCGGCGACCGCTTCGGCCGCCGCCGGATGCTCGTCACCGGCCTGGTGATCTTCCTCGCCGGGTCCCTGGCGGGTTCCCTCGCCGACGACGTGAGCTGGGTGATCGCCGCCCGCACGGTGATGGGCGTCGGCGCGGCACTGGTGATGCCGCTCGCCATGTCCGTGCTGCCCTCGCTGTTCGGACCGCAGGAGCGCACCAGGGCCGTCGGCATCGTCTCCGCCGCCTCGGCACTCGGCCTGCCGCTGGGCCCGGTCATCGGCGGCTTCCTGCTCAACCACTTCTGGTGGGGCTCGGTCTTCCTGATCAACGTCCCGATGGCCGCCATCGGCGTCGCCGCCTGCGTCTTCCTGCTCCCCGAGACCAGCGACCCCGCCTCCCCCAAGGTCGACGTCCTGTCCACCGCGCTCACCGCGACCGGCCTCGGCGCCCTGATCTACGCCATCATCGAGGCCCCCGACCGCGGCTGGGGCGACCCGCTGGTCCTGGCCCTGCTGACGGCCTCCGTCGCCCTCGTCGCGGGCCTGGTGGTGCGGGAACGCAGGGTCGAGCGCCCCATGCTCGACATGACCCTCCTCACCCACCGCGGCTTCCTGCTCAACACCCTCGCCGCGACTCTGGTGATGTTCGTGCTGTCCGGCCTGCTGTTCGTGCTGCCGCCCTACCTCCAGGCGGTCCTCGGCAACGACGCCTTGGGCACCGGCCTGAGGCTGCTGCCCATGATGGGCGGGCTGCTGGTCGCCGCACGGGGCGCCGAAGCGATGGTCGCCCGCTTCGGATCACGCGCCGTGATCGCCACCGGCCTGGTCGTCCTCGCCTTCGCCGCGATCCTCGGCAGCCGTACGACCGTGGACTCCGGCTACGGCTACACCGCGCTGTGGCTGTCGGTCGCGGGCCTCGGCTTCGGCTTCTCGGTGGTCCCCTCCATGGACGGCGCCCTCGCCGCCCTGCCCGCCGACCGGGCCGGCAGCGGCTCCGGACTGCTGATGACCACCCGCCAGGTCGGCGGTGCCATCGGCATCGCCCTGCTCGGCAGCCTGCTCGCGAGCACCTTCCGCGACCGTCTGAGCGTGACCGGCCTGCCCGCCGCACTCGGCCACACCGCCGGCGAGTCCGTGGTCGCCGCGCACCTGGTCGCGCGGAAGACCGGCTCGGCCCGGCTCGCCGCCTCCGCGGACGCCGCCTACGTCCACGGCATGGGCCTGGTCCTGCTGGTGTGCGGCATCGCCGCGCTGGCCACCTCGCTGCTGGCGGCCGCGTTCCTGCCCCACACCCCGCCCGACCGGCCCACCGACCAGGAAGGGAACGAGGGCACGGCCGTGGCCCCGGTCACCGCCGATGCCGGACAATGACCAGCATGACGGCACCGCACCCCTCCCTCTCCCCGGCCGACAACCCCCGGCTCGGCCTGCGCGAACGGAAGAAGATCAAGACCCGCGAGGCGATCCGCGAGGCGATGTACGCGCTGGTCGAGGACCAGGGGTACGAGGCCACGACGATCGAGCAGATCGCCGAGCGGGCCGAGGTGTCGCCGTCGACCGTCTTCCGGTACTTCCCGACCAAGGAGGACATCGTCCTCACGGACGAGTACGACCCGCTGATCCTGGAGGAACTCCGCGCCCGGCCCGCCGACGAGCCGTGGCCGGAGTCCCTGCGCCACGTGATGCACCGGGCGGTCGCCCTCGGCATGCAGGACGCCCACTCGGTCTCCCGGCTGCGCACCCGCCTGATGGTCGAGGTGCCGGCGGTGCGCTCCCGGATGATGGAGAGCATGTCGGAGACCGGCCGGCTGCTCTGCCAGGCCATCGGCGAGCGCACCGGGCGCGACCCGAAGAGCCTGGAGGTGCGGGTCTACGCGATGTCCATCGTCGGCGGGCTGATGGAGACCTCCATGTACTGGGCGGAGCAGGACCACGAGCCCGAGTTCAAGGATCTCGTCGACCGCGCCCTGAACGTCATCGAACACGGTCTGCCGCCGGAAAAACCCTGAGGTCCCAGGCGCCCGCCGTGCCATCCTGACCGGGTGAACACCGCCGAGATCCGTGTCGAAGTCGCCCCCGAGCTGGCTCTGTTCGTCCCGCACGCCCGCCGCACCGGCGCGCATCCGCTCGCCGTCGACGGCGTCTCCACCCTCGGCCATGTGATCGAGTCCCTGGGCGTCCCCCTCACCGAGGTCGGCGCACTGGAGGTGGACGGCCGGCCGGTCCCGGCCGCGCACGTCCCGGCGGCCGGCGAGTCGGTGGCCGTGCGCGCGGTCCGGCGCCCGCAGGAGGTCCCGGGCGCCCCGCTCCGCTTCCTCCTCGACGTCCACCTCGGCACCCTCGCCCGCCGGCTGCGCCTGCTGGGCGTGGATGCCGCGTACGAGTCGACGGACATCGGCGACCCGGCGCTCTCCGCTCGCTCGGCGGCCGAGAAACGGGTGCTGCTCAGCCGGGACCGGGGCCTGCTGCGCCGCCGCGAGCTGTGGGCCGGCGCCTACGTCTACAGCACCAGCCCCGACGAGCAACTCCACGACGTCCTCGACCGTTTCGCCCCCGAGCTGCGCCCCTGGACCCGCTGCACGGCCTGCAACGGCCTGCTGCGGAAGGCGACGAAGGAAGAGGTCGCGGACCAGCTGAAGGGCGGCACGCAGAAGTCGTACGACGTCTTCGCCCAGTGCGCTCGGTGCGGCCGCGCCTACTGGAAGGGCGCGCACCACCAGCAGCTGGAAGCCATCGTGGAGCGCGCCCTCGCCGAGTTCGCCTGAACCCGGCCCGGAAGAGGGTCAGTTGCGGCCCAGCGCCCGGTACTCCCAGCCGGCCGCCCGCCACTCGGCGGGATCCAGGGCGTGCCGGCCGTCCACCACCCGGCGCCGGTTCACCACGGAACCCATGACCTCCGGGTCGATCTCCCGGAACTGCGCCCATTCGGTCAGCAGCACCACCACGTCGGCGCCCGCGGCGGCCTGCAGCGCATCGGTGCCGTACGTCAGCTCCGGGTGGGCTCGGCGGGCGTTGTCCATCGCCACCGGGTCGTAGACGGTCACCTCGGCGCCGGCCCGGTGCAGCGTGGCGGCGACGTCCAGGGCCGGGGCGTCGCGGATGTCGTCCGAGTTGGGCTTGAAGGCCGCCCCGAGCGCGGCCACCTTCGTCCCCGCCAGTTCGCCGCCGACCAGCTCACGGACCAGGTCCACGGTACGGGCGCGGCGGCGCTGGTTGATCCCGTCCACCTCGCGCAGGAACGCCACCGCCTGGGCGACGTCCAGCTCCTCGGCGCGGTGGATGAACGCCCTGATGTCCTTGGGCAGGCAGCCGCCGCCGAAGCCCAGGCCCGGCTTGAGGAAGCGGCCCCCGATCCGGTCGTCGTAGGCCAGCGCCTCCGCCAGCCGGTGCACGTCGGCGCCGGTGGCCTCGCAGACCTCCGCCATGGCGTTGATGTACGAGATCTTCGTGGCCAGGAAGGAGTTGGCGGCGACCTTGACCAGTTCGGCCGTCGGCAGGTCGGCCACCACCACCGGGGTGCCCTGGGCGATGACCGGGGCGAACGCGGCGCGCAGCCGCTCCTCCGCCCACGCGGACTCGGTGCCGAACACCAGCCGGTCGGGGTGCAGGGTGTCCTCCACGGCGAAGCCCTCCCGGAGGAACTCCGGGTTCCAGGCGAGTTCGACCTCGTCGCCGGCCGGAGCGGTCGCGCGGACCAGCTCCGCCAGCCGGGCAGCGGTGCCCACCGGCACCGTGGACTTGCCGACCACCAGGGCCCGCCGGCGCAGATGCCGGGCCAGCTCGGTGACCGCGCCCTCCACATAGCTCAGGTCGGCGGCGTAGGAGCCGGGCTGCTGCGGGGTGCCCACGCAGACGAAGTGGATGTCGCCGAACTCGGCGGCCTCCGCGAGGCTGGTGGTGAAGTGCAGCCGGCCGGACTCCTGTGCCTTGACGAGGAGTTCGGGCAGTCCTGGCTCGAAGAACGGCACCTCCCCGGCTCTCAGCAGTTCGATCTTGCCGGGGTCCACGTCGACGCCGAGCACTTCGTAGCCGAGTGCCGCCATGCACACGGCGTGCGTGGCGCCCAGGTAACCGGTGCCGATGACCGTGAGGCGGGGAGCGTCGGTGCCGTCGAGAAGAGTGTCCATGATGCCTCCGAGAGGGATTCCCGAGCAGCGGGTGCGCATGCCGGGGACGCGCGTGGGTGAAAGGGGGAGACGGGGGCCTGCGCCGGCGTACGGGGCCCGGGTGCGGACCGGGCCCCTCGCCGTCAGGAGGAGCAGGCGGTGTTGGCGAGGCCCTTCGCCGCGTCGCTGACCTTGTTGTCGCAGGCGACCTTGTTGTTCTCGACGGGCGCGAGATGGAAGCCGTAGCCGGGGCCGTCGACCTGCGCGGTGTTGCCCTTGAACACGTTTCCGGTGCCCCAGCCGTCGAGGATCCGGTGGGTCTGGAAGCCGTCCTCCCGGGCGTGACGGCCGACGTTCCCCCTGATCAGCCAGTTGTTTCCCTTGACGTCGACCCAGGAGTCGTTGTGTCCCCCGCTGAGCTGGGCGCCGTCGAAGGTGTTGTCGAGGAGGGCGCCGCCGGTGGTGCCCTCCTTGATGTCGACGGACTCGGCGGTGGTGGCGCTGACGTGGTTGCCCATGATGACGTTGTCGTCGCTCTTGTCGGGCTTGCAGTCGGTGACCGTGCACCAGTTGGACTCGGCCGAGCCGACGTAGATGCCCTCGCCGAAGGTCTCCTTGCGCCTGCCGGTGTCACGGACGGTGTTGCCCGTCACCACGTTGCCGGAGCTGAAGTCGCGGAGATGGATGCCCTCGTCCCCGATGTTCTCGACGGTCAGGCCCTGGATGACGGTGCTGCGGACGTGGTCGGCCATGACCCCCTTCTGGCCGTTGCGGACCGTGAAGCCGATCAGCCGCCAGTGGCTGGCGCCGTCCAGGTGGAAGGCGTAGCCGCCGTCGACGTCACCGGCGTCGATCACCGCGCCGGGGCCGCCGCACAGGAAGATCGGCCGGCTTCCGGTGCCGGGGTTGGCGGCGGTGAACCGGTCGTCGTACACCCCGTCCCGCATCTGGATGACGTCGCCGGGCTGCGCCTCGTCCAGGGCCTGGGCGAGGGACTCGGCGTCCCCCACGGTGACCGTGGGGGCCGGGCACTTCGTCCCTCCGGTCACGGCCGGCGCGGCGGAGCCGGACGCGGTGGGCTCGGCCGTCCCCGCGTCGGACGCCGTGCCGCTCGGTTCCGGGGCGGAGGAGGCGGCACCGGCGTCGTCGGTGTCGCCGTCGTCATCGCCGGGGGTGGCCACCGGAATGGTGGGTCCCGCGTCGGGCCCGGCCCCGTACACCACGGGCGAGCCGTCGCCGACGGAGGCCGCCACGATCAGCGCCACCACCGCGACCAGCAGGGCGGCCGAGGCCACCCACAGCGGCAGGCCGCCGGAGAGCCAGATCCGGCGCACCCGCTCCGCCACCGTGGGCTGTGTTTCCGGGACTCCCGTCCCCTCGGGGGTTTCCTCGCTCATTCGCTCATCACCGGCACCTTGCGACGGCCCGCGACGTCGATCTCGTCCGGCGGCGGGGCCGGCAGCGGTGCCTTGTCGGAGTACGGGTGGACGATCCGGCCGATCCGCCCGTGCCCGCGCCGCCTGCGCCGGCCCATCACCGCCGAGAACAGGATCAGCAGCAGGATGCCGGTCCACAGCAGGGTCATCGGGCTCGCGTAGTGCTTGACCTTGACCCAGAAGGAACTGGTGTCGTACCAGGCGAAGGTCTGGTTCTCCCTGATGTCGGCGCCGCCGTGCGAGCGGCCGGCGTCCAGCGCGCTGGGGCCGACCCCGCCGATCACGTTGAAGGAGACCGTCGTGCCGTCCACGCCGCCGACCAGGCTCACTCCGTGGTTGGTCGCGTCCTGGACGGTGTTGCCGCGTATCTCGGCGGCCGAGTCACGGACGTACACGCCGGTCTCCGGGCCGTCGATGATGTTGCCGGTGACCGTGGCGTCGCTGACGCCGTCCCGTACCGAGATGCCCTGCCGGTTCTGGCCGGTGAGGCGGTTGCCGGTGATGGACACCTTGTCCGCCTCCAGGCGGGCCACGATCCCCATGTCACCGCCCTCGATGCGGTTGTTCTGCACTCCGACGTCGAACCCGCCCAGCACCTCGACGCCGTAGCGGCCGTTGTCCTTCGCCACGCTGTTGGCGACCGAGTTGGAGCCGTAGCTGTCGACGGCCTGCCCGGAGGCGGAGGGGCCGTCGGCCAGCGGCTTGCCGCTGAGGGTGTAGCCGTTGCCGCCGTTGCCCTCGGCGGTGGAGCCGCTGATCCGCACCTGCTGGGTGGCGCGGGAGAGGATGAAGCCGTCGCCGCCGTTGTCCTTGGCGACCGTGCGCTGCACCAGCGAGCTGGAGACGAAGCGGTGCAGCACCACACCGTCCTCCAGGCTGTCCCGCACGGTCGTGTCACTGATCTCGATCCCCGTGGCGCTGGAGATGAAGATCCCGAAGGCGTTGCCGGTGATGGTCGAGTGGGTGATCGACCCGGAGACGTAGGAGAGTCCGCCGGTGGAGAACCGGGCGTCGGGAGTGGTCAGTTCACCGGAGGGCATGGCGGTGACGTCTCCGCTGCTCGAGCCGTCGTCCTGGGCGTCCCCCTCCTCCCGGGCCCGCTCGCGCGCGGTCTTGCCGTGGATCTGGCCGGTTTCCTCCAGCGAGCCGGTGTTCGGCCGGTCGGTGCCGGTGAGGCTGAGCCCGCCGGTGCGGCCGCTCCAGAAGCCGAGGTCCGAGAGTTTGGTGTGGGTCATCTGGAACTGGCCGCCGATGGTGCGGACATAGGCGCGGCCGTCCCGGACGTCGGTGTCGGCCTTGTTGCCCTGCGGGTCCCAGCTGGTGATCTTCAGCGGCGCCTGGGCGGTGCCCTGGAGCGCCAGTTCGCCGCCGAAGGAGACGATGGAGACGAAGCCGGTGCGGTTGCTGGCCATCCGCAGCGTGAGGCCGCCCGGGTTGGACAGCTTCAGCTTGGCGCCGACGTTGAGGTAGATGTTCTCGGTCAGCAGGTACGAGCCGTCCTTGCGCCGTACGAAGGTCTGCGGGGCCAGCTTGAGCAGGTCGGCGATGGTGTAGGCGTTGCTGCGCTCGGTGAGCACCAGGGTGTAGCCGTTGTCGGTGTCCAGCCGGTAGGGCACGGTCCACTTGGTGCTCTGCAGGGGTGCCACCGAGGTGAACGCCCGTACCTGGTTGAGCCGGTGGTCCTCGTCGGCGACCAGCGCGGCCTGGGTCTCCGCGTCCTCGGCGGCCAGTGTCTGCTTCCTGTCGCCGTCCCCGTCGGCGTGCGCCGCGGTGGACGTGCCCAGCAGCAGCGTCGCCGCCACCGCGAAGGCGCCCACCAGCGCCGCCGCTCTGGCACCCGCCCGGCGCGGCGGGATGCCGGGGCCCGGTCTCGTGGGGGTCATGAGTCGCGCTGACATGAGGTCAGATCACCTCCGGCTGGAGAGCGGAGTGGTTCTGACCGCCGCCGGAGAGGGTCGAGGCGCTCTGGCCCTCGCCTCCGATGCTGGTGGAGCCGCGGGTGAGCCAGCCCTGCTTGTTCATGGTGACGAAGGCGTACAGCTTGATCGGCAGCGAGATCATGATGACCACGAGTGCCGTCAGCGGCAGCAGCAGGATCTCCTGCGGGTGCCTGCGCAGATGCGAGTAGCCGCGGACCGCACGGCCCAGCATCAGCCAGATCAGGGTGAGGACGATGCCGCGCGGGCTGAGGTCGAGCCGGCTCAGCAGCAGATAGCCGAGGGCCATGCCCATGGTCACCGGAGTGAGCAGGATCTGCAGCACGGTGATCTTGGTGACCAGCGGGGCCCGCCACAGCCAGCCCTTGTACAGCGCGGTCAGGTAGCACCGGTAGGAGTTGCGGCTCCACCGGACGCGCTGCTTCACGAACGCCCGGAACGACGAGGGGAACATGGAGACGGCCCGGGCCGAGGACTGGTGCACGGTCCTGTAGCCGGAGGCGAGCACCAGCCAGGTCAGCCGGCCGTCGTCGCCCGCCACGCAGCGGCGGCCGAGGAAGAACTCGTTCTCCAGGTTCTCCAGGACCGGCAGGACCGCGGCCCGCCGGTAGGCGGCCGTACGGCCCGACAGACAGGCCACGGCTCCGGCCCGGCCCATGGCCGGGACGTAGTCGTAGTAGCGGAGGTTGACCAGCCAGTCGGCTATGCGGCGCCAGACGCTGGTGGTGCGCTGGTAGACGTTCTGCTGGGTACCGACGCCACCGACCGCGGGGTCCGCGAAGGGCATCTGCACGGCGTCCAGCAGCCCCGGCTCCCAGCGGGTGTCGGAGTCCACCAGGACGAGGAGCTCGCCGGTGGCCGCGCGTATGCCGACCCCCAAGGCGGAGCGTTTGCCCCGGTGTTCGAAGGCGAGCACCCGGACCCGGGGGTCCTCCACCAGCGACAGCCGGCGCAGCACCTCGTGGTCCTCGACGTCGGGGACGATGATGATCTCGGCCGGATCCTGGGCGAGCCAGGTCTCCAGGCACTCCAGCAGGATGTCAGGGTCTTCCCGGTACGCCGGGACCACCACGGAGACACTGGTGCGGAAGTTGTTGACGACCGGCTTGGCGAACCGGGAGAGCACCGCTCGGTACAGCCAGAGCGCCCAGACGAAGAGTCCGGCCAGCCCCAGCGGCATCAGCTCTCGCCACGAAGTTTCCCCCACAGCCTCGACGATCCACGACCAGACCTGGTCGAAGAACTCGGACAATGTTTCGCTCTCCCCCCACATGACACGGCTGCCTCGGTCCGAAAAGCGACAGAACCGGGCACTGCTTCAGCGATGCTAGGAGTTCTCGGGTGAACGGGAGTCACACAAAGCACTAACTTCGCTCACGAAATCTTCACACACCACTCGTCATGGTCATGACGAGGCTGCCGGAGGGCAGGTGTGCAGGACCCCCAGTTCCCCATGTACTCCCCGACCGTGACAGCGCGTCACACACGTCACGGCGCGAGGGGGATCATATGAGGGTGATGTGAAGAGGACGAACTCTTCCGATAAATGGCATGTTTCGACGGGACGAGCGGAAAGCGCGTGCCACGGCACCGCGAGACCCGCCGGTGACGACGTCAGCCCTGCAGCGCGGCCTTCAGCAGCTCCGGGTCGGTGGTCGGGGCGTCACAGGTGAAGTGCCGGCAGACGTAGGCGGCCGGCCGGTCCCCGACGAGCGGGCGGCCGGCGAGGAGCGGGAACTCCTCGCTCCCCGGGGTTCCCACGGCCACGACCGCGCCGGGGGCCACGCCCAGCAGCGCGGCGCGGTGCAGGGCGGCCGTACGGCCGTCCCCCTGGCCGGGTCCCACGATCGCGACCTCGCGCGGGCCGTCGAGCAGCGCCTCGGCGACCGCGAGCCCCCACCCGATGAAGCGCGGCACCCGTGGCCCGAGCGTCCTGACGACGCCCAGCGCCCGTTCCGCCGCCGCGCGATGAGGCTCCGACCCGGTGTGGGCCGCGTAGCCGAGCAGCGCACCGGCGGCCGCCGTCCAGCCGGAGGGCGTGGCGTTGTCGGTCGGGTCCTGCGGCCGGCGGATGAGCTTCTCGGCGTCCGAGGCGGTGTCGTAGAGGGCACCGGTCTCCGCGTCGGCGAAGCGGTCCAGGACGTGGCCGAGCAGCAGGCCGGCGAACTCCAGCCAGACCCCCTCGCCGGTCACGGACGCGAGCGCCAGGAAGCCCTCGGCGACGTCGCCGTAGTCCTCCAGCACACCCGCGTTGGCGCCGGCCTGGCCGTCCCGGCTGGTGCGGGCGATCCGCGCGTGGTCGTCGAGATGCACCCGTACGAGGAGATCCGCGGCGCCGACGGCGGCCTCGACCAGGTCGGGCCGGTCGAAGAAGGCGCCGGTCTCGGCGAGCGCTGCGACGGCGAGCCCGTTCCAGGCGGCGACCACCTTGTCGTCCCGGCCCGGCGCCGGGCGTTCCGCGCGCTTGGCGAGCAGCCGCCGTTTGACCGACTCGACCTTCTCGGCGTCGAACACCACGTCCTGCTGCGGGAGTTGCAGCACGGACTGACCGTGCTCGAAGGTGCCCGCCTCGGTGACACCGAAGTACCGGACGGCGAGATCCGCGTCCGCGCCGAGGACGTCGTCGAGCTGCGCGGGTGTCCACACGTAGTACGCGCCCTCGACGTGCCTGCCGGTCCCGTCGTCGCTGTCGGCGTCCAGGGCGGAGGCGAAACCGCCCTCGCCGGTGCCGAGTTCACGGACCATGAAGTCGGCGGTCTCCAGCGCGACCCGGCGGGCCAGCTCGGACCCCGTCGCCCGCCACAGGTGCGCGTAGACCCGGCAGAGCAGGGCGTTGTCGTACAGCATCTTCTCGAAGTGCGGCACGACCCAGTCGCGGTCGACGGAGTACCGGGCGAAGCCGCCGCCCAGCTGGTCGTAGAGGCCGCCGCGGGCCATCCGCTCGCAGGTGTCCGCGGCCATCTGCAGGGCGCCTTCGGAACCGGTCCGGGCGTGGTGGCGCAGCAGGAACTCGACGGTCATGGACGGCGGGAACTTGGGGGCACCGCCGAACCCGCCGCGCTGCGCGTCGTACTCGCGGGTGAGCCCGAGCAGGGCCTGGCCGAGCTCCTGCTCACCGGGCGGCCGGTCGCCCTGGTGGCTGATCTCCCGCTCGGCGAGATCGTGGACGATCTTCCCGGCGACCTCGGCGACCTCGTCGCGCCGGTCCGCCCAGGCGCCCCGGACCCCCTCCAGGACCTGCCGGAAGGAGGGCATCCCGTGCCGCGGGGCGGGCGGGAAGTAGGTGCCGAAGTAGAACGGCTCGGCGTCGGGCGTGAGGAACACGGTCATGGGCCAGCCACCCTGCCCGGTGGCGGCCTGCACGGCCTCCATGTACACGGCGTCGATGTCCGGCCGCTCCTCGCGGTCCACCTTGACGGCGACGAAGTGCTCGTTCAGGAAGTCGGCGGTGGCCTGGTCCTCGAAGGACTCATGGGCCATCACATGGCACCAGTGGCACGCCGAATAGCCGACGGACAGCAGGACGGGTACGTCACGCCGTCGCGCCTCCTCGAAGGCGGCCGGCTCCCAGGGCCACCAGTCGACCGGATTGTCAGCGTGCTGAAGCAGATAAGGCGAGGTCACACCAGCCAGCCGGTTCATGCGCCCCAGCCTCTCACAGCGCCCCGCCCCACCGGCGGGTCCTGCGCGGGCGCCGTCCCGCCCGGCCTCACGGTCCGGACGGCTCGCCCTCCCGTTCCCCGACGGGGTCGGGGGCCGCGTAGAAGCGCAGGTCGACCCGGCGCGCGCCCTCGGGAACGGCGTCGTCCGGGTGGCCGTAGCGGTCGAGCAGTTCCTGGTAGGCGCGGACGAAGGCGTGCAGGTCGTCCTTGGTCATCCAGGTTCCGGTGCGCTGCACCTGGGACCAGCCCTGCGGACCCCGGTACTCCTCGTGGGCGCGGCGGTACAGCCTGCTGTCGACCTCGATCTTGAGCAGGGCGAGGTGCTCGGCCGCCGCGTACTCCTCGCCCGTCATCGTGGCCGGGTCGGGTGTGGTGTGGCGGAACGGCAGGCTCCGCCACCACCGCTCCCGCCCTCCCGACCTCTCCGGGATCTCCTCGATGAGCTTCTGCTCGGCGAGCTTGCGCAGGTGGTAGCTGGTGGTGCCGGAACTCTCGCCGAGTTCGCGGGCGAGCACGGTGGAGTTGGCCTCGCCGTGCCGGCCGAGGTAGTCGAGGATCCGGCGGCGCAGCGGATTGCCCAGTGACTTGTAGAGGGCGGTGCGTTCGAGGCCGGTCAGCTCGGCGTGTGCGCCGGGGTCGGGCGCGGCGGGCGTCCTGGGCGTGCCGTCGGTCATGCGATCACCGTAGCCCTGAGAACCCTGAGACGTCCCTGATGTCTGCCGATTTTCCTTTGCAGAACTTTCTCTGCGCTCTACGGTGGGGCATGGCGGAGCTCCCGCGAGGTCCACCCTGGGGGGCCATCGGGTCCACGGCTTCCGCCGGGCCGGAACAAGGTGAGGGGGCCGAGGTGTTGGAGGGGTCGACGGCGAGGAAGGCGCGGAGGATGAAGCGGACGAGGCGGCTGAAGAGGTGGGCACTGATCCTTCTCGGGTCGTCCGCCGTGCTGCTCGTGCCGTGGACGGTGGTGCTGGCGCTGACGCTGCCCACCAGGACCGAGGTGCACAACTGGTCGCTGGCCTGGATCGGGCTGGACGTCCTGATGGCGGCGGGCTGCGCGGCCACGGCCGTGCTGGGGTTGCGGGGTGACGCCCGGGTCCGCCTGACGGCTTCGGCGACGGCGTCGGTCGCGATCCTGGACGCATGGTTCGACGTCACGACGTCGGCGGTCGGCACGGCGCTGCTGGAGGCGCTCGGCAGCGCGGTCGCGGAGGCGGGGCTGGCCGCGGCATGCGTCTTCCTGGCGCTGTCGAAGGGCCGGCAGGGCGAACCCGCGCCCCGGTAGCCGGACGCTTCTCTCCGAGATCCGCTCTTCGGTGATCCGGCCCTCTCGCAACTTCGCCCTCTCCCAAGGACACTCATAGGCCAAGGAGTTACCGCTGGAGGGGGACGGGACATGCGGGACGCCCATCGGGCGGAAGCCGACCGGCTGCTGGTCCAGGCCGTGGAGGAGGAGGTCCGCCGCTCCGGCGGCCGCGTCGACGGACAGCTGCTGCTGTCACGGGCCCGCGGCGGCCTGGAGGCGATGGCCCAGAGCGCCGCGGAGGAGTACGACACCTACACCCACGCTCTCGACGAACGGGAGGCCGGCCGGCAGAGCTTCGGCCAGCGCTACGCCCGCGACGGCGCGGGAACTCCGCTGCTGGTGGCGGCCGTCGCCGCGGTCGCCGCCACCGTCGCCGACCTCTCCTTCGGCACCGGCGCCGGTACGGCACTCGGCGCGGGCGCGGCCGCCGGAGTGATCGGCGCGGCGGCCACGGTCGTCAAGGTCGCCGGCGCCCATCTCCCCGCCGCGCACCACCAGGCCGGCGAGGCAGGTCAGCCCGGCGGCCCCGAACAGCTGCGGCTGCAGTGGCTGACCGCGCTGGAGGTACGCGGCATCCGTCCGTTCCTCGATCAGCAGCGGGTGCTCAGCGCGTCCACGGGGCCGAAGAAGCAGGGGCCGGGGCTGCGCGGCGCGGACAAGAGCGCGGCGGCCCGCAGGCGTACGGTGCTCCAGCAGTCGTTCGGCCAGCTCCCCGACCGGGACGGCCCGTTCGCCGGCCGCCAGCCTGAGCTGGCGCGGATCCGGCAGTGGGCGCAGGCGGCGCGGGCGGCCACGGAGACCCGTCCGACGGTGGTCGTCCTGCACGGGGAGCCCGGCTCCGGGCGGACGACGCTCGCGATCCGGGCCACCCACGAGCTGAAGGACTTCTTCCGGGGTGCGGTCGTGGTGGATCTGCGCGGTGGAACCCGCGGTGAGCCGCCGCTGCCCACCCGGGACGCGCTGCTGCACCTGCTCAACCGGCTGGGCGCGCCGCGTGAACAGCTGCTGTTCCGTGAACGTTCCTCACCCGACCAGCAGGTCAAGCGGCTCAGCGAGCTGTACCACCAGCACCTGACGGGTCTGCCGGTGACCATCGTGCTGGACGACGCCTCGGACGCCGAGCAGGTGCGCACCCTGATCCCGGAGCGGTCGGACAGCCTGGTCCTGGTGACCGCCCGGGAACAGCTCGACCTGCCCGCGGACCTGCCGGCCTGGGTGCACCAGCTTCCGGTGACGGCGCTGGACGCGGCGGGTGCGGAGGAGCTGCTGGACGCGGCGGCGCAGGACACGTCGGGGCCGTACGACGCGCAGTCCGCGGAGCGGATAAGGGAGCTGTGCGGCGGCCTGCCGCTGGCCCTGCGGGTGGCGGGCTCCTCGCTGGGTTCGCGCTCACCGCTCCAGCTGGCGACGGATCTCGGCGCGTACGGCCCGGTCGAACCGGTGGAGCGGGTGCTGTGGCTGCGCTACACCGACCAGTCGGACATCGGCCGCCGCCTGTTGCGACGGCTGGCGCTGGCGGGCCGGGCCTCGCTCGGCGCGGCGGCCGCGGCCGCACTGCTGGCCACGGACGAGGCGGAGGCGACCCGTCAGCTGCTCGCGCTCGCGCGGGCCGGTCTGATCGACCATGTCCGGGGCAGCCGCTACCGGCTGCACGACCTGGTCCGGGCCTTCGCCCAGGCCCGCCTCGCCGACGAGGAGGCACCGGCCGACCGTACGGCGGCGCAGGAGCGGCTGATCGTGAACTACGGGGAACTGGCCGACTCCGTGCTGCGGCTGGTGGACGGCAACATGTCCACCCGCTCGGACCGGTTCAGCCCGCACGGCTTCACCTCGCTCGACGAGGCGCTGCGCTGGCTGGACGACGAGTCGAGCTTCATCACGGCGGCGCTGCGGCACGCCGAGGGCGTCGACCAGGCGGCCGTGCAGAGTCTGCTGGGCGCCCTGTGCGACTACTGCCTGCTGCGCGGCGACCTGTACCGGCTCGGTGAGATCAGCGAGCTGGCGCAGGCGGTGGACCAGGGACTGCTGGTGCGTTCGGTGCAGTGGCGGACCGGTATCGCGGCTCGGCACCTGGGCGAACTGGACAAGGCGCGCACCACCCTCACCTCGGTGGTGGACCTCTACATGGAGGCGCACCACGACGCCGGCGCGGCCCGTGCCCTGTGCTCCCTCGGGATCACCCTGCACCACCAGGGCAACCTCACCGAGGCGGCGGCCAAGCTCCAGGAGGCGCTGGATCTGCAGGCGGCCCCCCAGCTGGCGACCGACCGGGCCTGGACGATGCACGCGCTCGCGGCGGTGCAGCGCGACCGCGCCCGGCTGCCGGAGGCGTTGGACCTGCTCACCCGCTCGCTCGTGCTGCACCGGGAGGGCGGTTCGGTGCACGGCGAGGCCTGGGCGCACTTCCAGCTCGGTCAGCTGGCGCTGCGGATGGGCGACGTACCGCGTGCGGAGCGCGAGTTGGGGGCGGCGCTGGAGCGCTACGGCCGTACCCGCGACGCCCGCGGCGAGGCCTGGGCACTGACCCAGCTGGCGCGCACCCGGCTGGTGGACGGTGACGCGTCCCCGGCGGTGGACGCACTGCGGCAGGCGGCGGCCCGGCACCGGGAGAACGAGGACGCGCGCGGCGAGGCCTGGACGGTCTACTACCTGGGCCAGGCGCTGGAGGAGACCGGCACGCTGGACCTGGCGGTCCGTGAGCTGGAGCGCTCGCGCACGATGTTCTCCCGGATGCGGGACGTCTACGGACTGGCCTGCGCCCGCCACCACTCGGCCCGGGTCACCCGCGACCAGCGCGCGGCCCAGACCGGCTCGCTGCGCAACTCGGGTTTCGCCCGCCAGCTGCTGGTCGACGCCCGCGCCGACTTCCAGCGCATCGGCGTCGTCCACGGCGAGGCCTGGACCTGTCTGGAGCTGGCCGTCGTCGACGCCGGCAACAGCCGCACCCAGCAGGCCCTGGCCCTGTGCGACGAGGCGGTCACCCTGTTCTCGTCGTACGGCGACCGCCGCGGCGAGGACTGGGCCCGCTTCCTGCGCTGCACCCTGCTCCCCTACGCCGCACCGGGCGGTGCGGAGGTGGGCACGGCGGTCGCGCAGGAGGAACTCGCCCAGCTCTCCCGCGCCGTCCATCCGCTGCGCGACGAGAAACTGACCGAGTACGTCACCGCGTACGGCCTGCTGCTGGACCGCGGGATCACCCTGGAGTCCGGCTGGCAGGCCTGGCGCCTGGGCATGGTGCCCAGCCGGCACGCCCGTGAGGTGATGGGGGTGCCGGTGCCGGGCGGGGAGTGACCGGGTCAGCCCTTGGAGTCGGCCACCGCGGTCCCCGGGTCCGCCTTGGCGTCCGGGGCCTCCTTGAAGTCGACCTTCTGCATGTGCCTGCTCATGGACTTCATCAGGCCCCAGACCGCCAGGGCCATCACCGCGAAGACGATGAAGCCGAGGACCCCGGGGGTGACCTTGTTCTCGTCCACCTCCTTGGCGAGGGGGACGAGGTGCGTCAGTGCCAGGTTTGCGCTTGCGCTCATGTCAGGCATTGTCGCGGATGCCCGCAAAGAGGTCGTCCTCGGGGAGGGAGGTATCGACGAGCGACTTCGCGAGCTCGTACTCCTCGGTCGGCCAGACCTCCTTCTGGAGGTCCATCGGGACCTTGAACCAGCCGCCGTCGGGGTCGATCTGCGTGGCGTGCGCGATCAGTGCCTTGTCGCGGATCTCGAAGAAGTCCGCGCACGGGATGTGCGTGGTCAGGGTGCGCTCGGTGCGCTCCGTCTCGCTCCACCGCTTCAGCCAGTCCCCGTACGGCGACTCCATGCCGCGCGCCAGCAGCGCGTTGTGCAGCGCCTCGGTGCGCGGGCGGTTGAAGCCCTGGTTGTAGTAGAGCTTCTGCGCCTGGTGGACCGGGCCGAACTCGCCCTCGGGGTACTTCTCCGGGTCGGCCGCGCCCTCGAAGGCCACCATCGAGATCTTGTGGGTCATGATGTGGTCGGGGTGCGGGTAGCCGCCGTTCTCGTCGTAGGTGGTGATCACCTGCGGACGGAACGCGCGGATCCGCCGGACGAGCTCACCGGCGGCCTTGTCGACGTCCTCCAGGGCGAAGCAGCCGTCGGGAAGCGGCGGCAGCGGGTCGCCCTCGGGCAGGCCCGAGTCGACGAAGCCCAGCCAGTCCTGCTTGACGCCGAGGATCTCCCGGGCCTCGTCCATCTCCTTCTTGCGTACCTCGTGGATGTGCTCCTCGATGTACTTGTCGCCCTGCAGCTTGGGGTTGAGGATGGAGCCGCGCTCCCCGCCCGTGCAGGTCACGACCAGCACGTCCACCCCCTCGGACACGTACTTCGCCATGGTGGCCGCGCCCTTGCTCGACTCGTCGTCGGGGTGGGCGTGGACGGCCATCAGTCGCAGCTGGTCAGTCAAGACTCAATCCTCAGTAAGTCGGCGCCCCGGTGTCTTCGGGTGCGATCGGCGCTTCTATAGTGACCGAATCGGGGGGCGAATAATTCCGGGGTCCGGGTCCGGCCGGCCCCGGAAGGGTTCCTGCAGGAGGACGATCATGAGTACCGCGAGTACGCGGCTGCCCGAGGGTCGCTACGGCCGCTCCTCGGACGAGGCCGCCGACCGCAAACTCAAGATCACCGGCGCCGTCCTGGGCGCCCTGCTCCTCGCCCTGGTCGGTTATTTCGCCTACCACTATGTCGTGAAGAGCGAGATCAGCGCCCAGGTGGTCACCTTCGACGCCTCGGACAGCGCGGTCAAGGTGCATCTGGAGGTCCACAAGGACGCCGGCGCCTCCGGGTACTGCACCCTGCGTTCCCAGGCCGCGGACGGCTCCGAGGTGGGCCGGGCGGACTTCCGCTTCACCGGTTCCGCCACCGAGATCGACCGCGTGGTCACCCTGCGTACGACGGCTCGCGGCACCACGGCGGAGCTGCTCGGCTGCCACACCGGCTGACACCGGCCATGAATACGTAGAGCCTCACCTGCGTTGATGCGATTCTGATGGCTTATGTCCTCCCCCTTACGCCGTTGAATTGTTAGGCTCGTGGTTTCGCCCTTCCGTGGAGGAACATGCTTCTGGGTAGGGCGATGCTTTGTATTCCCAGTACCTACGAGGAGCACCTGTGACCCAGACCAGCGAGAACGTCACCTGGCTGACCCAGGAGGCGTACAACCAGCTCAAGGCCGAGCTGGAGTACCTGTCTGGTCCTGCGCGCACGGAGATCGCCGCCAAGATCGCGGCTGCGCGCGAGGAGGGCGACCTGCGCGAGAACGGCGGGTACCACGCGGCCAAGGAGGAGCAGGGCAAGCAGGAGCTCCGTGTGCGCCAGCTGACCCAGCTTCTGGAGAACGCGAAGGTCGGCGAGGCTCCGGCCTCCGCGGACGGCGCTGTCGCGCCCGGCATGGTGGTGACCATCGCCTTCGACGGCGACGAGGACGACACGATGACGTTCCTCCTCGCCTCGCGCGAGTACGCCAGCGCCGACGTCGAGACCTACTCGCCGCAGTCCCCGCTGGGCACCGGTGTCATCGGACACAAGGTCGGCGAGGACGCCGAGTACGAACTGCCGAACGGCAAGAAGGCCTCGGTGAAGATCCTCAAGGCCGAGCCCTACTCCGGCTGACCTCAACAGACACCTGCCCCCGGCGTCCACGGGACGCCGGGGGCCTTGTCATGGGCCGGGTCAGGCGGTGGCCGAGCGGTACTTGCGGACCGCGAGCGTCCGGAAGACCAGGATGATCGCGACCGACCAGATCAGCGAGGCCACGACCGGGTGCTGCATGGGCCAGGCGCCGGACGCGTTGAAGCCCGGCGGCAGATTGCCGAACAGCTCACGGCTGGCCTGGACGGTGGCGCTGAACGGGTTCCACTCCGCGATGTGACGCAGGAAGTCCGGCAGGTGGCCGGCGTCCACGAACGCGTTCGAGATGAACGTCAGCGGGAACAGCCAGATCAGACCGCCCGAGGTCGCCGCCTCGGGGGTGCGCACGGACAGGCCGATGAGCGCGCCGATCCAGGAGAACGCGTACCCGAGCAGCAGGAGCAGACCGAATCCGGCGAGCACCTTGCCGAGGTTCTCGTGGGTGCGCCAGCCGACGATCAGGGCGACGACCGCCAGCACGACGAGGGTGAGCGCCGTCTGCACCAGGTCCGCGATGGTCCGGCCGGTCAGCACCGCGCCGCGTGCCATGGGCAGCGACCGGAAGCGGTCGATGAGGCCCTTGTGCATGTCGTCGGCGATGCCCGCGCCCGCGCCCGCGGTGGCGAAGGTCACCGTCTGCGCGAAGATGCCCGCCATCAGGAACTCGCGGTAGGCCTGGGTGGAGGTGGACGAGCCGACCTGGATCGAGCCGCCGAACACGTAGGTGAACAGCACCACGAACATGATGGGCTGGATGAGCCCGAAGATCAGCATCTCGGGGATCCGGGACATCCGGATCAGGTTGCGTTTCGCGATCACCATCGAGTCGCGGAAGGACTGACTGACGGCGTTGCCCGGGGCGGCTACCCGCACGGTGTCGCTGACGGCGCTCACTTCACGGTCTCCTTGCGGCTGTCCTTGCGGGTGTTCTGCCGGCCCTGGTCACCGGTGTCCTCGGTCTTCTCCTCGGCCGTGTGTCCGGTCAGGGACAGGAAGACGTCGTCGAGGGTCGGGCGGCGCAGCGCGATGTCGTCGATCTCGATGCCCCGGGAGTCCAGCTCACGGATGACCTCCGCGAGCAGCTTGGCGCCGCCGGTGACGGGGACCGTGAGCTTGCGGGTGTGCTCCTCGACGGTGGTCTCGCCCTTGCCGAAGCCGCGCAGCACCTCGCCGGCGGTCTGGATGTGCTCGCGCTCGTGGACGACGACCTCGACGCGCTCGCCGCCGGTGCGGGCCTTGAGCTGGTCCGAGGTGCCCTGGGCGATGACCCGTCCGTGGTCGACGACCGCGATGTCGTGGGCGAGGTGGTCGGCCTCCTCCAGGTACTGCGTGGTCAGCAGCAGCGTCGTGCCGCCGGAGACGAGCTGCTTGATGACCTCCCACAGCTGCTGGCGGTTGCGCGGGTCGAGGCCGGTGGTGGGTTCGTCCATGAACATCACCGGCGGCGAGACGACCAGTGCGGCCGCCAGGTCGAGGCGGCGGCGCATGCCTCCGGAGTAGGTCTTGGCGGGGCGGTCCGCGGCGTCGGTGAGGTGGAACTGCTCCAGCAGCTCGACCGCGCGGGCCTTGGCCTGCTTCGCGCCCATCTGGTACAGACGGCCGACCATCTGCAGGTTCTCGCGGCCGGTCAGGTATTCGTCGACCGCCGCGAACTGTCCGGACAGGCCGATGGAGCGGCGCACCGCGTCCGGTTGCCCGACCACGTCCAGGCCCGCGACGACCGCCTTGCCGCTGTCGGGGCGCAGCAGGGTGGTCAGACAGCGGACGGTCGTCGTCTTGCCGGCGCCGTTCGGCCCGAGCAGTCCGAGGACGGTGCCTTCGGGGACATCGAGATCGACGCCGTCCAAAGCCCTTACGTCACCGAAGGTCTTCACCAGGCCTTCGGCATAGATGGCGCCTGGCATATGAGTCTCCACGTCGTCGAGGATTCTTCGAGAAAGGCTAGGTATGCGCGCTTCGGTCCGCCTATGGTTTTCGCCGACGCGACGACAGGCGGGCGCGACCGTGGCCACGCGACACACCATAACGCGATGTATCGCGTTCGTCGACAGGTTTTCTCGAACGAGTGAATGAACAGGTCCTGACCTCGCCTTCGCCCTCGGAAGCGGCCGGAGACGCGGCCCGGAGCCGCCGGAAGCAGTCCGGAGCCGTCCGGGAGCCGTCGGGAGCCGTCGGGAGCGCGGCCGTTTCTCTCAGTCGATGACCGTGTAGCCGGCCTCGCGCAGTGCCTGCCCGACCTCCGCGCAGTGCACCGGCCCCTTGGTCTCCAGCTGGAGTTCGACCTCCGCCTCCGAGAGCCCGAGCCGGGGGTCGGTCCTGACGTGGCTGATGTCCAGGACGTTGGCGTCGGCCCCCGACAGCACCCCGAGGAGCGTGGCCAGGGCGCCCGGCCGGTCGGTCAGCCGCAGCCGTACGGCCAGGTAGCGGCCCTGCGCGGACATGCCGTGCCGCAGCACCCGCTGCATCAGCACCGGATCGACGTTGCCACCGGAGAGCACCGCGACGACCGGTCCGGCGAAGGCGCCGGGCTCGGCGAGCAGGGCGGCCACCGGAGCGGCACCGGCCGGTTCCACGACCAGCTTGGCCCGCTCCAGGCAGAGCAGCAGGGCGGCGGAGAGCCGGTCCTCGCCGACCGTGCGGACCTCGTCGACCAGCTCCTCGACCAACGCGAACGGCACGTCGCCGGGCCGTCCGACCTTGATCCCGTCGGCCATCGTCACCGGGTTGTGCACCGAGACCGGCCGTCCGGCGGCCAGCGAGGGCGGATACGCGGCCGCACCCTCCGCCTGGACGCCGACGATCCGCACGTCCGGCCTGATCGCCTTCACCGCGACCGCGATCCCGGCGGCGAGCCCGCCGCCCCCGACACCGACGACGATCGTGCCGACCTCCGGGCACTGGTCCAGGATCTCCAGCCCGACCGTGCCCTGACCGGCGATGACGTCGGGGTGGTCGAAGGGGTGGATGAACACCGCGCCGGTCTCGGCCGCGTACTCCTGGGCGGCGGCCAGCGTCTCGTCGACCACCTGACCGTGCAGCCGGACCTCGGCGCCGTACTCGCGGGTCGCGCTGATCTTGGGCAGCGGGGCGCCGACGGGCATGAACACCGTGGCGTGCACACCGAGCAGCGCGGAGGCCAGGGCCACGCCCTGGGCGTGGTTGCCGGCGCTGGCCGCCACCACCCCGGCGGCGCGCTCCTCGGGCAGCAGCCCGGCGATCCGCACGTAGGCTCCGCGCAGCTTGAACGAACCGGTCCGCTGGAGGTTCTCGCACTTGAGGTGCACCGGCGAGCCGACCAGCTGGGACAGGTGACGGCTGCCCTCCATCGCGGTCACCCGCGCCACGCCCGTGAGCATCTTCTGAGCGCCGCGTACGTCGTCGAGGGTGACGGGGCGCAGGGAGTCAGCCGTGCTGTAGCTCATGACTCAAGTCTCGCAGTTCACAGGCCAGAGCCTCGGGTGTGACCAAGCTCCGAGACCGGTTTGCGCAGCGCCGGTACGGCTCGACCCCGGTCCGCGTACTCTGTCCCCCACACCAGCACTCTTCATGAAGTGAGCCCCCGGCCATGCCCACAACACCTGAAATGTCGATGGACATGACGACCGTCGGTGACACCGGCCTCCTCGACACGCTGCAGCACGAGGTGGCGGTGTTCGCCCGCCGTGCCGAACAGACCCGGCTCGGCGGCGTCGGGCAGGTGCGCAACTCCATGGACCGCGCCGCGTATCTGCTGCTCAACCGCCTCGACAAGGAAGGCCCCATGGGGGTCAAGGCGCTCGCCGCGAGCATGGGGATCGACTCCTCCACGGTCACCCGGCAGGTGGCCCCGCTGGTCGACACCGGGCTCGTCAAGCGCACCTCCCACCCCGAGGACGGGCGGGCCGTGGTGCTCCAGCTGTCCCCGCGCGGGCTGTCGCGGCTGGACGAAGTACGTTCCTCGCGGCGGCAGTTGATGGCGGAGCTGACCCAGGACTGGGAGCCGGAGGAGCGCGAGGCGTTCTGTGCGCTGCTCACGCGCTTCAACACCGCCCTGTCGGCGCGGATGTCCCTCCAGCCGGGCTCGGACGCACCTCCGGCATCCTGAACCCCGGCCGGCCCCGGCTCGCGGACCGTCCGGCACGCGTGCGTGCCGCCCGGCTCTTGACCGTGAGGGCACCCCTGGCCTCATATGAGACCGGGCCTCCGTCCTATCCGAATCCGTGTCCGGTTCCCGGACACGGGGGCCCACGCAGACGGGGAGGTACGGTGCGTGATCGGCAGGCGTTCCAGGACGCCCGCCGGGCCCGGGAGTTCGAGGCGTTCGTCGCGGGCGCGGCGGGACGGCTGCTGCATGCCGCGACGCTGCTCACCGCGGAGGCCCCGGACGCCAACCCGCGCGCGCGGCGCCTGCTGACTCTCGCGCTCGCGCACACGTACGCGTGCTGGGACGGGCTGCGCGGCGAGGACCCGTACGACCGGGCCCGCCAGCACCTGGCCCTGCGCTTCGCGAACTCCGTCTGGCACCAGTACGGCAGCCCGCTGAGCCGCGCCCGCCCGCACCCGGACAGCGCCCTCGCCGTCCTGACCCCGCAGGAACGCCTGATCGTGGTGCTCCGGCTGTACGAAGGGGTCGCCGAGGAGCAGACGGCGGCGCTGCTCGGCCTGCCCACGGACCGGGTGCACACCGTCTGCGACCGGGCCACCGCCACCCTGCTGCACCCGCCCAGGAAGGCGGCACCCCCGGTGATGGGAGCGAAGGTGGCACCGTCGTGAACCGCGTCGAACGCGAGGCAGCCGCCCGGCGGATCATGGAACAGGGGCCGCCACGGGTGCCGCCCGATCTCTACGGCGAGGTGCTGCGCCGCGGCGGCCGCCTGTTGCGCCGCCGACGGGCGGCCCGCCGCCTGCTGTGGGTGCTGCTGTGCGCGGCGGCGGTGGCCTTCACCGTCTGGGCGGCGCTGGTCCGGCCGTGGGCGCAGCCGCCGTCCACGACGACTCCGCCCGTCGTCGGCTGGTGAGCCGGTTCTAGCCGAGCGCCTGCTGGAGGTCTTCCAGCAGGTCGTCGACGTTCTCGATGCCCACGGACAGGCGCACCAGGTCGGCGGGCACCTCCAGCGCGGAACCGGCCGCCGAGGCGTGCGTCATCCGGCCCGGGTGCTCGATCAGCGACTCGACGCCGCCCAGGGACTCGCCGAGGGTGAACACCTTGGCGCGGTTGCAGACCTCGACCGCCGCCTCCTCGCCACCCGTGACCTGGAAGGAGATCATGCCGCCGAAGGCCTTCATCTGCTTGGCGGCGGTCTCGTGCCCGGGGTGCTCGGGCAGGCCCGGGTAGAGGACACGCGTCACGCGCGCGTGCCGGCTCAGCATGTCCGCGATCCTGGTGGCGTTCTCACTGTGCCGGTCCATGCGCACCGCGAGCGTCTTGGTGCCGCGCAGCACCAGCCACGAGTCGAACGGTCCGGCGACCGCGCCCATCGCGTTCTGGTGGTACGCCAGCTCCTCGCCCAGCGCCTGGTCCGACACGATCAGCGCGCCGCCGACCACGTCGGAGTGACCGCCCATGTACTTCGTCAGCGAGTGCACGACGACGTCCGCGCCGAGCGAGAGAGGCTGCTGGAGGTACGGCGTGGCGAAGGTGTTGTCGACGACGAGCCGGGCGCCCGCGTCGTGGGCGACCTGCGCGACCGCGGCGATGTCGGTGATGCCGAGCAGCGGGTTGGACGGGGTCTCCACCCAGACCGCCTTGGTCTTCGGGGTGATCGCGGCCCGCACGGCCGACGGGTCGCTGGTGTCGGCGACGGACCACTCCACGCCCCACCGGGAGACGACCTTCGCGAACAGCCGGAACGTGCCGCCGTACGCGTCGTTCGGGATGACCACGTGGTCGCCGGGGCTGAGCAGCGTGCGCAGCAGGGCGTCCTCGGCCGCCAGCCCGGACGCGAACGCGAGGCCGCGGCGGCCGCCCTCCAGCGCGGCCAGGTTCTCCTCCAGGGCGGTCCTGGTGGGGTTGGCGCTGCGGCTGTACTCGTAGCCGCCGCGCAGACCGCCGACGCCGTCCTGCTTGTAGGTCGAGACCTGGTAGATCGGCGGTACGACCGCACCGGTGAGGGGGTCCGCCGTGTTGCCCGCGTGGATGGCGAGCGTCTCGAAATGCTGACTGATGTGCCTGTCGCTCATAAGCCCCGAGCCTAGTGCTCAGGCGCCTGCTCACGCGCCCCGGAGGAGCGCGGGGCGGTACCGGTGTGTGCCTTCGCCACGTGGACGCCGCCCGTCCCCACCGCCCCGCGACCGCGTCCCGGCCCCGCGTCGTCCACAGGCCACGACCACCGGTTCGCCAATTGTCCGCGCCGTCTGGTTCGCTTGACGCATGGCGATTCTCTGGGCCCTGATGGCGCTGCTCCTGCTGAGCTTCGTGCTGCTCCCTGTCCTGCGGCGGCGGCGCGGCATGATCGAGCAGGTCCACCCGAGCCACCCGGACGCCGCCGACCCGGCGGACTACGGCTTCGTGCGCGAGGAGGACCTGGACGTCCGGATGCCCGGGCCCGACCACGACCTGCTCGACGTCCTGGACCTGGTGCAGCGCACCCACGACTACCACGCCGCGGCGCAGCTGCTGGCGGGCACGGAGATCACCGGCGAACTGCGCTGGCAGCGGGTGCAGGCCTTCGCCGGCGCGGCGGCGCTGGAGCTCCAGCAGCGGCCGGGCGGGGTCAGCGAGACACCGGGCGGCCAGTGGCTGCGGGTGTGGCGCGCCGAGCAGCCCAAGGACGCCGGCGGCGCGGCCGTGCACGCGGAGTTCCTGGTCCAGCAGGCGTGGCGGACGTCGACGCCGGGCACGGACGACTTCCGGATCATCATGGAGGAGGCCAGGGACGCCTGCGGTCAGGCGGCGCTGCTGTCCCCCGGCGACCCGGTGCCGTACGTCATCGAGCTGTCGGTGGCCCGCGGGCTGAACTACTCGCAGCCGGACTTCGAGAAGCTCTGGCTGAAGATCCTGGACCGCGCGCCCGCGCACATGGGAGCGCATCTCGCCGCCCTGCACTACTGGTGCGAGAAGTGGCACGGCTCGCGCGAGGTGGCGTACTCCTTCGCCGAGGCCGCCGCCGCACGCGCCCCGCGGGGCTCCCTGCTGGCCGCGATGCCGCTGTTCGCGGTCTTCGAGCACCTTCCCGAGGTCAACCTGGTGGCGAGCTTCTACCAGAGCGAGGTCGTCACCAAGGCCGTCCACGGCGCCCTGCACGCGGTGCACTCGGCCCGCCAGGACGACCCGATGCTCGCCCACGTCCGGCACCTGCTGATCTTCTTCCTGGTCCGCTCCGAACGCTGGGCGGAAGCCATGGGCGAGCTGATACACGTCGACGGGCACGTGGGGGCCCTGCCGTGGACGCTGTCCGCGAACCCGGCCGCCGAGTTCACCCTCTACCGCGCGCTGGCGGTGGCGGGCTACGAGGCGAACGGCGGCAGCCCGGCGACACTGCCCGGCTGAGAGGCCTCCGGCCACAGGACGGGACGCGTGCCGGCCGGGGCGCCGGTGGGACCCGCCTCGGTTCGTCACCCGGCGCCGCGGAGAGAACAATGGGACTCCCGCGCCGTGTGAGGTGGTGGCGATGCCTGCTTGGCACCTGCGTGAATACCGCGAGGACGATCTCGACCAGGCCATCGACATCTGGGACCAGAGCCGTCCGCCCGACGAGGACCAGGTGTTCGCGGTCTCCGAGGTCATGACGGCGGCCAAGGCCGGACAGCCGGCGGTCGTCGCGGTCGTCGGGGAGGAACTGGTCGGCATGGCCGTGGCGCAGGCCTACGGAAAGCGGGGGTGGATCCTCCTGGTGGCGCTCGCCTCCCGCTGGCGTGAGCGCGGGATCGGCAGCGCCCTCCTCTCCGACCTCGAGCGGCGCCTGCGGGCACTGGGCGTGCGCCACATCAGCGCGCTGCTGCCCGCCGAGGCGGCGGGCACGCAGGCTCTGCAGAACTCCGGCTACCGGTTCCGCGACGGGCTCACCTACTACGAGAAGCTCGAACCCGTCGACACCGCGAACGCGGAGGTCCTCGCGGCGCTGGGCGGCCGCATGCTGCCGGAGGGCCTCTGGAACGACATGGCCGGCATGGAGGAGGAGAAACAGGTCGTCGAGCGCCGTGTCGTGCTCCCGCTGACCGAACCGGCACTGGCGGACCTTTACGGCGTCGCCCCGCCCAAGGCGATCATCCTGTTCGGCCCGCCGGGCACCGGAAAGACGAGCTTCGCCAAGGCGGTGGCCTCACGGCTCGGCTGGCCGTTCGTGGAACTCTTCCCCTCCCGGCTCGCGGCCGACACGAGCGAGGGCCTGGCCGTGGCGTTGCGGGAGGCCTTCGCGGACCTGGCGGAGCTGGACTCGGTCCTGCTCTTCATCGACGAGGTCGAGGAGATCGCCGGCGCGCGCTCAGGAAAGGCGGTCGATCCCGGCCACGGCGTGACCAACGAGCTGCTCAAGCTCATCCCCATCTTCCGCGAGCACGACGCACGGCTGCTGGCCTGCGCCACCAACTCGATTCGCTCTCTCGACGCGGCGTTCCTGCGGCCGGGCCGCTTCGACTACGTCATCCCCATCGGCCCACCGGACGCGACCGCCCGGGCGGCGATCTGGAGCCGCTATCTCCGAGCCTCCGCCGAGACGGTGGACATCGCCCAACTCGTCCGGGCGAGCGAGCTGTTCACCCCGGCCGACATCGAATTCGCGGCCCGCAAGGGCGCACAGGCGGCATTCGAGCGCGAAGTCACCCACCGTCAGGGCCGACCGGCGACGACCGAGGACTACATGACCGCCATCGCCGACACCCGCCCGACACTCACCGCACAGGCCATCCAGGAGTTCGCGGAGGACATCGACAAGTACCGCCGCCTGTGAGCCGGACGCCCGCATCCCCGGCCCGCGGTGCGCGGCGACCGCCCTCGTCCCAGGCAACCGCCGGAACCGACGCCGAAACCCCGGTCTGCCCGGACACGGGAGACGGCGGGCACCGTCAGCCCGTTTCCCACAGGTTCACCGTCGTGTCGACGCCGCAGCCGGCGAGCATCCGTCCGTCCGGACTGAAGGCCAGACCCCGTACCGCCTTGCGGTGGCCGGTGAGATGGGCGGCCGGGGTGAGGTGCGCGGGGTCGGTGACATCCCACAGGGTCACCGCCGCGTTCTCGCATCCGGAGGCCAGCAACCGGCCGTCCGGGCTGAACACCACCGCGTACATCCGCCCCGTGTCCCCGGGACCGGCCAGAGGAAGGATGCCTGTGCCCGTCCGTACCGGGTGTGCCGGGTCGGTGATGTCCCACACCATGACGGCTCCCTTCCGCCACGACCCATAGGTGCCGGACACCACGCCCAGGTCCCCGCTGCCGGTGGCCAGCAGCCGCCCCTGAGGACTGAATCCCACCGCATGGACGGCCGGCGCCCCGCCCGCGGACAACGCCTTCGGCCATTCGCGGGCCTGTGGCCGGACGACGGCGGTTCGGACCGGGTGGGCCGGCTCGCTGACGTCCCACAGGACGCCGGTGTTCTTGTCACCGTCGGAACCCGAAGCCAGTAACCGTCCATCGGGACTGAACATCACCGACAGGACGGGACCCGACCGCCAGAGATGCCGGTGGTGGGTGACACGGGCGCACCGGCCCGGCCTTGCGAGGTCGCGGAGATCCCAGATGATCACCGTGCGGTCGCCGGCGCAGGCGATGAACCGTCCGTCCGGGCTGAAACTCACCGCGTGGACACCGCCTTGACGCCAGCCGTCTCGGAACAACCAGCCGGGGCGGTCATGGACGAGGATCGCCGACCGGGTCAGGTTCGCGAGGTCCGTGACATCCCAGAGGACCACGCTCCGGTCGGTGCTTCCGGACGCCAGCAGCCGTCCGTCCGGGCTGAACGCCACCGCGTTCACCGCTCTGCCGTGCCCGGTGAGGGTGGCGGCCCGGGTCTGGTGCGATGCGTCCGTGACATCCCAGAGGACCACGGTCCTGTCGCTGCTTCCGGACGCCAGCAGCCGTCCGTCCGGGCTGAACGCCACCGCGTTCACCGCTCTGCCGTGCCCGGTGAGGGTGGCGGCCGGCCCTCGCGGCGGAGGCGGCGACGGCGGTCCGGGGAATGCCATGGTGCAGTCTCGCGCGATCCGGCACACCCCGGAAGGCGGAGCACCGACTTCCGCCGTCCGGCCGTGCAACGGGGCCGACGAATCCGCGCGCTCCGCCCGGGGATGCGACGACGCCCTTCATCTCGCGTCACACGGGCATCAGGGATGACGTCCCCGGCCGGGCCGCTGACCACGGGTCAGGGACACAGACGGGCCAGGAGCTCCGCGCCGGCGGGGTACCCGTGCTCCCGGGGGAGAAGTCGGGTCGCTGCGTCGGGTTCGCCGTCCCTGACGAGTGCGTGGATCTCGTGGGCGAGCGGGGTCACGTCGCTGACGGACACGATCCACTCGTCCGCGTAACGCGTCGACGCCTCGCCCGAGAGCCCAAGTTGCAGTGAGCGGCAGGGCAGGGGACGCAGGTGCAGATCGCGTTCCGGATCCCACTGGACACGGGCCGGCGCATGCTTGAGGTCACGCTGCCAGGCGCCGCGGTCGGGATGCAGTCCGCGGACGTAACTCGACAGGCGGGCATGACGCAGCGCCCAGTCGAAACCGTCGCGGGTGATCTCGACGGCGAGGACGGTCTCCTGACCCTCCTTCGTGCCCCAGCCCGAGCGGTACATCATCCACAGGAAACTGGGTTTGATCCACGTCATGCGGCCAGGCTTCCACGCGGCCGGAAAACGGCCGTCCCGGATGGCGGGCAGTCCGATCTCAGGGGAGTACGCCTGGTAGACGGTGATCGTAGACGCCGTGTGGAGCGCGCGAATCCGGCGGAACGGTTCTTCCATGGCGTACAGCGTGGGCCCGGTCAGCTCGGGTGACCATCGATTTTCCTGGCGGTCGGACAGCGGACGGGAGCGGACGACGGACTGTGGGCGCGGCCCGACGTGGCTCGTGGGGTGACGGTCACTCGACGCCCAGCGGGCCGATACCGAGGTCCTCCCGCATGACGCGACGCATCTGCGCCATGGCCGCGCGCCGCCGCGCTATCAGGGACGCTTCCTCGTCGGACCCGACAGCCACGCCTCGGGCGTACGCGTCGCGCAGGGCGCGCATCCCGTGGAACGCCTCGTTTCCCGCCGTGACGACCTGCGGCGGCCCCACGAGCCAAAGGCGTTCACTTGCCGTATGGATGCCCGTCTCGCGTACGGCCTCCCGCACGGCCGACTCACGTGCCGACGCGGACATGTGATCGCCCAGGGCGACGGCCCGTATGTCCTCACCCGCGGCCTTGAGAGCGGAGACGAACACCGTGTACACCTCGCGGCGTAGTTCCAGCGCGTGTCTGGCTTCTTCCCGTTGCCACCGGTTGCGATCGGCGATCAGAGTGGCCGCGATACCGATGGCGGCACCGGCCAGTGTGGAGAGCAGGGGCATCCAGTCCATGCGCGGCAGCATTTCCGAAACGGCGGGCCGCCGCCAGCAGGTCTCCCCGCGAACGCGGGTGCGCGCCCGCCTCCCGTGCAACGCACCGGCTCACGTGCTGTCGACGGGCGTCGGCAGCAGGCCGGTCGGCGGCTCTGGGCTGAACCTCTCGCGAGCACGGCTGCGGGGGCGGATCCGGGTGCCTCAGCCCGCGCGATCGACGGGTATCGACGGGTATCGACGGGCATCGACGGGCAGGGTCCGCACATGACCAGTGGTGGCCGCGACCGCGTCGCCGACGTGCGCGGTGTCGTGGGTGCGCACCTGCCCGGCTACCGGACCGAGTCCGTGGTGCTGCTCGGCGAGGGCCTGGACAACCTGGCGTACGAGGTCAACGGTGAGCTGATCGTGCGCTTCAGCAAGGAGCCCGACCCGGTACGGCGGGCCGCCCTGGTGAGCCACGAGGCCCGCTTGCTCGCCGCCGTCGCCGACATCTCGCCGCTGCCCGTCCCCGAACCGGCGTTCGCGGTCGCGGAGCTGGGATGTCTGGCCTACCGCAAGCTCCCCGGCGTGCCGCTGTCGGACACGCCGCGGCACCTGCGATCGGCCCACGGCACGTCGATCGGCGCCCGGCTCGGTGAGTTGCTCACCGCGCTGCACGCCGTTCCGGTCGGGCGGCTGGCCGGTCTGGTGGACACGGACCTGCGGCCGCTCGCCGAGTGGCTGCAGGAAGCCAGGCAGGACTGTGTGAGGGTGGCCGGGCGGGTACCGGCGGTGCGTCGCCGGTCCGTCGAGGCGTTCTTGGACGCCGCACCACCGCACGACGGGTACAACCCGGCGTTCTCCCACAACGATCTGGGCATCGAGCACGTTCTCGTGGACCCGGTCGCGTGGACGGTGAGCGGCGTCATCGACTGGAGCGACGCGGCGATCGTCGATCCGGCCTACGACTTCGGGGTGCTCCACCGCGATCTCGGCCCCGCCGCTGCCCGCGCCGCCATCGGCAGCCGCCGAACCGACACCGGCGACCTCACGGCTCTCCACGAGCGCGCCGTCTTCTATGCCCGGTGCGGTGTCTTCGAGGACCTCGCCCACGGCATCGAGACGGGACAGGGAAAGTACGTCGACAAGAGCCTTGCCGCGATGGAATGGCTGTTCCCGCCGTAGCCGCCTCCTCCCGGCCGTGCCAGCCGTGACCACCCTGCCGCCGACCGGGCTACGCTTCCCTGTCATGCAGGGGACGCGCCTGGACACCGAGCGGATCCGGGCCGTTCGCCGGCTGATCGACCCGGTTTTCCTCGACACCCCGCTGTACCCCTGCGAGGCGCTCGCATCCACCCTCGGCTGCGCTGTGACCATCAAGCTCGAAACGGCGAACCCGGTGCGCAGCTTCAAGGGCCGCGCTACCGAGGTGGTCGCGGGCCTCCTCGCCGAACAGGGTGCGCAGGCCGTGGTGTGCGCCAGCGCGGGCAACCTCGGGCAGGCCCTGGCCTGGTCGGGCCGCGGCCGGGGGCTCGCCGTGACCGTCGTGGCGTCCCGCTCCGCGACCGTGGCCAAGCTCGATCGCATCCGGGCGTTGGGCGCCCGGCTGGAACTGGTCGACGGCGACCACGAGATGGCTCGCGAACGCGCGGCGGCCCTCGCCCGGTACGACGGCATCCGGCTGCTCGAGGACAGCCTGGACATCGAGACCTGCGAGGGTGCGGCGACCATCGGTCTTGAACTGGTCGGCTCCCCACCGTCGTTCGACACCGTTCTGATCGCTCTCGGCGGCGGGGCGCTGGCCACCGGTGTCGGGCACGTGATGAAGGCCCTGGCGCCGGAAGTCGAGGTGATCTGCGTGCAGCCGCTGGGCGCGCCCGCGATGACCCTCTCGTGGCGCGGGCGGCGCGTCGTCACCACCGACTCGGCCCGCACCATCGCCGACGGGGTCGCCGGACGGTGTCCCGTCCCGGCCGTCCTGGACGATCTCCTCCTGGTCGCCGACGACGCCGTCCTGGTCCGGGAGGAGTCGATCGTCGCCGGTATGCGGATGCTCCTGGACCACGCCGGCCTTGTCGCGGAGCCGTCGGCCGCGCTCGGCGTCGCCGCGATCCTCGAGGACCCCGCCCGCTTCGCCGGCCGACACGTCGTCACCATCGTGTGCGGCGGCAACGTCGACCCGGACGCCTACCACCGCTGGGTCGGTACGGCTCCTGTCCGCGGGTCCTGACGCGTACCCGCAGCGTCCCGCCCTGCTCCGCCGTGCGGCGGGTCCGGGGCCGGGGGCGCTGCGCCATACGTACCCGTCGCCTCACCCCCGGGGGGTAACCCAGCCGAACCGCCGGTCCGTCACACCGGCGCGGCCGCTACGCCGGATGCCCTCTCCGGGATGCGCGCCGGGGCCATCCCGACTCAGGATCCTGACCATGCGGACATCTACTCTCATACGACCCTGTCCACCGCCGGTGCGACGCGGTGGTGCACGTCATGCCATATCCGCGGCTCTGGCCTGCGGTGCCCTGCTGGCCGGCACCGCGGCGTGCGCCGGGGGCGGCGGGCACACCAGTCACGTCGGCGCCCCGGGCGTCAACAACCCGTCGTCGCCGGGCTCGACCGGCCCGGAGAAGGGGCCGCGCCTTCCCGGCGTCGGCAGCAGCATGGGGAAGCACGTACCGGCCGACGCCCGTCAGGCCGTGGTCGTCTACGGCGACGACGCGGACTCCGACGAGAGCACCGTCGTGCTCTACGAGAAGCAGGGCACTGCCTGGAAGAACAAGGGCAGTTGGCGCGCGCACAACGGCAGGCTGGGCTGGACGACCGACCACCGCCTGGACGACGAGCGCAGTCCCGTCGGCACCTTCTCCCTGACGGACGCGGGCGGGTCCCTGGAGGATCCGGGCAGCCATCTGCACTACTGGTACGACGACAACGCCTTCGCGTCCATGATCGAGGACGGCTCCGACCACGAGCACGACTTCGACTACGTCATCGCCATCGACTACAACCGGCTCAAGGGTGTCCCGCCGTTCGACTGGAGCCGTCCCCAGGGAGTGGAGAAGGGCGGCGGCATATGGCTGCACCTGGACCACGGTGACGGCACGTCCGCCTGTGTCAGCCTTCCCGAGTCCGGGATGAAGACCCTGCTCCACACCCTCGATCCGCACCTTCACCCGGTCGTGGTGATGGGGGACCGGGAGCGGCTGAAAGCCTGACGACGACCGGCCTGTACACCGGTCCGCACGCGGGGTCCGACGTCACCGCCGGGCTCCGCCCGGGCCCACCGCCCACGGCCGCGCGCGGCACCCCGCAGCCGGTCGGCTCCGAGCGCCCGGCGGCCGTCCCCGACCGGGCGTGAGCCTCTCGGCCCGCGTCTGACCCGCCCGGTCACTCCGGCGCGATCATCGACGCGAGAGTCGAGAACGCCGGGCGTTCGACGCTTCCCTTCCAGCGAGCCGACCGGGAGGGACACCACGCGACGGCCTGGTGGTCCGACGAACTCGTGGAGACCGCCTCCGCGGGTCGAGTCGGCCGAGTTCACCCTGCCCCCGCACTGTGCGCACCCACGAAGCCGGAACCGGTCCCGGGCGGACGAACCGAAGCAGCGCCGGTGGCGGCGCGGCTGACGCCGCGCGGCCGGCGTCCGGGGCGCCTCGGGCGGCTCCCTTCAGGTGATTGCCGGAGGCCTCGCGAGCCGGCCGGCCGTCGCGGGGGTACGACGTCCGAGCAGAGGCGAACCCAGAACGCCGTGAGGAGTCTGGCGATGTACGCAGCGGTCCGGCGGTACGAGGGAGTGACCGATACGGCCGAGGCCGCACGTGTCGTGAACGAGGGGTTCGTGCCGCTGCTGCGCCAGGTCTCCGGTTTCGTGGCCTACTACTGGATCGATGCCGGGGACGGAGTGATGGTGTCGACCAGCGTCTTCCAGGACCGGGCCGGTGCCGACGAATCGATCTCGAAGGCCGCCGACTTCGTACGGGACAACCTCGCGTCGTTGCTCCCCGGCCCTCCCCAGGTCGTGGCCGGCGAGGTCGTGGCTTCCGCGTGACGGCGGCCGGGGCGGCGGCCTGAGAGCACCGGTCAGTGGTTCTCGCCCCCGGCCGGGCGGCGGGCCACCTGTTTCCGCACCGTGCGCCACCGTGACCTGGTCTGCTCGACCAGCCTGTCCCACTCCTGGCGTACGTCGTGGTCGGACGGCCGGGCGCCCCGCCGGATCCGGCCGAGCTCGTCCCGTACTTCTCGTCCCAGGGCCGCCGACGCGACCAGGACGAGCATGGCCGCGAAGAGGGCGGAGACCATGGCGAAGACGGCCCCGACCACTCCGTAGCGTTCGACGGAGGAGTTGAACAGGCGCGGCATGTAGAACCTCGCGGCCGTCGAGTAGGCCACCGTCAGGACGGCACCCGCGACGGCGAAGGGGAGCAGGTCCCGCCAGCCGATCCGCCCGGCCGACAGGAGCCGGCCGCTCCAGACCAGGAAGGCGGCGGTCACCGGTACCTCGCACAGCGAGGTGACCACGCGCAGCACGCCTCCGCCAAGGGGCGCGGACAGCAACGCTGTCGCGACCGTGTAGCCGCCGAGGACGAGGATCCACCACAGGCCGTTGCGTGTGTTGCGCACGCTGAGGGGCTTGAGTTCCCAGGTCTGTTCGAAGAGCCGTTGTGCCGCTCGGGTGAAGCTCAGCACCGAGATCATCAGGAACACGGTGCCGAAGACACCCACGCTCGCCCTGGTGCCCTCGGCGGGCGAGAACAGCGAGTCGACAGCGGTGGCGCCCGCTCCGGTGAGGTGATACCGCCTGATGATCCGGCCTGCGGCGTCGTAGTGCACGGCGCCGCTCAGGACGGCGCTGCCGAGGATGGAGAGCGGGATCAGTGCCGTCAGGGCGCTGGACGCCAGGGCCATCGAGCGGTCGAAACCCACGATCCTCTGGAACCGGTTGACGACCCGCAGCGCGAAGACGGGACGCAGCCAGAACGTCAGCGTTCTGACGACCTGCTCTCGATTGATCCCCGCCGTGCTGCCCTCCGCGAAGTTCAGGACCTCTGTGGCGACCAGAGCCTAGGGGACGGTCGCCGGTCAGCCGGAGGACGACACGGGAAGCCCGCTCCTGCGGCTCTTCTCACGGCTCTATATGGCGGAAGCCAGCAGCACCAGGAGCAGCAGGACCAGCCGCAGGACCGAGACCGCCCTGGCGCCCCTGACCGTCTCCGGACGGTTCTCGCGCCGCAGCGCCGCCCACCCCGTGCCGACGAGCGACGCCAGCAGAACGACCGCCGCGCCGATGAGCGACGTGTCGGAGGGCTGGGGCAGCATCGGCCCCGGTTCCGCGGGGTCGATCTGGTTGTGGGTCGACCACACGTACAGCAGAGCGGCGGAGCCGCAGCTCACCAGGGCATCCAGCAGCAGAACGCCCCACCAGGCCCCGTCCGGGCCGAACCTTCGCTTCGCTTCCCCCGTGCCTGCCACGGGGTGGATCGTAGCGAAGGTTCGTTCCGACGAGCCGACCTGCGGTCAACCCCGGGTCAGCCGTCGGTCAGCCCTGCGCTCAGCCCTCCGTGCGGGCCGGCAGGCGCCAGCCCGGGCGCGGGAAGTGGCAGGTGTAGCCCTCCGGGTAGCGCTCCAGGTAGTCCTGGTGCTCGGGCTCGGCCTCCCAGAAGGGACCGACCGGCTCGACCTCCGTGACGACCTTGCCCGGCCAGAGTCCGGACGCGTCGACGTCCGCGATGGTGTCCTCGGCGATCCGCTTCTGCTCGTCGTCCACGTAGTAGATCGCCGAGCGGTAGCTGAGGCCGATGTCGTTGCCCTGGCGGTTCCTGGTGCTCGGGTCGTGGATCTGGAAGAAGAACTCCAGGATCGCCCGGTAGTCGGTCTTCTCGGGGTCGAAGAGGATCTCGATCGCCTCCGCGTGCGTGCCGTGGTTACGGTACGTCGCGTTCGGCACGTCACCCCCGGTGTATCCGACCCGGGTCCCGGTCACGCCGGGGAGCCGGCGGATCAGGTCCTGCATCCCCCAGAAGCATCCGCCCGCCAGCACGGCCCTCTGCGTCTGCCCAGCCATTACGGACCCTCCAATTTCTGTCAGCTCGTTCACTCGGGCTGTTCGGCCCGCCCATCACCGGCCTCCCGCGCCCACACCCCCACAACGCGCGAGGACCCCACGCGAATTCCGCGGGCGTGACCGCCGCCGCGGGGTGCCGGTCCGCCCCGCCGCCCGGGCACGGCGGGCCGCCCGGGTCCGCGCCGGGAATTGGGTTGCGCCCGCCGTGTGCCGCGGGCTGAATGGCCTCCATGGCCGACATTCATGGCTCCTACGACGAGTTGTTCGCCGCTGTGCCCACCATGCTCTCCGGACTGCTGGACGAGGGGGATGCGGGCGGTGCGGTCGCCGTCTTCGTGGACGGAGCCGCCGTGGTCGACGTGTGGGGCGGGTTCACCGACGCGGGGCGGAGTGTGCCGTGGGAGCGGGACACGATCGTCAACGTGTTCTCCGTGACCAAGACGATGACCGCCCTGTGCGCGCTCGTCCTGATCGACCGGGGTGAGCTGGATCCCGACGCGCCGGTGGCCCGGTACTGGCCGGAGTTCGCCGTGGCGGGCAAGGAGGGTGTGCTGGTACGGCATGTGCTCTCGCACACCGCCGGGCTGCCCGACTGGGAAGGGCCGACAGAGGAGCTGTACGACTGGACGACGGCCACGACACGGCTGGCCGGGCAGGCTCCGCAGTGGGAGCCCGGGACGGCGGCCGGGTACCACTCGCTGACCCAGGGGTTCCTCGTGGGTGAGGTGGTGCGCCGGATCACCGGGCGGAGCCTGGGCGAGTTCTTCGCCGCCGAGGTGGCCGGGCCGCTGGGCGCGGACTTCCACATCGGGCTGGGTGCCGAGCACGACCGGCGGGTGGCGCTCACCGTGCCGCCGCCGGGCAGGGACGAGGAGTACGCGGCCGGTGCGCGGGACAGCGACGCGACCCGCGCCGGTGTCGCCACCCTGCGCGTCCGGGACGGCAACAGCATCGCCTGGCGGCGCGCGCAGATCCCCGCGGCGAGCGGCTTCGGCAACGCCCGCTCCGTCGCCCTCGTGCAGTCCCTGCTCGCCTGCGGCGGAGCCGTCGGCGAGGTGCGGGTGCTGTCGCCGGCGGGGTGCGAACGGGCCGGCGAGGTGCAGTTCGACGGTGACGACCGCGTGCTGGGCATGCCCTCCCGGTACGGCCTGGGATACGGCCTCTTCGGCAGCGCCCTGGGCTGGGGCGGCTGGGGCGGCGCGCTGGTCTGGGTCGACCCGGACGAACGGATGACGCTCGCCTACGTGACGAACCAGATGCGTGAACCGGCGGCCGACAACCGGGCCATCGAGCTGGTCATGGCCGCGCAGGACGGGCTCAAGGGCCTGCGGGGGTGAGCACCCGGGACCGTCAGGGCGAGCGCGGGGCACCCGCGGGCGGGATCTTTCTCGTCGGCGGGGGCTGGGACGCTCCCGAGGTGTACGGGCCGTTGGTGCGGGCCGCGGGTGCGGGCGGCCGCCGTATCGGGTGCGTGATCGTCGACGAGGGGGACGGCGAGGAGCTGTTCGGGCGGTACGCGGGGATGTTGCGGGCCGCCGGAAAGTGCGTTCCGGTGCCGCTGATCGTGCCTTTCGGCGGGCGGTTCGGTCCGGAGCGGCTGGGGGACGTGGACGGGGTGCTGGTGTGCGGCGGGCTCACGCCGGCCTGTCAGGACATGTTCTCGGACTGTCTGCGTCGGCTGCCCGAGGTGCTTGCCGAGCGCGGCCTCCCCTATGCCGGGTTCTCCGCCGGAGCCGTTCTCGCGGCCCGGCGGGCCGTGGTCGGAGGCTGGCTGGTGGACGGGGTGCCGGTGTGTCCGCCGGACACCGCCGAGGACCTGGACGAGGTGGAGATCCGGCCGGGTTTCGGCCTGGTGCCGTTCGCGGTGGAGGTGCACGCGGCGCAGTGGGGCACGCTGGGCCGGCTGGTCGCGGCCGTGATGCACGGCGGGGTGCCGTACGGCGTCGCGGTCGACGAGAACACCGTGCTGACGGTGGCGGACGAGCGGGGCCTGGTCGGCGGGCGTGGGCGCGTGCATGTCGTCCGCCCGTCCGCCGGTGACGGGGCGGGTGCGGTCGTACGGTCGTACGCGCCCGGAGAGTGCGTGCCGCTGGGTCAGCCGCCGCTGCCGTAGGGGCGGGTGAGGATTTCCAGGCGGTGGCCGTTGGGGTCGTCGAAGTAGGTGCCGCGGCCGCCGTCGTTGGTGTTGATCTCGCCGGGAAGCCTGTGGTGCGGATCGGCCCAGTAGCTGAGGCCGGCGTCCTGGACGCGGGTGAAGATCTCGTCGAAGTCGTCCTCGGAGACGAGGAAGGCGTAGTGCTGCGGCGGGATGTCCCCGGGGCTCTCCATGTAGTCGAGGGTGACGCCGTTGGGCAGGGCCACCGGGACGAACGGGCCGTATTCCGGGCTGACTTCGAGACCGAGGATGTCGGCCAGGAACCTCGCCGACTCCTGCTTGTCGTGTGCCGCGACGATGGTGTGGTTCAGGTTCACGGTCATCGTGAGACCTCCTCCTGTCCAACGTACTCCCGGCCCGATTCAAGGTGCGGCTCACCCTGGCGGTCGATGGCGGTCCTGGCCGCCGGCCGGGGGGCGCGCACCCTGGTGCCTCCGCTGGAGATGCCGGTGGGTGCGCTCGCCTCCCTGGCCGGCGGCCCCTGTCTGGTTCAGATGGTCGCCGTGTCGATCACGAAACGGTAGCGGACGTCGCTGTTGACGACCCGCTCGTACGCCTCGTTGACCTGGTCCGCGTTGATCAGTTCGATCTCGGCGCCCAGCTGGTGCTCGGCGCAGAAGTCCAGCATCTCCTGGGTCTCCTGGATGCCGCCGATGCCGGAGCTGGTCAGGACGCGGCGGTTGCCGAAGACGGAGGAGAGCAGGATGTGCACCGGCTCCTCCGGGATACCGACGTTCACCATCGCGCCGTCGGTGCGCAGCAGCGACAGGTAGGCGTCGAAGTCGAGCGGCGCCGACACCGTGTTGAGGATGATGTCGAACGTGCCCTCGAGCTCCTCGAAGGTCTTCGGGTCGCTGGTCGCCCGGTAGTCGGTGGCGCCCAGCTTCAGGCCGTCGTCCTTCTTGCGCAGCGACTGGGACAGGACGGTGACCTCCGCGCCGAGGGCTGCGGCGATCTTGACGCCCATGTGTCCCAGCCCGCCGAGGCCGACGACCGCGACCTTCTTGCCGGGACCCGCGTTCCAGTGCTTGAGGGGGGAGTACGTGGTGATGCCGGCGCACAGCAGCGGGGCGGCGACGTCGAGGGGGAGGCCGTCGGGGATGCGGACGACGTAGTTCTCGTCGACGACGATCTTCTGCGAGTAGCCGCCGTAGGTCGGCTGCCCGTCCTTGCCGACGGCGTTGTACGTCCAGGTCGGGCCGCCGCCGGTGCAGTACTGCTGGAGACCGGCCTTGCAGTTGTCGCACTCACGGCAGGAGTCGACCATGCAGCCGACGCCCACCCGGTCCCCCACCGCGTACCGGGTGACACCCGGGCCGACCTCGGCGACGACGCCCGCGATCTCGTGACCGGGCACCATCGGGAAGATCGCCGTACCCCAGCCCTCGCGGGCCTGGTGGATGTCGGAGTGACAGATACCGGCGAACTCGATGTCGATGAGGACGTCGAATTCACCGACCGCGCGCCGCTCGATCGTGGTCCGCTCCAGCGGGGCCTTCGCGGCGGGCGCGGCGTAAGCAGCAACAGTGGTCATGAGGGGGGTTCTCCTAGGGTGTGGTCGTACCCGGTCGCCTTTCCCGGGCACGCATCCAGACTCCTCCACGCTACGTCCGCCACCCAGACCCCGCCTCTGCGTACGTCTGGCGTGCCTACCACTGGCGGGGTCAGGTTCGTGGGCGTACGACCGTGAATACTGGACGTATGGAAGAGCAGTCCCCGACCTCCCCCGCCTCCTCGCCCCTGGACCGGCGTGCCGAGCTCAGCGAGTTCCTGCGCACCCGGCGGGCCCGGCTGCTCCCCGGCGACGTGGGGCTGCCGGACTTCGGGCGGCACCGCAGGGTGCCGGGGCTGCGGCGCGAGGAACTGGCCCAGCTGGCCGGGGTGTCGGTGGCGTACTACACGCGCCTGGAACAGGGCAACGGGCGGAACGTGTCGGCGGAGGTGCTGGACGCGATCGCCCGGGCGCTGCGGCTCACCGACGCCGAGCACGCGCACCTCATGCACCTGGCCAAGGGCAAGCAGCACAAGAAGAAGGGGGCGGCACGGCCCCAGCAGGTACGCCCGGCGCTGGGGCAGCTGCTGGAGGCGATGGACGGCGTGCCCGCGTACATCGGGGGGCGCCGCTCGGACATCCTGGCCTGGAACGGGATGGCGGCCGCGGTCTTCGGTGACTGGTCGGAGCTGCCGGTCGCGGAGCGCAACTGGGCGCGACTGGTGTTCCTGCGGCCCGAGTACCGCGATCTCTTCGTCGAGTGGGAGCAGAAGGCGATCGACATCGTGTGTCTGCTGCGCATGGACGCGGGCTGCTTTCCCGACGACACCCGGCTGTCCGCGCTGGTCGGCGAGCTCTCGGTCAAGAGCGAGGAGTTCCGCCGGCTGTGGGCGACGCACGACGTCAAGGAGAAGAGCCACGGGCTGAAGCGGCTGCACCACCCTCTGGTGGGCGAGCTCTCCCTCAGCTACGAGTCGTTCCGGATGCCGGGCGACCCCGACCAGTCCCTGGTCACGTACCACGCGGAGCCGGGCTCGGCGTCGGCACAGGCGCTGCGGCTGCTGGCCAGCTGGGGCACGGACGCGACCCGGGTGGCCTCCGCCCCCGACCTGGGCTGACCGCCCCGCCGCGGACAAAGGGAACGGCCCGCCGGAAGCCGCGCTTCCGGCGGGCCGCTCGCTCTCAGCGGCTACGGCTCACCTGGCGTAGTACGCGTTGTAGATCGAGATCGTCGACTTGTTGCCCTTCTTGTCGGCGATCTTGGCATGGAACGAGACGGCCTTGCCCTTGGCCGGGTTCCTGACGGTGATCTTCCCGTGGCTGACCGTGAGCTTCTTCCAGGTCTTGCCGTAGTCGTACGACACGTAGACCGAGAGGGACTTCAGGTTGCGGCCGGCGGCCGCGCCCTCGACGGTGACCGGGAAGGTGACCTTCTTGCCCGCCTCGACGCGGCTGTCCGATCCCGTGTTGGCACCGAAGTGGACGGTGGACGCGGGCAGCTTGGCCGGCGGGCCGGCCGCCGACGGCTTCTTCGAGCGGAAGGTCCAGCTCGCGTCGATCCGCGTGGAGGCGGCGGCGACCTTGACCGAGCGGATGACCGAGGTGGTCAGCCGGTACTCGGCGTCGGCGGACGGCACGGTGAAGACGCCGTCACCGAACAGCGGGTCCTTGTTCGAGCCCACCTTGGTGCCGTTGCGGTACAGGGTGGTGTTCACCGACAGGAAGTCGGAGGACCCGGCATGCTTGGCGCTGTCGGAGAACAGCGGGACGACGCCGAAGATCTGGTTGCCGTCGCGGTAGAGACCGTACTGGCTGGTCAGATGCGGGCCGAAGATCGCCCTGTTGAAGGTGTTCTGGTAGCTCTTGCCCGCCTTGTACTGCTGCGGGTCGATCGAGTAGAAGGCGTCGGCGATCGGCAGGCCCTCGGCGTCATGGCCGCTGACCTGGGCGAAGTCGAAGCCCCACAGCGCTCCGTCCACGGTGGAGAGGTGGACGGTCCGGGTGCTCGGCAGCTTCTGCTCCGAGAAGACGGTCATCGCCGAGTCCTCGCCGACGATGCCCCACGCGCCGAGCGAGCCGGTCTTGCCGGAGGCGGCGGCGCCGAGGCTGTTCTTGACCGTGGCGAACTCGCCGGTCTTGAAGTGCCGGACCTTGTCGCCCTGCACCTTCTTGACCCGTGCGCTGGTGGCGACGTCGTACTCCTCGTGGTCGCCCTTGGTGAACTGACCGCTCCAGGTCTGGGTCAGACCGCTCGCGACCTCGCCGCCCAGCGGCGCGATCCGGATCTTGTCGAAGCTGTCGGAGCCGACCCCGAACCCGGCGCCCGCCGGGTCGTACACGTAGGAGACCGTCGCGAAGCCCGGCTTCGCCTGTGCGTCCGGCACGGTGATGTCCGGCGCCTTGGTGGTACGGGCGTCGACGGTGAGCGTGAGGTCCCTGGTGACGCTGACCTTCGGCTGCACCAGCCAGTCGACACCGCCGTCGAGGGTGGTGAAGTCCTTCGCGATCAGGGCGTCGAGCAGGTAGGTGCCCTTCGCCACCCGGATCGTGGCGGTGCCGGAGCTGTCGACCGGGACGACGAGGTCGCGGCCCTGGCCGAGGCCCGAGTAGCCCACCAGGTCGGTGCTGTAGACACCGCTCGGGTTTCCGTCGCGCCCGACGTGCTTGACGGTGACGCTGTACGACTGGACCTCACGCTGCACCGCGGCCGCCGTACGGACGCTCTGGCCGTCGCCGGCCGCCGTGACGTACGCCGAGTAGGCGCCGTCGAGGGTGCCACCCAGCCTGGTGTCGGCGGTGACGTCGACGGCGGCCGTGCCGCCCGCCGGGACCGTCACCTTGGCCGCGCCCAGCGTGAAGAAGCCGGCCGGGGCCGCCGCGCCCCCGGGGCCGGTGCCGCTCGCCGAGAGGCTGAGGGTGACGTCCTTGGTGCCGAGGTTGCGGTAGGTGAGCTGCTTGGTGACCGGGGTGTCGTCGGTGTGCGGCCACTGCTGCACCCCGAAGTTCACCGACGTCGTCTCGGCGATCACGGTCTGCCTGATGGCCTTGTCGACCTGGATCCGGCCCGTGCCCTGCTCGAACGGCGTGTACGGGCCGCCCTTGGCGGAGCCGGTCAGCACGGCCTTCAGCTGCTGGTAGCCCCAGTCGGGATGCTCCTGCTTCAGGATCGCGGCGGCGCCGGCGACATGCGGGGTCGCCATCGACGTACCCGAGATGGTCAGGTAACCGGGCGGGTTCTCGCCGACCTCCTGGTCGATGAGACTGCCCTTGGCCGCGGCCGCGGTGATGTCGACGCCGGGCGCGGTGACGTCCGGCTTGATGGTGCCCTCGGCGCTGGGGCCGGTGGAGGAGAAGTCGGCGAGCCTGTCGTTGCCGTCGACCGCGCCGACGGTCAGGGCGGCGTCCGCGCTGCCCGGCGAACCGACGGACTCCGGGCCCTCGTTGCCCGCGGCGATCGCGAACAGGATGCCCTTCTCGTTCGAGAGCTTGTTGACCTCGGCTTCGAGCGGGTCGATCTCGGGGGTGTCGTAGCCGCCCAGGCTGAGGTTGACGACATCGGCGCCCTGGGCCGCCGCCCACTCCATGCCGGCCAGGATGCCGGAGTCGTCGCCGGAGCCGGTGTCGTCCAGGACCTTGCCGTTGAGGATCTTCGCGCCGGGTGCGACACCGGTGTACTTGCCGTGCGACTTGGCGCCGGTGCCCGCCGCGATGGACGCGACGTGCGTGCCGTGGCCGAAGTGGTCCGAGGCGTCGGCGGCCGTGGTGAAGTTCCTGGATTCGATCACCTGGTCCTTGAGGTCCGGGTGGGTCGTGTCCACACCGGTGTCCAGGACGGCGATCTTGACGCCCTTGCCGTTGTATCCGGCCGCCCACGCCTTGGGGGCACCGATCTGCGGCACGGACCTGTCGAGGCTGGCCTTGCGAACGCCGTCGAGCCAGACGTGCGCGATGCCGGACGCGGCCCGGTCCCCGTCGGTGACCGCGTCCCACAGCCGCGGCGCATCCTTGACCGGGGTCTGCACGGCATCGGCGTCGAGCGTCCTGAGACTGTGCCGCAGGGTACCCGCGTCACGGACGTCGGCCTTGGCGGCGCCGGCGGCGCCCCGGTACCCGACGATGACCTTCAGGCCGTTGCGCTGCGCCTTGCGGGTCGCGGCCTTGTCCAACTCGGTGACGTCGAAGAGCCGCCGGTCCAGCTTGCCGGAGGCGACCAGCCGGACGGCGTCACCGGGGACGACGAGGGTGTGCCCGTCGGCCTTGCGGATCCGGAAGGGTATGTGCTCGCGCCCCTTGGCCCGTTCCAGGCCGACGACCCGGCCCTTGGCGTCGAGGGCGACCCGGTCACCGGTGATCAGGGTGACGTGGTGCCGGCCGGCGACCGACGAGGCGGCCTCGGCTGGGGCGGTGGCGCGCTGTTCCGGCTTCGCCGACGCCGGGCTGGTCATGCCCGCGGCGAGGGCGACGGCCGCTGCCGTGGCCACCGAGGCCGCGGCAGCCCTCTTCACTTGTCTGCGCAAGACTCCCCCTGGGAGACGGTGTACCGGGCGAATTCCCCGTTCACCCGGTCGGGGGCAGTCTCGTACGCGTATACGTCAACCCCCCGGAACACGGAGTATGCCGGGGGGTGATCAGTGGGCTCAATAGATGAGAGACCGGCAGGAGAAGGACCGGAGAAGTGTTACGCGCCCGGGCGGACACTGTTACCCAACTGCGCGGTTGTGCGCGGGAGTTCAGTGCTAGACACGGTCCCCCCGTGACGCACCTCACGCGCCCGCGTTCTCCTTGACGGTGATCCTGCCCTTGCGGATGGTCGCCAGGCGCGGGGCCTTCTTCGCGATCGCGGAGTCGTGGGTGACCATGATGAACGTCAGCCCGTGCTCCTTCCACATGCGCTCCAGCACCTCCATGATCTCGTCGCGCATGCTCTCGTCGAGGTTGCCGGTGGGCTCGTCGGCGAGCAGCACCTTGGGCTGCTTGACCAGGGCCCGGGCGATGGCGACGCGCTGCTGCTGGCCGCCGGACATCTCCGAGGGCAGGTGCCCGAGACGCTCGCCGAGACCGACGGAGGTCAGTGCCTCGGCGGCCCGCTCCCGGCGGTCCTTGGCCTTGACGCCGAGCGGGACGAGGGCGGTCTCGACGTTCTCCTGGGCGGTGAGCGTCGGGATCAGGTTGAACGACTGGAACACGAAACCGATGTTCTCGCTGCGGACCCGGGTCAGCTTGGTCTCGGAGAGCTTGGCCAGGTCGGTGCCGTCCAGGACGACCTCGCCGGAGGTCGGACGGTCCAGGGCGCCGATCATCTGGAGGAGGGTGGACTTGCCGCCGCCGGTGGGGCCCTGGATGACCAGGCGGTCGCCGTCCGCGATGGTGAGATCGATGCCGTCGAGGGCGCGGACGGTGTCCTTGCCCCGGGAGTAGAGCTTGGTGACGCTTCTGAGTTCGTACATGGTGTGACTCCTGAGAGGGTTCGGGGTGGGGCGGTTCTGTCGTCGGCCGCGGGCCGGTGGGGGCTGATCACGCCCGCGCGGCGGAGCCGCACATCGGCTTGGGGCCCCGCGCCCCTGAGCCGGTGACCGCCCCCGGCGCCGCGTGCGGACCGCTACTCGACGCGCCGCAGCGCGTCCGCGGGCCGGAGCCGGGACGCCCGCCAGCCGCCGAACGCGCCCGCGATCAGGCCGCCGGCCACCGCCAGCCCGACCGCCACCGCGATCGTGGTCACGCTGACCGGCGCCGTGAGGGCGACCTCCAGGGTCTTCGCGGTTGGCCGGCCGGGACCGCCGCCGAAACCGCCGCCGCCGAAACCGCCTCTGCCGCCCGCGTTGCCGCCACCGCCGCCGCCGAGGGAGGCGTCCAGGGTCGGACTGATCTCGGTGACGACGTACGCGCCGGCGAGACCGAGCGCGATGCCGAGCGCGCCGCCGACCAGGCCGTTGACCATGGCCTCACCGATGACCTGCCCGGTGACCCGGCGGGACTTCCAGCCAAGGGCCTTCAGCGTGCCGAACTCGCGGACCCGGCGGGAGACCGCCGAGGAGGTCAGCAGGCCGGCCACCAGGAACGCGGCCACGAGCACCGCGACGGACAGCCACTTGCCGACGTTGGTGGCGAGCGAGGACGCCGTGGAGAGGGAGCCGGAGACGGTGTCCGCGAGGTCGGCGGAGGTGGTGACCGTCGTACCCGTGACGTTCTTCTGGATGGTCGACTTGACGGTCGAGATCTGCTTGGAGTCGGTCGCCTTGACGTAGATCGTGGTGACCTTGTTCTTCTCGCCGGCCAGCGTCTGCGCCTGCTTCAGCGGCATGTACAGGTTGGCCGCCGCGTCACCGCTGTCGGCCGTCGCTATCCCGACGATCGTGTACTTGACCTTGTTGATGGTGACGGTCGAACCGACCTTGTACTTCTTCTCCTTGGCGTACGCCGAGTCGGCGACCAGCACCTTGGCGTCGGTCTCGGTCGCCTTGAAGGTACGGCCGCTGGTGATCTTCGACGAGGTCAGCGGGCCGATCCCGGTCTGGGTGACGTCGGTGCCGTAGACCGTGTACGAGTTGACGTCGAAGTTGGCGCCTCCACCGCGGACCTCGCCCTGCGGCGGCCCGCTGCCGCCGCCGCCCGGGAACCCGCCGCCGTTGCCGCCGGACCCCTGGTTCTGCTGGAACTGACCCCGCGTGAACTGGCCGCTGATCTTGACCACGTTGAGGTTCAGCCCGCCGACCGCGGTCGCGACGCCCTTCTGGTCGCCGACCTCGGTGACGGTGGTGGAGGGGAGGGTGGTGAAGCCCTGCACGATCACACGGTCGCTGCTCTGCGTGTCCGACGAGCCGTTGTTCTGCGCGTCGAAGTTGAAGCGGGGGCGCTGGGAGGCGCTCGTGGAGGCCGACGCGGCCTTGGTGACGGTCATGTCCGTACCCAGGCCGTACAGCGACTGGAGGACCTTGTCCTGCGCCTTCCCCATGCCGTTGGACACGGAGTTGACCACGATGACCAGTGCGATGCCCAGCGCGAGCCCGGAGGCGACGACGAGAGCCGCCTTTCTGCGGCGGCGCAGTTCGCGCCTCAGGTAGGTGAAGAACATGACCGCACCGTAGGGAGGCACCGTGATGGCTCGATAAGGCCGAAATAAGAGAAGCATGAGAAGGCTGTGCCGGGCCCGGAAACGCCGATGCCGCCCCTGGGGGCGGCATCGGTGTGCTGTGGGCGGACTGTGCGTCAGACGGCCGAACCGGCCTTCCAGGCGGCCCAGTCCATGTTCCAGCCGTTGAGGCCGTTGTCGGGGGCCACGGTCTTGTCTCCGGTGTTGGAGATGACCACCACGTCACCGACGATCGAGTGGCTGTACATCCAGTAGGCCGGCGTGCTGGTGTCGTTGGCGCCCTTGGTGTCGGAGAGGCCGACGCAGCCGTGACTGGTGTTCACGGCGCCGAAGATGGACTTGGCGCCCCAGTAGTTGCCGTGCAGGAAGGTGCCGGAGCTGGTGAGGCGGATGGCGTGCGGCACGTCCTTGATGTCGTACTCGCCCTTGCCGTCGCTGTCGGTGAAGCCCACGGTCGCGCCGTTCATGCGCGTCTCCTTGAACTTCTCGGACATCACCATGACGCCGTTGTACGTCTTGTTGTCGGGCGAACCCGCCGAGATCGGGATGGTCTTGACCGTCTTGCCGTCCTGGGTGACCTTCATCTCCTTGGTCTTGGCGTCGACGTAGGAGACCTGGTTGCGGCCGATGTGGAAGGTGACCGTCTTCTGCTGGACGCCGTAGACACCGGAGGCGCCCTGCACACCGTCGAGCGCCAGTTTCAGCGTGACGGTGGAGTTCTCCTTCCAGTAGTCCTCGGGACGGCAGTCCATGCGCTGGGTGGAGAACCAGTGGCAGGCGACCTCCTGGCCGCTGCTGGAGGTGACCGTGACGCCCTTCTGGACGGCCGCCTTGTCGGTGATCTGCTTGTCGAAGTTGATCGACACGGGCATGCCCACGCCGACGGTCGAGCCGTCCTCCGGCGTGAAGGTGCCTATGAAGCTGTTGGCGGGCGAGACCGTGGTGAAGGAGGCGTTCTCGTGGGCGACCAGACCCGCGGAGTCCTTGGCCTCGGCGGCGACCTTGTAGGTGGTGGACCGCTCCAGCTGGGCGGAGGGCTTCCAGGTCGTCTTGTCGGCGGACAGGGCGCCGGTGACCGCGGTGCCGTCGGCGGTGGTCATGGTCACGCTGGTGAGCGTGCCCTTGCTGACGGTGACGGCGGCGGAGTTGTTGATGGACGCGTTGCCGGAGCCGTCCTTGGGTGTGATCGTGATGTCGGCCTGGGACGACTTCTTCGCCGCCGCCTGGTCCGACTGGGCCTGCGAGCTCTCACCGCTGCCGGACGCCTTGTCGTCGCTGCCGGAACACGCCGTGAGCACCAGCACACCGCCGAGCAGTGCGGACGCGGCCACCAGGCCCTTGCGCCGCTTACTGTCCGTCATCACACGCTTCTCCATCGTTGCCGAGTCCGCGAACACACCGAGAGTCCCCCTCAAGAACCTTCAACGCTACGGCCGCTTCGTCCCGTTCCACATTTCCGCCAGGTGTGGGGCACACCACGTCCGACGGGGCGGCCGGTGCGGCAGGGGTCGGTCCGTGCTCTGTCCGAGACGGCGAAACCCCGGACGGCGGTTGCCGTCCGGGGTCACTGGTTCCCCGGAACGCTCAGCCGATGCCGTCCTCTTCGTCGTCGCCGCCATCATCCTCGTCGAGGTCCCACTCCGGCGAATCCGGATCGTAGGCGACCTCCTCGCTGGACCAGGAGGCCTGCTGGAGTTCGACTCCGGGCACCTCGCTGACCAGGTCGAACGGGTCGACGAGATAGGCGAGGGCCTCGGCGGTGTCTTCCGTCACAGCGGCCTCGGCGTGGGCACGCTCCTCGCCGGGCAGCTCGGGGTCCTCGGCGATCCGCTGCAGCGCGACCTTGGTGACCTCGTCGGCGTCCTCGACCTCGAGGACCAGCTCCACCCGAAGTCGCACAAAACGTGATGTCTCTGGAGTGCTCATGCCGGGAGCGTAAGGCCGAAACCTCCTGTGACTTTCCCGTGACCCGCGATTTTCACTAACATCACCTCACACGGCCAATTCGCCAGCGCCACAAGGGGATCGATATTCCGTGTCATCCGCTCGCCGCCCGTTGCTGACCGCCACCGCCGCAGGCACCCTGCTGTGCGCGCTGTGGTTCGTCCCGTCCGCCCACGCGTCGCAGGACACCCCGGCGAGAACCGGCACGTCGGAGAGTACGGCGACGCGGGTCACCCAGCAGGCCAGGGCGCTGTCCGAGGCCACCTCCGAGGCGACCGGGGACGCCACCCGGCTCGCCGACACCGGAAGCCCGGACACCACGCCGTACGTCGTCGGCGGCACCCTCTTCCTCGCCGTCGGCGCCGGGTTCGTGGTGTATTCGGTCCGCCGGGAACGGCTGGAGTTCTAAATGATTTGACCTCTCCTTGACCGGACACTCACAGTCCTCTCATGAAGAGATCATCGGGCGTGCGGATGTGCACCCTCGCCGCCGGCGGCGCACTGTCCCTCGCCCTCATCACGGGCTGCTCCGACGGGAGTTCCACGGATCCGGCCGCCGCCAAGGACTCCGCGTCCACCGTGAAGGCGCTGAACGCCGCGGAGTTGAAGCAGCGGATCCTCGCGCAGGACGAGGTGGACGGGTACAAGGTCAACGCGGTCGGCTCGGCCGCGCCGACCCGGAGCAGGATCAAGGCGAGCGACGAGAAGTGCCGCCCGCTGGCCTACGTCCTCGCCGGCCTCGCCCCGGCCGACGCTGCCACGGAGATCGGCCGCACGGTCCGGGAGGACAGGAAGGACCCGACCGACGACGCGACCTCCCTCGACGACATGGCCGACGGCAAGTTCGAGAGCGCGCTGAAGGACTCGCTGAACCTGGACATCACCTCCCTCGACCTGTCGTCCTACGACGGGGACGGCGCGCAGCAGGCCCTCAAGGCGCTCTCGGCGGCGGTCAAGGACTGTGCTACCGGCTTCACGGGCGGCTCCGCCGGTGACGAGCAGAAGGTCACGAAGCTCACCGCGGCCAAGCCCTCGGGCACCGGCGACGAGTCGGTGGCGTTCACCGCGGTCACGGACATGGACGGCGACACGGGGCCCCTGCACGCGGAGGTGGTCCGCCACGGCAACACGCTCGCCACGTACTTCACGATGAACATCGGCGCGATGATGTCCGGCAAGACCTATACGGTCCCGGCCCCGGTCATCAAGGCCCAGTCGGCGAAGCTGAAGTGAGCGCGACTCGTCGCGGCCCTTCCACAAGGGCCGCGACGAGGAACCCAGGGGCGCTGGGGGCACCCCTGGCCGAAGGCTGGGGGAGGACCTGCGCGACCGGCCCCCTCGCGCCCGCAGCCGCACCCGGCTACCGCAGCGGGCCGGTCACCTTCTCGGCCGCCGCCACCAGCGCCCCGCCCCGCACGAACTCCTCCGCCGCGGCGAGGTCGGGAGCCAGGTACCGGTCGGGGCCGGGGCCCCGCACCCCCGCGGAGCGCGCCGCCTCGATCACGGCCAGGGAGGCCGGCGCCGCCGTCAGCCCCTCGCGCAACTCGATCGCCCGGGTCGCCGCGTACAGCTCGACAGCGATGATCCGGGCCAGGTTGCCGACGGCCGTCCGCAGTTTGCGCGCCGCCGACCAGCCCATGGAGACGTGGTCCTCCTGCATCGCGGAGGACGGGATCGAGTCGGCCGACGCCGGAACGGCCAGCCGCTTCAGCTCGCTCACCAGGGCCGCCTGCGTGTACTGGGCGATCATCAGTCCCGAGTCGACGCCCGCGTCGTCCGCCAGGAACGGCGGCAGCCCGTGGCTGCGGTTCTTGTCCAGCAACCGGTCGGTCCGCCGCTCGGCGATGGACCCGAGGTCGGCGACCGCGATGGCGAGGAAGTCGAGGACGTAGGCGACCGGCGCACCGTGGAAGTTGCCGTTGGACTCGACCCGGCCTCCCCCAGTGCCGAAAGCCTGGGAGGTATCCCCAGGCAGGACGACCGGGTTGTCGACGGCCGAGGCCAGCTCCCGCCCGGCGACCAGGCGTGCGTGCGCGAGCGTGTCGCGCCCGGCCCCGGCGACCTGCGGAGCGCACCGCACCGAGTACGCGTCCTGGACGCGCGGCGCGTCGTCCTGATGGTGCCCGGTGAGCTGGGAGCCCTTGAGCACGGCGAGCATGTTGGCGGCGCTGTCGCCCTGGCCGGGGTGCGGGCGGATCGCGTGCAGCTCGGGGGCGAGGACCTTGTCCGTCCCGAGCAGCGCCTCCAGGCTCAACGCGGCCGTCACATCGGCCGACTTGTAGAGCATGTCCAGGTCGGCGAGGGCCATCACCAGCATGCCGAGCATGCCGTCGGTGCCGTTGAGGAGTGCGAGCCCCTCCTTCTCGCGCAGTTCGACGGGGGCGATCCCGTGCTCGGCGAGCAGCTCGCCGGCGGGGCGCACGACGCCGTCCGGGCCCTCCGCGTCCCCCTCGCCCATCAGCGTGAGCGCGCAGTGGGACAGCGGGGCCAGGTCGCCGGAGCAGCCGAGGGAGCCGTACTCGTGCACGACCGGGGTGATCCCGGCGTTCAGCACGTCGGCCATGGTCTGGGCGACCTCGGGACGCACACCGGTGTGTCCGGAGCAGACGGTCTTCAGCCGCAGGAACATCAGGGCCCGGACGACCTCGCGTTCCACCCGCGGCCCCATGCCCGCCGCGTGCGAGCGCACGATGTTGCGCTGCAACTGGGCCCGCAGTTCCGGGCTGATGTGCCGGGACGCGAGGGCGCCGAAGCCGGTGCTGACGCCGTAGACCGGTTCCGGCTTGGCCGCCAGCGCGTCCACGATCTCGCGGGCCGCCGCGAGCGCCGCGACCGCCTCCGCGGACAGTTCGACGCGGGCGCCGCCACGCGCCACGGCGAGGACGTCGGACGCGGTGACACCGGACGTCCCCACCACCACAGTGTGCATATCCATATTCAGGAGCGTACGCAGTGAATGCCGCTGCTGTCACTAGTGGGGTACCGGGTTGCCCCTTACTTCCGTTGGGTTCTGCGTCACAGCCCCACGGTCATGACCGCCGGCCCCGGAAGCTGCGCCGCTCGGCCCGTTCCGGCGGGGGCGCGTCGGCCAGCCGCAGGACGGGGTCGTCCGGCCCCTCCCGTCCGGCCACCACCGGCCGCTTCGCGCGGAGCGCCTTGGCACGGTACTGCGCGGCGTCGGCGAGCCGGAACAGACGGCGGGCCGAGCGCACCGGCCCGATCGGATCCGCGGTCGAGGCCACCCCGCACGCGACCCCCTCCCCCAGCTCCAACTCCCCCGCCCGGCGGCAGAGTTCACCGGCCGCCTCGACCACGTCGTCGGCCGGCGGCCCGACCGCCAGCAGACAGAACTCGTCACCGCCGAGCCGCGCGGCCAGGGCGCCCGGCAGCATCGCCCCGCACAGCGACAGGACCGAGCCGAACCGTTCGAGGAGGCGGTCGCCGACGGCGTGCCCCTGGGTGTCGTTGACCCGCTTGAGCCCGTTGAGGTCACAGACGACGAGGCTGACCACGGTGTCGTCCGCGCGGTGCCGGTCGATCGCCTCGTCGAGATGCGCGTCGACGGCACGGCGGTTGGCGAGCCCGGTGAGCGCGTCGGTGTACGCCAGCCGGCGAGCCTCCTCGAGACGCTCGGTCTGGGCCATCCCGGCGGCGACGACGGAGGCCAGGACGGTGGCGAAGTCGGCGTCGGCGCCGCCGAAGACGGCGGCCCGGACGGGACGGGCGACGTACAGCTCGCCCCAGGCCCTGCCGTGCAGCAGGATCGGCGCGACCAGGCAGCAGCCGCGGCCCCTGCGGCGCAGGGCGTCGACCCGCCGGTGCGAGTAACCGGGACGGCCGGCGGCGGGGCCCTCGGCCGTCTCCACCCAGGCGTTGGGACCGCCGCCGCCCGCCCAGCGCTCGTGGAGGAACTCGGTGATCTCCGGGAACTGGTGCACCGGGTAGGACTCCGCGTCCGGGAACTCCTCCTCGTCCGTGGCGCGCTCCCCGACGTTCACCAGGACCCGCAGCCGGCCCAGGTCGCGCTCCCACACGGAGAGCGCGGCGAAGCTGCCGTCCAGGGCCCGGCAGGCACCGGCCGCGGCGGCGTGCCAGCACTCACGTGGGGTGTGAGCGGCAGCCATGCCCTGCGCCAGCGCCACTACGGCGGCGAGCCGGTCGTCATCACCCATTACTCCAGGTTAGGGATGATTTGTTGGATCCGGGACGCGGGTGCGGCGAACAGGTGTTGCCACGGCCCGGACCGGCACGGGACGCGCCCGGGGCGGCCGTGCGCCTCACTCCCCCGGCCAGTCCGGCCTCCGCTTCTCGTTGAAGGCCGCGACACCCTCCGCGCGGTCCCCCGAGAAGGCCACCGAGCGCCAGGCCGCGTCCTCGACCTCCAGACCCGCCCGCAGGTCCAGCCCCTGCCCGAGCCGCAGCGCCCGCTTCGCCGCCCGCAGGCCGACCGGCGAGTTCGCCGCCATCCCGGCCGCCAGCGCCAGCGCCGCCTCCCGGTCCCGGCCGGTCTCCACCAGCTGGTCGACCAGGCCCAGCCGGTGCGCCTCCGGCGCCTCCACCCGGCGCGCCGAGAAGATCAGCTCGGCCGCGCGGGCCGCGCCGACCCGGCGGGGCAGCAACTGCGTGCCGCCACCGCCCGGGATCACGCCCACCGACACCTCGGGCAGGCCCACCACGGCCGTGCCGTCCGCCACGATCACATCGCAGGACAGCGCCAGCTCGAAGCCCCCGCCGAGCGCGTAGCCGTGCACGGCGGCGATCGTCGGCATCGGCAGTTCCAGCACGCCGGTGTACGCCCCGCGCGACAGCGGCCGCGCCCGGACCAGCTCCGCGTCGGTCATGGAGTTGCGCTCCTTGAGGTCGGCGCCGACGCAGAACGCCCGCTCGTGCGAGGAGGTCAGCACCACCACCCGGGCGTCCCGGTCGGCCCCCAGCGCGGCGCACGCGGCCACGATCGAGCGGGCCATGTCCGCCGACACCGCGTTCATCGCCCTGGGCCGGTCCAGCACCAGCTCCGCGACCTGGCCGTGCCGTCGTACCAGCACGAACTCCCCGAACCGCTCCTCGCTCACGACACGTCCTCCGGTTAACGCGGGTTAACAGCCTGGATCCGATCATCGCAGCCGAGTCGTGAAGAGGAAAGGGCGGCCGGCCGGTTCCGGCAGCGAGGCCCGGCAACCCGTTCGAGTGACATCACACCCAAGTCCCCCCGCACCACCCAGGGGAGCGCATAACGTGCGCTCGCCACGGCGCATCGGGGGCGCGAGCGCATCGGGGAGGAATCGTGATGACCGAGACGTCGACCCAGCCGGCGCGAGACACCGGCCTCACGGCCGCACAGCCGGTACCGGCGTCACCGGCCACCGGCACCGCCCCGGCCGGTGCGCGCCTCTTCGCCCCCCGCACCCGAGGCCGGCACCGGCGCCCGCGCCGCCGCAGGGTCCTGCTCGTCGCGGGCGGTATCGCGCTGGCCGCCGGGGCCCTGAGCCTGATCCGGGTGAGCGTCGAGCCGGGCGCCGGCGGCCCCGGCGCCGCCGAGGCCGAACCCCGGCTGGACGTGGGCCGCGGGCCGGGCCGGTCGACCCCGGCCGCCGCCATGGTCGCCACCGCCACCGCCATCCCCCGGGTGCTCCCCTCCCCGGCCCCGGTACCGGGCGGGGTGAGCACGACACCGACGGCGCCCTCCGCGCCCGCGCCCCAGCCGCCCGCGTCCCGGCCCGCCGCCCCGGGTGGTCCCGGTGGTCCGGATGCAACCACCATCCCCGAGTCCCCCAACGCGCCGGCCCCGTCGACCACCCCACGGCCGAGCCCGACACCGCCCCGGCCGGCACCCTCCGCCACCCCCACGCCGGCTCCCCGGCCCTCCGCCCCGGCGGAGCCGGGCCTCTGCGTCCCGATCATCGGCCTGTGCGTCACCCCCTAGGAGCGAGCGATGACGAGCGATGACGAGCGGTGACGGCGGTGGGGGCGGGACGGCGGCCGCGGCCGGCGGACGGGCCACGCCGCGGTCACGGGCCGGCCGGCGGTGCCTCCCGGCGCGTGAGCAGCCACGGCTCCACCACGCCCAGGCCACGTACCGGGCGCTGCCACATCGGCTGGAGCGCGAAGCGGTACGTCGGCGGTTCCTCGCCCTCCTTCTCGGCGGTGGCGGCGGCCTCGGCGGCCTCCGCCTCCGAGGCGGGCGCCTCACCGGAGCGGATCAGTTCCTCCGCGAACGCCGAGTCGACGAGCACGGCGTCCCGGGGGGCTATGGAGGTCAGCCGGGAGGCCAGGTTCACGGTCGTACCGAAGACATCGCCCATTCGGGTGGTCACGGTGCCGAAGGCCATGCCGACGCGCAGCTCCGGCATCGTCTCGTCGTGCGCCATGGTCTCCACCAGGCGCAGGGCGATGTCGGCGGCCGTGCCCGCGTCGTCGGCGGCGTACAGGACCTCGTCGCCGAGGGTCTTGATGAGCCGGCCGCCGCGGGCCGCGACCAGGTCGGCGGCGGTGGTCTCGAAGGCCTCGACCAGTTCGCCGAGCTCCTCCTCCTCCATCCGGCGGGTCAGCCGGGTGAACCCGACGAGGTCGGCGAAGCCGACGGCGAGCCGCCGGTCGACCATCTCCTCGTCGTCGGCCGACTGCACGACCCGGCCGGCCGAGGCGGCGAGCTGCCGGCGCCAGACGTAGACCAGGAACTCCTCCAGCTCGGGCAGGAGCAGCTCGACGATCGGGTACGTGACCTCGGTACGGGTCATGCCCGGCTCGGGGGGCTCGGTCAGGCCCTCCAGGAAGGAATCCATCTGCCACTCCGCCAGACGGGCGGTGGTCTGCCCGGTCGACCGGGCCACCTGCACCGCCATGGCCTCGCTGAGCAGCCCCGCCTCGACGAGACCGGCGAGCCGGCGCAGGGCCAGCACATCGGCCTCGGTGAGCGCCTTGGCCTGCCCGATGTCCGCGAAGCCCATGGCCCGCCAGAACCTCGACGCCAGTTCCATGGAGACGCCGGCGCTGCGGGCCGCCTGGAACGGGGTGTAGCGGCGCTCGGCACCGAGGATCAGGCCTTCGAGGCGCAGGGCGAGCGGGTCCTCGCCGGAGTCGGCGGCGTCCGCGCCCTCGCCGGAGCCCGTGTCGTCGACGGTCACGCCTGCTGCCCTTCCGATCTGCCGCGGTCACGTATCGACCGGCCTCAACTCTACGGCAGCTGTGCGGTAGCTCACTTCGTGAGGTGGGCCGATGTCAGGAGGTTCGGGGTGGTGAGGGGTGGTGAGGGGTGGGGCTCCGGGTGCTGGCGGGTGGAGATCGCGCGGTTCCTCCCCCGGCCCTCGGCCGGGGCACCCCCGCCGCCCCTCACGGGGCACGCCGTCGCCGCGGGCGGCGCGCACCGCCGCCACCCTCGCTCCGGCCCGCCCGCACCGGCCTCACGCCGGCCGCAGGTGCACGATGTCGCCCGCCCCCACCGGCTCCTGGACTCCCTCCTTCGTCGCGATCACCAGCCTTCCGTCGCCGTCGATCGCCACCGCCTCCCCCACCAGCGATCGGTCTCCGGGCAGTTCGGCCCGGACCGTCCGTCCCAGCGTCGCGCAGCCCGCCGCGTATGTCTCCTGGAGCCCGCTGCCCGCCGGATCGCCGCCCGCCGCGCGCCAGCGCCCGTACCAGTCCTCCAGCGACCTCAGCACGGCCCGCAGCAGCGGATCGCGGTCCGTGGTCACCGCGCCGGCCAGCGCCAGCGACCCGGCCTGCGGCACCGGCAGCTCGTCCGCGCGGAGCGTGACGTTGATGCCGACGCCGACCACGACGGCGTCCTCCCCGGCCCGCTCCGCCAGGATGCCGCCGGCCTTGCGCTCCTCGCCGCCGACGGTGACCAGGAGGTCGTTCGGCCACTTCAGCGCCAGATCGACACCGGCCACCCGCGCCAGCCCCGTCGCCACCGCCACCCCGGTCAGCAGCGGCAGCCAGCCCCAGCGGGCCACCGGTACCCCGGCCGGCTTCAGCAGCACCGAGAAGAACAGGCCCGAGCGCGCCGGCGCCGTCCACCGGCGGTCCAGGCGGCCCCGCCCGGACGTCTGCTCCTCGGCGACGAGAACAGCGCCCTCGTCCGCGTCTCCCGCGAGGAACCGCGCCACGAGATCCGAGTTGGTGGAGCCGGTGCGCTGCACGACCTCGACGTCACGGAAGAGCCCGCCGTGCCCGCCGTCCTTCACCAGGGCCCGGCGCAGTCCCGCGCCGCCGAGCGGTGGACGGTCCAGGTCGGACCAGCGATTGTTGTTCTCGTCTGCTGCATCTCGCGGCGTCATGCAAGCCACCCTAGGTGTGTTGTACGCCGCACTGCCGTTTGGTAGGCGTCCCACTACGCTACGGATGAGTAACCGTCCCCCCTTTTGAGCAGGCAGGGAGCCGCATCCCGATGTCCGAGCCGGAAGAGATCGACATTCACACGACCGCGGGGAAGCTCGCGGATCTCCAGCGCCGTGTCCATGAAGCGACACACGCCGGTTCGGAGCGCGCCGTCGAAAAGCAGCACGCCAAGGGCAAGTTGACGGCCCGTGAGCGGATCCAGCTGCTCCTCGACGAGGGCTCCTTCGTGGAGCTGGACGAGTTCACCCGCCACCGCTCCACCAACTTCGGCCTGGAGAAGAACCGCCCCTACGGCGACGGCGTCGTCACCGGATACGGCACGGTGGACGGCCGCCCGATCGCCGTCTTCTCCCAGGACTTCACGGTCTTCGGCGGCGCCCTCGGCGAGGTCTACGGGCAGAAGATCGTCAAGGTGATGGACTTCGCGCTGAAGACCGGCTGCCCGGTCATCGGCATCAACGACTCCGGCGGCGCCCGGATCCAGGAGGGGGTCGCCTCCCTCGGCGCGTACGGCGAGATCTTCCGCCGCAACACGCACGCGAGCGGGGTGATCCCGCAGATCAGTCTCGTCGTGGGGCCCTGCGCCGGCGGTGCCGTCTACTCCCCGGCCATCACCGACTTCACGGTCATGGTCGACCAGACGTCCCACATGTTCATCACCGGTCCTGACGTCATCAAGACCGTCACCGGCGAGGACGTCGGCTTCGAGGAGCTGGGCGGCGCCCGCACCCACAACTCGGTCTCCGGCGTGGCCCACCACATGGCCGGCGACGAGAAGGACGCCATCGAGTACATCAAGCAGCTGCTGTCGTACCTGCCGTCCAACAACCTCTCCGAGGCCCCGGTCTTCCCCGAGGAGGCCGACCTGTCGGTCACCGACGAGGACCGCGAGCTGGACACCCTGGTCCCGGACAGCGCGAACCAGCCGTACGACATCCACACGGTGATCGAACACGTTCTCGACGACAGTGAGTTCTTCGAGACGCAGGCGCTCTTCGCGCCGAACATCGTCACCGGCTTCGGCCGGGTCGAGGGCCACCCGGTCGGCATCGTCGCCAACCAGCCGATGCAGTTCGCCGGCTGCCTGGACATCAAGGCGAGCGAGAAGGCGGCCCGCTTCGTCCGCACCTGCGACGCCTTCAACGTCCCGGTCATCACCTTCGTCGACGTGCCCGGCTTCCTGCCCGGCGTCGGGCAGGAGCACGACGGCATCATCCGCCGCGGCGCCAAGCTGATCTACGCCTACGCCGAGGCGACGGTCCCGCTGATCACCGTCATCACCCGCAAGGCCTTCGGTGGCGCCTACGACGTGATGGGCTCCAAGCACCTGGGTGCCGACATCAACCTCGCCTGGCCGACCGCCCAGATCGCCGTCATGGGCGCCCAGGGCGCCGTCAACATCCTGCACCGCCGCACCATCGCCGAGGCCGAGGCGGGCGGCGCGGACGTCGAGGCGGTGCGCGCCCACCTGATCCAGGAGTACGAGGACCACCTCCTGAACCCCTACATCGCCGCCGAACGCGGCTACGTCGACGCGGTGATCATGCCTTCGGACACCCGCCGTCATGTCGTACGGGGCCTGCGCCAGCTGCGCACCAAGCGCGAGTCCCTGCCGCCGAAGAAGCACGGCAATATCCCCCTCTAAGGAGCCGCTGTGACGATCAAGGTCATACGGGGCAACCCGACCCCGGAGGAACTGGCCGCCGCGCTGGCGGTGGTCAGGGCGCGGGCGGCGGCCCTGGCGGCCACCCCGTCCGGTGCCCCGACGGGACGGGCCGCCTGGTCCGACCCGTCCCGCATCGCCCGGCAGCGGCTCCCCCAGCCGGGCCCGACCGCGTGGACCCGCACGTACTGGCCGGGCTGAGAACGACACCTCGGGGGACGGGGCCGCATCGATGTGCGGCCCCGCCGCGCGGGCACACGCAACTGCGAGTCCGGGCTCCGATGTGAGTACCCCTACTCAGGCGCCGGCGCCCGCGAGGCCCCACCCTGGAGAGATGCTCTGGTCGGACCCCGAAGACGAGCCGCCGAAGGATCTGCAGGACGTGCAGAACGCCCTCCGGCGGCTCGGCGTCTTCCTGGCGGTGGTCATGCTGCTGCTGATGATCGTGCTGGGCGTGAGATAGGCAGCCACTAGGCTGACGCCATGCGCAGACTCGTCCTCGCCTCCCAGTCCCCCGCCCGGCTGAATCTGCTGCAGCAGGCGGGTCTCACCCCCGAGGTGATCGTCAGCGGCGTAGACGAGGACGCCGTCACCGCCCCCACTCCGGCCGAGCTGGCCCTCGCCCTCGCGGAGGCCAAGGCCTCCGTCGTCGCCGCCCGCCCCGACGTGCAGGGCGCGATCGTGATCGGCTGCGACTCGGTGCTGGACCTCGACGGCCGGGCGCTCGGCAAGCCGGCCGACGCCGAGGAGGCCACCGCCCGCTGGAAGTCGATGCGCGGCCGGGCCGGCACGCTGCAGACCGGGCACTGCGTGTGGGACACGGCGGGCAACCGGCACGTGTCGGCGACGGCCTCCACCGTCGTCCGGTTCGGCGAGCCCTCCGACGCGGAGGTCGCCGCGTACGTCGCCTCCGGCGAACCCCTCTACGTGGCGGGCGCGTTCACCCTGGACGGGCGCAGCGCGCCGTTCATCGACGGCATCGAGGGCGACCACGGCAACGTGATCGGCATCAGCCTGCCCCTGGTGCGCCGGCTGCTCGGGGAGCTGGGCATCGGCATCACGGAGTTGTGGGCGCCGGCGGAGTGACCGGCCCGGCGGCCGGCGTGTCCTTCCTCGGTTCCGGTTCCGGCTCACCGTCCGCCGGACCGGAGCCGTCCGCGCCCCCGCCGGCGACCGCGCCGGCGTCGGCGCCCTCCGCGCGGTCGTACGTCATCAACAGCAGCACGATGAGGGCGAGGACGACCACCATGGACACGAACGCGGTCCAGCCGATCAGGCCCCACGCCACGGCGCCCAGCAGGCCGTGTACGACCGCCGCGCTGATCAGCAGGATGCGGCCGAGGCCGGCGGGCGCCCGGTTGCGTATCGCCACCAGCAGGGCCACCAGGGCGCACAGGGCGAAGTAGAGGCCGAAGACCACGGCGCCGATCTTCGCCGTCATCGACATGTTGTCGGGGTCGAGCCCGGCCAGGGACATGTCCTGACGGTCGACCACCACTCCCATGAACCAGTTGAACGCGGCGATGCCGAGTGCCTCCCCGAGGAGTACGACCGCCACGACCAAAGCCACCGGTCGGCGCACCACCGGCCCCACCCACTTTCGCTCACGACCCGCCGGGAGCCGCTGTTACTTGAAGTACGTTCAAGACATCGCGAACGCTACTAACGGGTAAACCCGGGGACAAGGGGCCGGGCGTCGGCAAAGATTCGTTGGGCCATTCGTAGGGACTCAACAAAGAAACACTGTGGGGCGCGGCACGCTCTCACAGAGACCTTGAGCACATCGCGGGGCTAGGGTTTTCCGAAGGAGTCCTGCGTACCTCGGTGCGACAAGGGCTTTCGCGGGTCCGGCGAGCCTCGCATCACGCTCCGTGTGGGCAAGCTCACCATTGGGGACGGGTCGAAGTGCCGTGTCGGCCTTCCCTAAACTCGGCTTGTTTCAAGGAGGGAGCCTCAATCGTGCGCAAGGTGCTCATCGCCAACCGTGGCGAAATCGCTGTCCGCGTGGCCCGGGCCTGCCGGGACGCAGGGATCGCGAGCGTGGCCGTCTACGCGGATCCGGACCGGGACGCTCTGCATGTCCGCGCCGCGGATGAGGCGTTCGCCCTGGGCGGTGACACCCCGGCCACCAGTTACCTGGACATCGACAAGGTCCTGAACGCGGCACGCGAGGCGGGGGCCGACGCCGTCCATCCGGGCTACGGGTTCCTCTCCGAGAACGCGGAGTTCGCCCAGGCGGTCCTGGACGCGGGTCTGACCTGGATCGGTCCGCCGCCGCAGGCCATCCGCGACCTCGGCGACAAGGTCGCCGCCCGGCACATCGCCCAGCGCGCCGGCGCCCCGCTGGTCGCCGGCACCCCGGACCCGGTCTCGGGTGCCGACGAGGTCGTGGCCTTCGCGGAGGAGCACGGCCTGCCGATCGCCATCAAGGCCGCGTTCGGCGGCGGCGGACGCGGCCTGAAGGTCGCCCGGACCCTCGAAGAGGTCCCGGAGCTGTACGACTCCGCCGTCCGTGAGGCGGTGGCCGCCTTCGGGCGCGGAGAGTGCTTCGTGGAGCGCTACCTGGACCGGCCGCGGCATGTGGAGACGCAGTGCCTGGCCGACAAGCACGGAAACGTGGTCGTCGTGTCCACGCGTGACTGCTCGCTCCAGCGCCGCCACCAGAAGCTGGTGGAGGAGGCGCCGGCGCCCTTCCTGTCCGACGCCCAGGTCGCCGAGCTGTACCGCGCCTCCAAGGCCATCCTCAAGGAGGCCGCCTACGAGGGCGCCGGCACCTGCGAGTTCCTGGTCGGCCAGGACGGCACGATCTCCTTCCTGGAGGTCAACACCCGCCTCCAGGTCGAGCACCCGGTGACCGAGGAGGTCGCCGGCATCGACCTGGTGCGCGAGATGTTCCGGATCGCCGACGGCGAGGAACTCGGCTACGGCGACCCGGAGCTGCGCGGACATTCGTTCGAGTTCCGGATCAACGGCGAGGACCCGGGCCGCAACTTCCTGCCCGCGCCCGGTTCGGTCACCGCCTTCGACGCGCCGTCCGGCCCCGGTGTCCGCCTGGACGCGGGCGTGGAGGCCGGCTCGGTCATCGGCCCCGCCTGGGACTCCCTGCTGGCCAAGCTGATCGTCACCGGCCGCACCCGCGCGGAGGCCCTGCAGCGGGCCGCCCGCGCCCTGGACGAGTTCCAGGTCGAGGGCATGGCCACCGCCATCCCCTTCCACCGCGTCGTGGTCCGGGACCCGGCGTTCGCCCCGGAGCTCACCGGCTCCACGGACCCGTTCACCGTCCACACCCGCTGGATCGAGACCGAGTTCGTCAACGAGATCAAGCCCTTCGCCGCGCCCGCCGACGCCGAGGCGGAGGAGGAGGCCGGCCGTGAGACGGTCATCGTCGAGGTCGGCGGCAAGCGTCTCGAGGTCTCCCTCCCGTCGTCCCTGGGCATGAGTCTGGCCCGTACCGGCCTCGCCGCGGGCGCCAAGCCGAAGCGCCGGGCCGCCAAGAAGTCCGGCCCGGTCGCCTCCGGTGACACCCTCGCCTCGCCGATGCAGGGCACGATCGTCAAGATCGCGGTCGAGGAGGGCCAGGAGGTCAAGGAGGGCGACCTGGTCGTCGTCCTGGAGGCCATGAAGATGGAGCAGCCACTGAACGCCCACAAGGCGGGCACCATCAAGGGCCTCGCCGCCGAGGTCGGCGCTTCCCTCACCTCCGGCGCCGTGATCTGCGAGATCAAGGACTGACGACGCCCCGACCCGCATCGCCCGGCGAACGGCACCCGCCCGTTCGCCGGGCACCGGACTTTCTGGAACGGCCCATGCGCGCCGACGCCCGCCGCAACTACGACCGGCTGCTCGCCGAGGCCCGTGCCGTCTTCGCCGAGCACGGCACCGACGCCTCGCTGGAGGACGTGGCCCGCCGGGCGGGCGTGGGCATCGGCACCCTGTACCGCCACTTCCCGAACCGGCACGCCCTGATGGGCGCGGTCTTCGAGGACGCGGTGGACGAACTGCTGTCCAGGGCCGGAGAGTTGCGGTCGGCTCCCGAACCGTGCCGGGCCCTGCTGACCTGGCTGCACGAGGTGGTCGTGCACGCGGCGGCGTACCGGGGCCTGTCGAGGGCCCTGCTGTCGGCCTCAGCGGCCTCGGACCTGGCCCGCTGCGGCACTCCGATGCGGGAGGCCGGCGCGGCCCTGCTGACCCGCGCTCAGGAGGCGGGAGCGGTACGGGCCGACGTACAGATCGCCGACCTGCTACAACTCATCCACGCCATCGCCCTGGCAGTGGAGGAGTCACCGGAAGATCCTGACCTGGTGAACCGCTTGCTGACCCTGACCCTGAAGGGACTCAAGCCGGAGCAGCCCTAGGAGTACGGGGCTGTCCCGATGTGCGGCTCCGCCGCGTAAGCGCGACCAGCCACGGCGGTCCCGCACTCGCGCGGTGACGGGACCGGCCCGGCGCCCGGACGCCGGGCGCTCACCGCCGCCGCATGTCGGCGACCCGCCCCCGCTCGGACCCGGTCGGCTGCTCCCCGTTCAGCATCGAGGCCGACCGCAGCCCCGACCCGGGCACCTGGCCCCGCCGCGGCCCCGGAAGGGATACGTCCCGACGCTGTTGATGCTGTTGCTGGCGCGCCGGGACCTGATCACCCCCCGGGTTCCCCGACGCTCCGGCCACAGCGATCTGCACCCCCTGATCGGCGAGGGCCTGGAGCTCCGTGCCGGCACGGTCGTCATGAGCCGGCGGCTCGTCGGTGACCAGGCGGGTGATGACGTCCGTCGGCACGGTCTGGAACATCGTGTCCGTACCGAGCTTGGTGTGGTCGGCGAGGACGACCACCTCCGCGGCGGCCTGCACCAGCGCCCGGTCGACGGACGCCGACAGCATGTTGGAGGTGGACAGCCCCCGCTCGGCCGTCAGGCCACTGCCCGACAGGAAGGCCTTCGACACCCGCAGCCCCTGCAGGGACTGCTCCGCTCCGGAGCCGACCAGGGCGTAGTTGGAGCCGCGCAGGGTGCCGCCGGTCATCACGACCTCGACACGGTTGGCATGGGCCAACGCCTGCGCCACCAGCAGCGAATTGGTGACGACGGTGAGTCCGGGCACCCGCGCCAGCCGGCGCGCGAGTTCCTGGGTGGTGGTACCCGCCCCGACCACGATGGCCTCGCCCTCTTCGACGAGACCCGCGGCGAGATCGGCGATGGCCGTCTTCTCGGCGGTCGCGAGATGTGACTTCTGCGGAAAGCCGGACTCCCGCGTGAACCCGCCCGGCAATACCGCACCGCCATGCCGGCGGTCGAGGAGTCCTTCTGCCTCCAGTGCGCGCACGTCCCGCCGTACGGTCACTTCTGAGGTCTGGACGACGCGGGCGAGCTCACGGAGCGATACGGCCCCGTTCGCGCGCACCATTTCGAGGATCAATTGGCGACGTTCTGCAGCGAACACGAAACTGACAGTAACCCCAACGACCGTCTGCTTTCAGCAGTTTGCGCCGAATAGCAGAAGTTGTTCGCACGGCAGGGTCGGGAGTGGTATAGGACCTACCCCGCCCGACTATGCCGTACGCATGCGCGACAACTCCCCGTGACCAGCGGGGAGTCGGATCCGGCCGTCAGAGTTCGCTGCCGATCTTCCGCGTGTGCAGCTGCCGCGCGACCTCGGCGATCGAGCCGGAAAGGGACGGGTACACGGTGAACGCGTTCGCGATCTGTTCGACCGTCAGATTGTTGTCGACGGCGATCGAGATCGGATGGATCAGCTCCGAGGCCCGCGGCGAGACCACCACGCCGCCCACCACGATCTCGGTGCCCGGCCGGCAGAACAGCTTCACGAAGCCGTCCCGGATGCCCTGCATCTTCGCGCGCGGGTTGCGCAGCAGCGGCAGCTTCACGACCCGGGCGTCGATCTTGCCCGCGTCCACGTCCGCCTGGGTGTACCCGACCGTCGCGATCTCCGGATCGGTGAAGACGTTGGACGAGACGGTCTTCAGGTTCAGCGGGGCCACCGCGTCGCCGAGGAAGTGGTACATCGCGATCCGCCCCTGCATGGCGGCCACCGACGCCAGGGCGAAGACGCCCGTGACGTCACCGGCCGCGTACACCCCCGGGGCCGTCGTCCGCGACACCTTGTCGGTCCAGATGTGCCCGGAGTCGCGCAGTTTGACGCCCGCACCCTCCAGCCCCAGGCCGGCGCTGTTGGGAATCGCGCCGACGGCCATCAGACAGTGCGAACCGGTGATGACCCGGCCGTCCGCGAGCGTCACCTCGACCCGGTCCCCGACCCGCTTGGCGGCGGCGGCGCGCGAGCGCGCCATGACGTTCATGCCACGGCGGCGGAAGACGTCCTCCAGGACGGCGGCCGCGTCCGGGTCCTCACCCGGCAGCACGCGGTCCCGGGAGGACACCAGCGTCACCTTGGACCCCAGCGCCTGGTACGCGCCGGCGAACTCGGCACCGGTCACACCCGACCCGACCACGATGAGCTCCTCGGGCAGCTCGGTGAGGTCGTAGACCTGGGTCCAGTTCAGGATGCGCTCGCCGTCCGGCTGTGCGTCCGGCAGCTCACGGGGGTGGCCACCGGTCGCGATCAGCACGGCGTCCGCGGTGAGGGTCTCCTCGCTGCCGTCCGCGGCCGCGACCACGACCTTCCGCGACCCGTCCAGGGCCTGCATGCCCTCCAGCCGGCCGCGCCCGCGCACGACCCGGGCACCTGCCCGCGTCACCGACGCCGTGATGTCGTGCGACTGCGCCAGCGCGAGCCGCTTCACCCGCCGGTTGACCTTCCCCAGGTCGACGCCGACCACTCGGGCCGCCTGCTCCAGCGGCGGGGTGTCGTCGGCGACGATGATCCCCAGCTCCTCGTACGAGGAGTCGAAGTTGGTCATCACCTCGGCCGTGGCGATGAGGGTCTTCGACGGCACGCAGTCGGTCAGCACCGACGCTCCGCCCAGACCGTCGCAGTCGACGACGGTCACCTCCGCGCCGAGCTGCGCGGCCGCCAGCGCCGCTTCATATCCGCCGGGTCCGCCACCGATGATCACGATCCGAGTCACGTACTCCATTGTCCCGCACCCCCGGAGGTGCTATCGCCCCGGGGCGCCGCCCGGTGCCTCGAGGGGCTGGAGAGGCACCCGGGACCACTGCCGTACCCTCTCTCCATGTCGTCGCTCTACGCCGCGTACGCCGGCAATCTCGACGCACGGCTGATGTCCCGCCGCGCCCCGCACTCCCCCCTCCGCGCCACCGGCTGGCTGAACGGATGGCGGCTGACCTTCGGCGGCGAGCAGATGGGCTGGGAGGGCGCACTGGCGACGATCGTCGAGGACCCCCTGTCGCAGGTCTTCGTCGGCCTCTACGACCTGGCGGCGATGGACGAGGAGTCCATGGACCGCTGGGAGGGCGTCGGCATGGGCATCTACCGCCGGGCCCGGGTGCGCGTGCACACCCTGGAGGGCGAGGAGAGCGCCTGGCTCTACGTCCTCAACGGCTACGAGGGCGGCCTTCCCTCGGCCCGCTACCTCGGCGAGATCGCCGACGCGGCGGAGTCGGCGGGCGCCCCGCACGACTACGTCATGGAACTGCGCAAGCGCCCCTGCTGAGGAGCCCCCAACCCTCACAGACCGCCCACAGCCGTTACAAAAGTTACCTGCGTCACACCACTCGTTGGAAACGACAAGACAACGATCGCCATCCCGTGAGCTCCCTCATCTACGCGCGTAGGCCCAGACCGGCTACTCTCATCCGCGTGAACGCATCTCTTCTTCCGGACGACATCCAGGGCGACCCCCATGCCGCAGCCGGGGCGGCCGCCGCGCGCCTGCGCGAACTCACGGGCGCCGAGACCCACGACGTCGCCCTCGTGATGGGCTCCGGCTGGGCTCCGGCCGTCGACGCCCTCGGGGCCCCCGACGCCGAGTTCCAGGTCACCGAGCTGCCCGGCTTCCCGCCGCCGGCCGTGGAAGGGCACGGCGGCAAGATCCGCTCGTACTCCTTCGGTGACAAGCGCGCGCTGGTCTTCCTGGGCCGCACGCACTACTACGAGGGCCGCGGCGTCGCCGCCGTCGCACACGGCGTGCGCACCGCCGTCGCCTCCGGCTGCAAGACGATCGTCCTCACCAACGGCTGCGGCGGCCTGCGCGAGGGCATGCGGCCCGGCCAGCCGGTCCTCATCAGCGACCACATCAACCTCACGGCCACCTCCCCGATCGCCGGCGCGAACTTCGTGGACCTGACGGACCTCTACTCGCCCCGCCTGCGCGCCCTGTGCAAGGAGATCGACCCCACCCTCGAAGAGGGCGTCTACGCGCAGTTCCCCGGCCCGCACTACGAGACCCCGGCCGAGATCCGCATGGCCCGCGTCATCGGCGCGGACCTGGTGGGCATGTCCACGGTCCTCGAGGCGATCGCGGCCCGCGAGGCGGGCGCCGAGGTCCTCGGCATCTCCCTGGTGACCAACCTCGCCGCGGGCATGACCGGCGAACCCCTCAACCACGAGGAGGTCCTCCAGGCCGGCCGCGACTCGGCGGCCCAGATGGGCGAGCTGCTGGCGCAGGTGCTGGGCCGGCTGTAACCCCCGTCACGGCGGACGTCCGCGGGCCCGTCGTGACCGTTCGCCCAGTTCCCCGCGCCCCAAGGCCGGCGCGCTCGCCCACGGCGGGAAGGGGCCGGGGCGGGGAGTCCCCGCCCGCAGCGTCCGGCGTTCGGCACCCCGTACGGCACGAGACAGCACCACCGGTCCGAGGACGGAGACTCCGCGCCCCGGACCCGATTCACCACCGCCCGCAGGCGCCACGCGCACCCCCACCGAAGCAGCACCGGCGCCGCAGGCACACCACGAGAGGTTGGACGACGACCGTGCACGACGATCTCATCGCCCGGGCCAGGACCTGGCTGGCCGAGGACCCCGACCCGGACACCCGCGACGAGCTCGCCGAGCTCATCGGCGCGGGTGACGTCACCGAACTGTCGGCCCGCTTCAGCGGCACCCTCCAGTTCGGGACCGCGGGCCTGCGCGGCGAACTCGGCGCGGGCCCCATGCGCATGAACCGCTCCGTCGTCATCCGGGCCGCCGCCGGCCTCGCCGCGTACCTGAAGGCCCACGGCCGGGGCACCGGAACCGTCGTCGTCGGCTACGACGCCCGCCACAAGTCCGCCGACTTCGCCCGCGACACCGCGGCCGTCATGACGGGCGCCGGCCTGCACGCCGTCGTACTCCCCCGCCCCCTGCCCACCCCGGTCCTGGCGTTCGCCGTACGGCACCTGGGCGCGGTCGCCGGCGTGGAGGTCACCGCCAGCCACAACCCGCCCCGCGACAACGGCTACAAGGTCTACCTCGGCGACGGCTCCCAGATCGTCCCGCCCGCCGACGCGGAGATCGCCGCCGAGATCGAGGCGATCACGACCCTCCACGACGTCCCCCGCCCCGACACCGGCTGGGAAACCCTCGACGACACCGTCCTGGAGGCCTACCTGGCCCGTACGGACGCCGTCCTGGCCCCCGGCTCCCCGCGCACCGCGCGAACCGTCTACACCGCCATGCACGGCGTCGGCAAGGACACCCTCCTCGCCGCCTTCGCCCGGGCCGGCTTCCCGGCACCGGTCCTGGTCGCCGAGCAGGCCGAACCGGACCCGGACTTCCCGACCGTCGCCTTCCCCAACCCGGAGGAACCCGGCGCGATGGACCTGTCCTTCGCGCAGGCCCGCGCCACCGACCCGGACCTGATCATCGCCAACGACCCGGACGCCGACCGCTGCGCCGCGGCCGTCAAGGACGACGGCGAGTGGCGCATGCTCCGCGGTGACGAGGTCGGCTCGCTCCTCGCCGCCCACCTGGTCCGGCGCGGCGCCACCGGCGTCTTCGCCGAGTCGATCGTCTCCTCCTCCCTCCTCGGCCGGATCGCCGAGAAGGCGGGGCTGCCGTACGAGGAGACCCTCACCGGTTTCAAGTGGATCGCCCGCGTCGACGGCCTGCGCTACGGCTACGAGGAGGCCCTCGGCTACTGCGTCGACCCCGACGGCGTCCGCGACAAGGACGGCATCACCGCCGCGCTCCTGCTCACCGAGCTGGCCTCGGTCCTCAAGGAGGAGGGCCGCACCCTCCTCGACCTCCTCGACGACCTCGCCGTCGAGCACGGTCTGCACGCCACCGACCAGCTCTCGGTCCGCGTCGAGGACCTCTCCGTCATCGCCGACGCCATGCGCAGGCTCCGTGAGCAGCCCCCGACCGCACTCGCCGGGCTCCCCGTCACCGGAGCGGAGGACCTGACCCGGGGCACGGACCGGCTGCCGCCCACCGACGGCCTGCGCTACACGCTCACCGGCGCCCGGGTCGTGGTCCGCCCCAGCGGCACCGAGCCCAAGCTGAAGTGCTACCTGGAGGTGGTCGTCCCGGTGGCGGCCCGCGACGCCCTCCCGGCGGCCCGCGCCGAGGCGGCCCGGACCCTGGCCGCGATCAAGCGGGACCTGTCCGAGGCGGCCGGCATCTGACCCGGGGGGCGCCCCCCGGGGCGCCCCCCGGCCCCCTTCATCGGCTCGGGCACGGATCCGTAGCACCCCATCGGGTGATTTCCCGGCGGTAGTTGACCCGGGTTCCACGTCCTGCCGCGGCGGCCGGGAAACGGTGGTCGGGTAACGCCCGCCACCGCCGTACCGGAGTCTGGAGCCGCCGCCGTGTCCTCGACCGCCCCCGACACCGCCCCCAGCGGACACATCCCGGGCTCCCGACGACCCCTTCTCCCCACCGCCGCCACCCCGCGCCACGCGCTGCGCCGGGCGGCGCCGGCCCTCGCCGCGTATCTCGGCGTACGGCTCACCGGGCTGCTGTTCCTCGTCGTGTGGGCGCACCGCCGCCACCACGGGGTGTGGCCGATGCTGGCGGCGCAGTGGGACTCCCGCTGGTATCTCGGGATCGCCGACCACGGCTACACGCACACCCTCGGGACCGCCTTCGACCACAACAACCTGGCGTTCTTCCCGCTGTACCCGCTGCTGGTCAAGGCCGTGGCCGTGCTGACCCCGGGCACCCGGGCCAGTACCGGCCTCGGCCTCGCCTGGCTGGCGTCGCTGGTCGCGGCCTGGGGCGTGTTCGCGGTGGGCGACCGGCTGGCCGGGCGGCGGGCCGGGGTGCTGCTCACCGTGTTGTGGGCGGCCTACCCGGTGGGTCTGGTGGAGTGGATGGGCTACACCGAGTCGCTGTTCACGGCGTTCGCCGCGTGGGCGCTGTACGCGGTGCTGGACGAGCGCTGGCTGTGGGCGGCGGCCGGCTCGGTACTGGCCGGGCTGACCAGGCCGACCGGCATCGCGGTGGCCGCCGCCGTCTCGGTCACCGCGCTGCTCGCCCTGCGCACCCGCTTCTCGGTCCGCGCCCTGACGGCGGCCCTGGTGGCCCCCCTGGGCTGGTGCGCGTACGTCGGCTGGGTGGGCGTCCGGCTCGGCCGCTGGGACGGCTACTTCGCCGTCCAGCGGATGTGGCACAACGAGCTGGACGGCGGCGCGGAGACCGTGCACTGGCTACGGCACCTGTTCGGACAGGTTCCCCGGCCGGAACTGTTCCTGGTGGTGGTGAGCCTGACGGTCCTCGCGTCGGTGGTCCTGTTCGGGCTCGCGGTGGCGGACCGTCAGCCGCTGCCGCTGCTGGTGTTCGGCGCGGTCCTGCTGGTGATCGTGGTGGCCAGCGGGGGCGTCTACTTCCCGCGGGCCCGTTTCCTCCTGCCCGGTTTCCCGCTGCTGCTGCCCGTCGCCGGGTACCTCGCCCGCGCGTCACGGCGGTTGCGGGTGCTCGCGCTGACCGTGGCGGTCGCGGGGTCCGCGTACTGCGGCGCGTACATGCTGCTGGTGTGGCCGAGCGCGCCGTGATCGACGGGAGGTCGGGCCGCCGCCCGCGTCCCGGACACCTACGGCCGCAGGGGTGACCGCGCGCCGGGACCGCGAAGGGATGTGCTCCGCGCCCTCTCGGAGGCGTCCGCCCTCCGCGGGCATCCGCCCCTCGGGCGTTCCGCCGCCCCGGCACCTCGGCGGAACACGGTCGCCGCGCACGGGCCCGGCACGGGGTCCGGTTCCTCCACCCGGCCTGATGCGGTGCCGGGCCCCCGGGCGCGCGGCAGGCGACGACAGCCACCCCCGTCCTGCCCGGAGCGGCCGTTCACGTGGTCCGCGGCGCGCGGGTTTCAGGGGGTGTGGAACATCTGGTCGGTGGGGCCGTGTTCGACGATCACGACGGTCACCTCGTCGGTCGGCTCGTGGACGGTCTCCTCGATGCGGCGGGTGGAGGCCGGGTCCAGGGCGGAGCAGGGCTCGTCCATCAGCAGGACCCGGGGGCGGACCGCGACTACCGCTGGTCCCGCGCCGGCACGGCCACGACCGCCGCCGCGGTCTGTCCGGCCGGCCACCTCGACGTCCGCCGACCCCGCCCCGCCCGAATCCCTGAAACGACGGTGCCGGGCCTCCCGCCACCCGGGAGGCCCGGCACCGTGCGTGCCGGCAGGCCCGGTCAGCCCGTCGCCAGCAGGATCGCCAGGAGCACGGCTCCGGCGATCGCCGGGGCGGCCACCTCGTACGCCCAGCGGACCGTGATCGCGCCCTGCGCGGACTCGGCCTCGCCTCGGTTCTCCAGCATCTCCCGCAGGTCGTCCATGACCTTGTCGGTCTCCGCGCGCACCGGGCCGTCCGCCTCCTCCGGGGGCCGCAGGCCGCCGAAGCCGGTGCCCGTGGCGAAGCCGCCGAGGCCGCCGCGGGCGCCGAACCCGCCGCCCTCGGCCCCGGTGCGTCCGCGCCGCGCGTCCGACGCCGCCTTGGCCTGCCGGCGCGCCGCCTTCTTCCGGCCGCGCAGGGACACCGGGATGGCCCACAGCTGGTACTTCGCGCCGTCCTTGGTCACGATCTCGTTCGAGAACCCGGAGCGCAGGCCGGCGACCTCCCCCCACGGGATCGTGACCAGCCGGAACGGGTTGCGCACCCGCAGCCGGTCCTGTCCCGCGAACACGACCGGGCGCAGGGTGAAGGCGACCACCAGCGGCACGATAAGGATCATCGCGGCGAGCGCGAGCCACGGGGTGCGGCCGTGCCCCCGCGACAGCGCGTCGATGCCGAGCCAGCCGATGATGACGAGCAGGAGTACTCCGCCGATCAGCGCCTGCGGCGATCGATAGGCGTGGTCCTTGACGAGGGGCGAGGTCATGCCGCCGATTGTGCCTCAGGCGTGCGCCGGGCGGCCGAGTGGTGTGCGGCGTCACGCGGTGAGAGGCGGACCGTCACGCCGTGAGAGGCGGGTTCGCCGGGCGCCGCGGGCCGTACGGGCCGGTCACGCGGTCCCCGAGCCACCAGAGGGGGCGGCCCCCCGGCCGTTCCTGAGAAGAACCGTTCCGTCGGGGTGTACAGCCGCTACGCGCGTAGATATGCTCGTCTGGTGACCATGCCCACCACCGCACCCCACGCACTTGCTGACGTCACCGCGTCCGACAGCACGCTGCGCCGCTTCCTCCACGGGCTGCCCGGCGTCGACGCGGTCGGCCTGGAGGCGCGTGCCGCCTCGCTAGGCACCCGTTCCATCAAGACCACCGCGAAGGCGTACGCCATCGACCTCGCCATCTCGATGGTCGACCTGACGACGCTGGAAGGCGCGGACACCCCGGGCAAGGTCCGGGCGCTCGGCGCCAAGGCGGTCCATCCCGACCCGACGGACCGCGCGACCCCGGCCACGGCCGCTGTCTGCGTCTACCCCGACATGGTGGCCGCCGCCAAGCAGGCCGTCGCCGGTTCGTCCGTCAAGGTCGCCTCGGTCGCCACCGCCTTCCCGGCCGGCCGCGCGGCGCTGCCGGTCAAGCTCGCCGACGTGCGCGACGCCGTGGCCGCCGGTGCCGACGAGATCGACATGGTCATCGACCGCGGGGCGTTCCTCGCCGGGAACTACGGCAAGGTGTACGAGGAGATCGTCGCCGTGAAGGAGGCCTCGGGCGCCGCCCGGCTCAAGGTCATCTTCGAGACCGGCGAGCTGTCGACGTACGACAACATCCGCCGGGCCTCCTGGCTGGGCATGCTCGCGGGCGCCGACTTCATCAAGACCTCCACCGGCAAGGTCGCGGTGAACGCGACCCCGGCGAACACCCTTCTCATGCTGGAGGCCGTGCGCGACTTCCGCGCGCAGACCGGCGTCCAGATCGGCGTCAAGCCCGCGGGCGGCATCCGGACCAGCAAGGACGCGATCAAGTTCCTCGTCCTGGTGAACGAGACGGCGGGCGCCGACTGGCTGGACAACCACTGGTTCCGCTTCGGTGCCTCCTCACTCCTGAACGACCTGCTGATGCAGCGTCAGAAGCTGGCCACCGGCCGCTACTCCGGCCCCGACTACGTGACGGTGGACTGACCGACCATGGCCAAGGAAAAGATGACCACCGCATTCGAGTACGCACCGGCGCCCGAGTCCCGCTCCGTCGTCGACATCGCGCCCTCCTACGGCCTCTTCATCGACGGCGAGTTCACCGACGCCGCCGACGGCAAGGTCTTCAAGACGGTCAGCCCGTCCACCGAGGAGGTCCTCTCCGAGGTCGCCCGGGCCGGCGCCGAGGACGTCGACCGCGCCGTCAAGGCCGCCCGCAAGGCCTTCGAGAAGTGGTCCGCGCTGCCGGGCTCCGAGCGCGCCAAGTACCTCTTCCGCATCGCGCGCATCATCCAGGAGCGCAGCCGCGAGCTGGCCGTCCTGGAGACGCTGGACAACGGCAAGCCCATCAAGGAGACGCGCGACGCCGACCTCCCCCTGGTCGCCGCGCACTTCTTCTACTACGCGGGCTGGGCGGACAAGCTCGGCCACGCGGGCTACGGCGCCGACCCGCGCCCCCTGGGCGTCGCCGGCCAGGTCATCCCCTGGAACTTCCCGCTGCTGATGCTGGCCTGGAAGATCGCCCCGGCACTGGCCACCGGCAACACGGTCGTCCTCAAGCCGGCGGAGACCACGCCGCTGTCGGCCCTCTTCTTCGCGGACATCTGCCGCCAGGCGGGCCTGCCCAGGGGCGTCGTCAACATCCTGCCCGGCTACGGCGACGCGGGCGCCGCGCTCGTCGCCCACCCGGACGTGAACAAGGTCGCCTTCACCGGCTCCACCGCCGTCGGCAAGGAGATCGCGCGCACGGTCGCGGGCAGCCGCAAGAAGCTCACCCTCGAACTGGGCGGCAAGGGCGCGAACATCGTCTTCGACGACGCCCCGATCGACCAGGCCGTCGAGGGCATCGTCAACGGGATCTTCTTCAACCAGGGCCAGGTCTGCTGCGCGGGCTCCCGGCTCCTCGTCCAGGAGTCGGTCCACGACGAGCTGCTCGACTCCCTCAAGCGCCGTCTGTCCACGCTCCGTCTCGGAGACCCGCTGGACAAGAACACCGACATCGGCGCGATCAACTCCGCGGAACAGCTCGCACGGATCACCTCCCTCGTCGAGCAGGGCGAGGCGGAGGGCGCCGAGCGCTGGTCCCCGGCCTGTGAGATCCCCTCCGCCGGCTACTGGTTCGCCCCGACGCTCTTCACGAACGTCACCCAGGCGCACACCGTCGCCCGCGACGAGATCTTCGGCCCGGTCCTGTCGGTCCTGACCTTCCGCACGCCCGACGAGGCCGTGGCGAAGGCCAACAACACGCCGTACGGGCTGTCCGCCGGCATCTGGACCGAGAAGGGCTCGCGGATCCTCGCCGTCGCCAACAGGCTGCGCGCGGGCGTGATCTGGTCCAACACGTTCAACAAGTTCGACCCGACCTCGCCGTTCGGCGGTTACAAGGAGTCGGGCTTCGGTCGCGAGGGCGGCCGCCACGGCCTGGAGGCATACCTCGATGTCTGATCGCCTGTCTGTCTTCAAGACCTACAAGCTGTACGTCGGCGGGAAGTTCCCGCGTTCCGAGAGCGGCCGGGTGTACGAGGTGACGGACTCGAAGGGCAACTGGCTGGCCAACGCGCCGCAGTCGAGCCGCAAGGACGCCCGGGACGCGGTCGTGGCCGCGCGCAAGGCGTTCGGCGGCTGGTCCGGGGCCACGGCCTACAACCGCGGCCAGGTCCTCTACCGCGTCGCGGAGATGCTGGAGGGCCGCCGGGACCAGTTCGTGCGCGAGGTCGCGGACGCCGAGGGCCTCGGCAAGTCCAAGGCCGCCGCGGTCGTGGACGCCGCCGTCGACCGCTGGGTCTGGTACGCGGGCTGGACCGACAAGATCGCCCAGGTGGCCGGCGGCGGCAACCCGGTCGCGGGCCCCTTCTTCAACCTCTCCTCCCCCGAACCGACCGGCGTGGTGACCGTCCTGGCCCCGCAGGAGTCGTCGTTCCTGGGCCTGGTGTCCGTGGTCGCGCCCGTGATCGCCACCGGCAACACGGCGGTCGTGGTCGCGAGCGAGAAGGCGCCGCTGCCGGCCCTCTCGCTGGCCGAGGTGCTCGCCACCTCCGACGTCCCCGGCGGAGTGGTCAACATCCTCTCCGGCCGTACGGCGGAGATCGCGGCGCCCCTCGCCGCCCACCAGGACGTCAACGCGATCGACCTCGCGGGCGCCGACGAGTCGCTGGCGAAGGAGCTGGAGATCGCGGCGGCCGACAACCTGAAGCGCGTCCTGCGTCCACAGCCTGTGGACGACTGGACGGCGGCGCCCGGGACGGACCGCATGACGGCCTTCCTGGAGACGAAGACCGTCTGGCACCCGACGGGGGCGCTGGGCGCGTCAGGGTCTTCCTACTGATCCGTCTCCGTGCGCGGGGAACTGCGGGCCGCCCGAGGCTGGTCCCGCAGTTCCTCCCGGCATTCGGCCGGGGCTGCCCCCGGCGCCCCGCACGGGGCGCTCAGCTCCCCGCGTTGCCGAGCATCTGTCCCACCGCCGGCAGCGACCCGACCGACGAGGCCTGCGCCACCGGCCCCGTCAGCATCTTCGACGACACCGGCCGGAAGTCGGCCACCTTCGTCCCCACCCCGTTGTCCAGCGGGTCGACACCCGTACCCGCCAGCGGGTTGGGCTTCAGCCCCGCCACCGGCCCCGTGACGTACGGCAGTACGGCCCCCAGCGCCTGCACACCCGACTTCGGGTCGAGGTGGCCGAGGGAGGTGGGCCGGGTGTGCACCCGGGGGTCCACGACGTGCTGGGTGTCCGCGGCGGCCGTCGCGGCGCCCGCGCCGAGCGCGGCTGAGGCCGCGGCGAGTGCGACCAGGGCGCGCTGAGCGGTCGGATACGGGGAGGACGCGGTACGGGCCATCGCTGGTGCCACCTTCGAGTGCTCAGGGTAAGCGGACAGGCACTCAGGGTAGTTGAGGTGTGAGTCACGCTCCAAAGGCGACCCGCGGGGTCGGCAGCGGGCCCCCCATACGTCAAACTGGTGTTCCGTGAGCCTTCATCTCCCGCCCTCCGCCCGTGTCGTGCTGCTGTGCGGCCCCTCCGGCTCGGGCAAGTCCCTCGTCGCCGCCCGCTCCGGACTGCCCGTGCTGCGCCTCGACGACTTCTACAAGGACGGCGACGACCCGACGCTGCCGCTGGTGGCGGGGAGTTCGGACATCGACTGGGACCACCCGCAGTCCTGGGACGCGGAGATCGCGGTCGAGGCCATCGCCCGGCTCTGCGCCACGGGGTCGACGCCGGTACCGGTGTACGACATCTCGCTGAGCGCCCGTACCGGCGAGGAACCACTGCACATCGGCCGTACCCCGCTGTTCATCGCGGAGGGCGTCTTCGCCGCCGAGATAGTGGAGCGCTGCCGCGAGCGGGGGCTGCTGGCCGACGCGCTCTGCCTGAACCGGGGCCCGATGCGGACCTTCCGGCGGCGCTTCCTGCGCGATCTGAAGGAGGGCCGCAAGTCGGTGCCGTTCCTGCTGCGCCGCGGCTGGCGGCTGATGCGCGCGGAGCGGACGATCGTGGCCCGCCAGGTGTCGCTGGGCGCGCACCCGTGCGACCGGGACGAGGCGCTGGGCCGGCTGGCGGCGGCCGCGGTGGGCCGGCAGAGCCGGGACCGGGCGTCGGCCTGACCCCCGTACCCGCGGACGGGGCAGCACGGCGGACGTGACGGAAAAGCGGGACTGGACGGACCCCCCGGCCCTCCAGTCCCGCTCCCGCCGGCCCCGCCGAACACCCCCGAGTCCCCCGTGGCGGAGCTCCCCCGTGCTTTCCCCCGCGAGTCCCCCCGGACTCGCTTCCCCCATGGGCCCTGACTCGCAGTCCCCCGTGAGTCCCCCCAGGCCCTCCCCGTCGGGATCCCCCCGGATCCCCTTACCTTCAGGCGACGAGCTCCCCGAAGGCGTTCTCCTCGTCACGGCCGAAGCTGAGGACCTCGTCCTCGCGCAGCCGGCGGAGCGACCGCCAGATGCTGGACTTCACCGTGCCGACACTGATGTCGAGGATCTCCGCGATCTCCGGGTCCGTGCGGCCCTCGTAGTAGCGCAGGACCAGCATGGTGCGCTGGAGTTCGGGCAGCCGGGCCAGCGCCTGCCACAGGACCGCGCGCAGCTCGGTGCCGCTCATCGCGTCCGTGTCGCCGGGCGTCTCCGGCAGTTCCTCGGTCGGGTACTCGTTGAGCTTGCGGCGCCGCCAGGCGCTGATGTGCAGGTTCGTCATCGTCCGCCGCAGGTAACCGCCCACGGCCGCCTTGTCGCTGATCCGTTCCCACGCCCGGTACGTCGAGAACAGCGCGCTCTGCAGCAGGTCCTCGGCCTCGTAGCGGTCACCGGTCAGGTGGTAGGCGGTCGCGTACAGGGAAGCGCGGCGCTCCTGGACGTAGGCGGTGAACTCCGCCTCGGTCAGCGAGCGCTGCTCCCCCGTGTCCTCCCCGTGTGCGGATCCCCCGTGCGCTTCCCCCGCGCAGCCGTCGACCACCGTCATGTAGGCGGTGTGCTGACGCCCGGTGCCGCGAGCGCACCCCCGCCCGCTCACGGCACCGGACTTCTCGGAACCCCGGTTCACGTCGTGCAGACGCGTGATCACTGCGCTGGTGCTGTGACCGATCAGCGTGTTCATCTCGCGCCCCCCGTCGTGGACTTCCGGTAGTTCGGCTTGCCCAGGCTCCGCGCCACCCGCTCGCTTGCCTGTGCCGAGAACTCTGCCGGGCCACCTTCACGGCCGTATCCGCCGACTGTCACAGACCTGTCACAGGGATCCGGCACAGAGCGTCCACACACGATGCACAGGTGGTGGCGGTGACGAGGTTCGCGGGCGGCTACGAGCCGCACAGGTCGTACGACAGGCCTCTCATGGGCCAGAATGAGCCCGTGCCTTCCCTGTTGCTGATCGAGGACGACGACGCCATCCGTACGGCCCTGGAGCTCTCTCTGACGCGCCAGGGGCACCGGGTGGCCACCGCTGCGACCGGTGAGGACGGTCTGAAGCTGTTGCGCGAGCAGCGGCCCGATCTGATCGTCCTCGACGTGATGCTGCCCGGCATCGACGGGTTCGAGGTGTGCCGGCGGATCCGGCGCACGGACCAGTTGCCGATCATTCTGCTGACCGCGCGCAGCGACGACATCGACGTGGTGGTCGGGCTGGAGTCCGGGGCCGACGACTATGTCGTCAAACCCGTCCAGGGCCGGGTGCTCGACGCCCGGATCCGGGCCGTGCTGCGTCGCGGGGAGCGGGAGTCCACCGACTCGGCGACCTTCGGCAACGTCGTCATCGACCGGTCCGCGATGACCGTGACGAAGAACGGCGAGGACCTCCAGCTGACCCCGACCGAGCTGCGGCTGCTGCTCGAACTGAGCCGGCGGCCGGGGCAGGCGCTGTCCCGGCAGCAGTTGCTGCGGCTGGTCTGGGAGCACGACTACCTCGGTGACTCCCGGCTCGTGGACGCCTGTGTGCAGCGGCTGCGTGCCAAGGTGGAGGACGTGCCCTCCTCGCCGACCCTGATCCGTACCGTCCGTGGTGTCGGCTACCGCCTGGACGCCCCTCAGTGACGGACCGGCAAGGGGGCTTCCGCGGCTGGGCCGCGGATCGCAGGGGGGCCATGTCCAGGCTGCGTTTCACCAGTCTGCGGCTGCGGCTCGTCGTGGTCTTCGGGCTCGTCGCGCTGACCGCGGCCGTGTCCGCGTCCGGCATCGCGTACTGGCTGAACCGCGAGGCCGTGCTCACCCGCACCCAGGACGCGGTGCTGCGCGACTTCCAGCAGGAGATGCAGAACCGGGCGGGCGCGCTGCCCGTCCATCCCACCCAGGACGAACTCCAGCGCACGGCCGGTCAGATGGCCGGCAGCAGCCAGCGGTTCAGCGTGTTACTGGTCGGACAGGACCCGGACGGCAAGACGGTGTACGGCAGTTCGGACGGGCTGAGCGCGTTCGCGCTCGACGACGTGCCCCGGTCCCTGCGCACCGCCGTCGACAAGCAGCAGAAGCTGACCGACTCCAACAAGTCGGCCTACCACCTGTACTGGCAGCGGGTCGTCGACCACGGCACGCCGTACCTGGTGGCCGGGACCCGGCTGATCGGCGGCGGGCCGACCGGCTACATGATGAAGTCCCTGGAGCCGGAGGCGAAGGACCTCAACTCGCTGGCGTGGTCGCTGGGCATCGCCACCGGGCTGGCGCTCATCGGCTCGGCCCTGCTCGCGCAGGCCGCCGCGACGACCGTGCTGAAGCCGGTGCACCGACTGGGCGTCGCCGCGCGGCGGCTCGGCGAGGGCAGGCTGGACACCCGGCTGCGGGTGTCGGGGACGGACGAACTCGCCGACCTGTCACGGACGTTCAACGACGCGGCCGAGGCGCTGGAGAAACGGGTCGACGACATGGCCGCGCGGGACGACGCCTCGCGCCGCTTCGTCGCCGACATGAGCCATGAACTGCGGACGCCGCTCACCGCGATCACCGCCGTGACCGAGATCCTGGAGGAGGAGCTGGAGGCGGAGTCAGGGTCGATGGACCCGATGATCGAGCCCGCCGTCCGGCTGGTCGTCAGCGAGACGCGCCGCCTCAACGACCTCGTCGAGAACCTGATGGAGGTCACCCGCTTCGACGCCGGTACGGCCCGGCTGGTCCTCGACGACGTCGACATCGCCGACCAGATCACCGCCTGCATCGACGCACGGGCCTGGCTGGACGCGGTGGAGCTGGACGCCGAGCGCGGCATCCACGCCCGCCTCGACCCGCGCCGCCTCGACGTGATCCTCGCCAACCTGATCGGCAACGCGCTCAAGCACGGCGGTTCGCCGGTACGCGTGTCGGTGCGCATGGACCAGCAGGAGGGCGGCGAGCTGGTGGTCGCCGTGCGCGACCACGGACCCGGTATCCCCGAGGACGTCCTGCCCCACGTCTTCGACCGGTTCTACAAGGCGAGCGCCTCCCGGCCGCGCTCCGAGGGCAGCGGCCTGGGCCTGTCCATCGCGACGGAGAACGCCCGGATCCACGGCGGCTCGATCACCGCGGCCAACTCGCCCGAGGGCGGCGCGGTGTTCACCCTGCGGCTGCCCAGGGACGCCTCGACGCTGACCGCGGAGAGCCAGGACGCCGGGGAGAAGGACGCCTGATGCACGGACGAAGACTTCTGGCCCTCGCCGGGCTGGCGCTCGCGCTCTGCGGGTGCGGGATCCGGGCCACCGAGGTGCCGACCGACTTCGGCGGGGCGCCCTCGCGGGTGCCGTGCTCGATGACCCAGCCGGACCTGTCGGCCCAGCCCGAGCAGGGGGTGCCGGTGCAGGTGTTCCTGCTGTGCGGCTCCGCGCTGGTGACCGTGGACCGGGCGGTACGCGTCCCGGAGGGCACGGCGGACGCGCAGCGGCGGGTGATCGTCGCCCAGGGGCTGCTCGACCAGCTCGCGGAGACGCCCACGGCCGCCGAGAAGTCGGCGGGCTACACGACGTACGTGCGCGGCGGGATGTCGGTCGTGGGGCCCCGGCCCGGGGATCCGGAGGACACGCTGCGGCTGAGCACGTCGCCGGCCCGGCTGACGTCGTACGCGCTGGGCCAGATCGTGTGCACGCTCTCCGACTCGGCCGCGGCCGAGGGCGATGGTTCGGTGATCCTGGGCGGGCCGGGGCGGGAGCCGCTGCTGCGGTACGAGTGCACGGACGCGGTACGGAACTCTCCGAGCGGGAACCGGCCGCCCTCCGGGGAGGTTTCTTCCGGGTGAGGGGCGCTTCGGCGCCTCGTGGGGGCCGGGGAGCGTGGTGCGGCGGGTGCGGGCCGGAAGTGGTTGCCCGCGCCTCTGACGGGGCTCTCCGCTCAGCCGTGTGGGGAAAGCCTCACCCCCTCGCATCCGGAACCGTTCGCGTGCGCCGGGGCGTCTTGTGGGGCGTGCAGCGTCAAGGCTCCATCGGCGGCAGCGCCGCGATCCGCGTCCGTGTGGCAGGGGGTGTCCTCCTTGTCGCCCATCTCGCGTTCGTCGCCTGGCTGATGCTGCGGCCACTGGACGTGCCGTGGGTGATGCCCGCCAACCTGCACCCGTTCGCCGGGATCCGCGCCGATCTGGCACTGGGCCCGCTCGAGGCCGCCCACCGGATCGGTGAGGGCCTCGCGCTGCTCGCCCCGCTGGGTGTGCTGCTCCCGCTGGTCCACGGCCGGCTCCGTGTCTCGCCGCTCGCCTCCCTGATCCGTACCGCCGCCACGGGCGCCCTGATCTCGCTCGGCATCGCCCTGCTGCAGACCGGGGTGCCCGGACGGGTGGTGGACGTCGACTCGGTCCTCCTGAACACGGCCGGCGTGCTCGTCGCGCATCTGGCGGTGGTTCCGGCGGCCCGCTCCCGGCTCCGTCGGCGAGGTGGGCGGCGCCGGCCGGCGGCCCTCCCCCAGGAGGACCCGGCTCAGGGTCGTACCCCGACGATTCCCAGGGTCGGGATCGCCCCGTAGAGCGACGCTTCGACCTGGTTCGTCTCCGTACCGTTGAGGGCAGACGAGGAGCCGCACGGGCCGCCTCGAACCGGTCGCGCAGCGCACCGGGGACTCACGAAGGAGACGCGGATGTCCAGCCTCGCCCGCCCCACCCACGGCCGCATGATCGGCGGAGTGTGCGCCGCGCTGGCCCGCCGCTTCGGCACCTCCGCGACGACGATGCGAGTGATCTTCCTGCTGTCGTGCCTGCTGCCGGGCCCGCAGTTCCTGCTCTACATCGCGCTGTGGATCCTCCTCCCCTCGGAGGAGAAGGCCACCGCCTGGTGACACCTCGGGTCGGCAACGCCGTCGGGGCGCACCGGATGACTCCGGTGC